>WOZJ01000061.1 GCA_011620345.1 Nitrospirota bacterium
TCTACAGGGACGGCTCTAGGGAAACCCAGGTGCTCGAGACGGGCAGGACGCAGGTTGTACGAGAGGCCAGGCAAGCACCACCAGTTCAAGCCAAGCCAACCAAGCGCAAGCGCCCCAAGGTCCTCAAGGGGACGACGATCCAGATGGATACGGGCTGCGGACCGATGTACGTGACGATCAACGAAGACAAACGGGGGCTGTTCGAGCTGTTCAACACGATCGGAAAGGCGGGTGGCTGCGCGGCATCACAGTCCGAGGCGATCGGGCGCCTGGTATCGCTCGCCTGGCGGAGCGGGATTCCTGCGGAAGAAACCACCAAACAGCTTATCGGAATCCGCTGCCACAAGCCCGTCGGGTTTGGGGACAATCAGATTACCTCGTGCGCTGATGCTATCGCAAAGGCCGTTCTTACGCACTTGGGGGAAGACAGGCGCAAATATCAAGACCCCCCATCCTACGGCGCCTGCCCCGAGTGCGGAGGGGCGCTCGAGCCAAAAGAAGGCTGCGCGACTTGCAAAGAGTGTGGCTATTCTGAGTGCGAATAGGAGAGCCTAAAAAGGAAGCCCCCGAGGAGGAGTCCCGACTTCCTCGGGGGCTTGGCTCCTTCGCCGTTAGCGGGAGCGTGAGAGCGATACGACGTAGCTCGAGACAAGCTCTAGTTCGGTGTCGTTCAACTCGGGAGCGATCGGGCAACGGTCCATCGCCCTGGCAAACGACGTCCATGTTTTGTAGTGGTTGATGGGCGGAGCTTGCGAATCCCCGGCACCATCCGTCTTATGGCAGCTTGCGCAACGCCGCTCGTAGAATTCTTTGCTCACAACGGGGGAACCCTGGGCATGGGCGAAGCAGACGCTTAAGAATGCATATCCCCCTATTGCTAAGGCGCTTATCCTACGTATCCCACCCATGGAATTTTTCGCCTTTATTTCTTTAGCGTGACAATGTAGGATGCCAACGCTTCGAGGTCTGCATCCGACTTACCTTTGGCGTAAGGCTCCATGACGGCCTTCATATCGCCGCCCTTGCCTTCACGGTAGCCTTTGAGCTTTTGGACTATCTGCTCTTTTGAAAGGGAAGCAAGGGGTGGGTAGATACCTTGGCCTTCAGCGTTCTGCTGATGGCAGGCGGCGCACTCCTTTGCGTAAAGCTCCTTTCCCTTCGCCGTGTTGTCGGCGGCAAAGAGCGAAGACGCCCCAAAAGCCCCCAAAAAACAAATACTCCACAGAGCCCTTCTTGGAAAGTCCCTTGACATGCACACTCTCCGCTATTTTTTTAGCGTTGCCATGTATGCGGCAAGCGCCTCGAGTTGCTGGTCTGTCTTGCCTTTGACGAACGAGGCCATAACCGATTTCATGCTTCCGCCATAGGTGCCGCCCTTGTAGCCTTTGAGCATTTCCAGGCCTTTTTCTTTGGAGAGGTTGTTGACGGCGGGGTAGATCCCGGAGCCTGAACCGTTGGCCATGTGGCAGCTTGCGCATTCTTGCTCGTACATCTTTTTGCCCTCTGCAACCGGGTCTTGCCCAATGGCCAATCCGGTAAGAGAGAGGGTGTACAGCGCGGTTAAGCCCGCAAGCCCTACAACCGTCTTTTTCATGCCGTCTCCTCCTTCTAGGTTCATCGGTCCGCGTACGCAAAAAAAACCCGCCGCTATTATACTACGGCAGGGCGTGTCTTTCAAGCATGCCCATCGCGCGTTATCGCTTTGAAGCGATCAGGGCCCACGCCTCCTTCTTTGGCGGGCAGCTTGGCCAAACTTTGGTGTTTTGTTTTTGACTCATAACAAAATATAGAGGGTTCTCTTTGGTAAATTTTAAGATGCGACTGCCTATAAATCCCGAAGATCAAAGGCATCCTTCAGTGTCAGCCATTGCTCCATATGCCGGGCGGCCTTGGGTCAGTTGCGGGGGCACGGCGCCCCTGCCCTGGGATTTTCTTTGTCCTCCTGCCCAAACCGTTACAAGCCCTAAAGCCCAAAGCAGGGTCAATCCAGCATAGACCAGCGGTATCGCCCTGTCTGGCAGCACCTGGAAGGTGCCTAAGAGTGTCCTGGCATTGGTAAACAAGATAGCAGCGCCCACAGAAATGCCAAGAAAGCGTCCAGGGGCTACCCGGACCAGCCATGCTGCCAGAGGGGCCGCCGCCACGCCGCCGGCCATGAGGGCGAAAACCCAGAATCCGTTGACCCCTTTCCACCCTAAAAAGAAGATAAACCCCAGCGTGGCGGAGAGTGTAACGATAAACTCGCTAGTATCCACCGTTCCAACAGCCAGGCGCGGCTCTACCCCTTTGGTCAGAATGAGCGCAGGTGTGGCGATTGGTCCCCACCCTCCGCCACCAGAGGCATCGGCAAAGCCAGCTAGCAACCCGAGCGGCACAAGGAAGTGTCGGCTAGGCTTGTTGCCGCCCGGCAGCGCGGAAACCCGGCGTGGAACGAGAAACCGGACAAAAAGGTATCCGCCGAGAAAAAAGAGGAACAGGGCCGTAAAGGGCCTGGCCATCCCCGCAGGAACCCGACTGATCAGGCAGGAGCCTAGAAAAGCCCCCAAGGCCCCGGGAAGGGCCAGGCTCAATGCCGTTTTTTTGTCAACATTGCCGAAGCGCAGGTGGGATATGCCGGAAGCCGCCGTCGTCATGATCTCCGCCATGTGTACCGAAGCCGAAGCCACGGCCGGAGCGACACCAAAGCCAAGCAGCAGGGTGCCCGAAGTCATTCCGTAACCCATCCCCAACGACCCATCGATGAGCTGCGCCACAAACCCGATAAGCGTGAAAACGATCAGCCGTTGCACTATTGCTCCCCTCCCGCAACCCTAGCGTGAAACGTAACTCCTAAATCTACAGACAAATCAGGCGAAGACACGGCACCCTCCTGTACGCTGGATTTTTTGTATGCCCACCCATTATTGCAAAGGCCGGCCCAATAGTCAATATTATATATGGGTAGTAACGTTATTAAATGAAGGGCTTGTGTCAACGGCCTAAGGGTGGTTTCCTAATAAGGAAGGCTCTTTTTATAACGCAACCGACCGGCATGATCCAAGGAGAGACAAAGCCCATGCGCAAGGATGCCCCCCCTTCGAAAATCGAGATGGCCAAGGAAAACAGTTTCTACCTTAGACGGCCAATTTTTGAGGAGCTAGGAAACCAAGAAGAGGCTTTTTCGGACGAGGGCGCCCAGGTTATAAAGTTTCACGGGGTTTACCAGCAAGACGACAGGGACCAAAGGAAGTCAAGGAGGAACGAGGGCCTGGAACCGGCCTACCGCTTCATGGTCCGAGTAGGCTCGGCGGGCGGGGCTTACACGGCCGAGCAGCTCCTTGCAATGGCCAAGTTTGCCGAAGAGTACGCCAATGGAACGCTTAGGCTAGCCTCCAGGCAAAGCGTGCAGCTTCATGGTGTACTCAAAGGCGGCCTGAAGCCGCTTTTGTCCGGGCTCTCGAAGCATCTGTTGAGCAGCTTCGCCAAGTGCGGTGACGTCGTAAGGAACGTGACGCTTTGCCCGGCCCCCCCTGAAGGAGCCCTTTCTAAGACCCTGCTCGATATTGCAAGGACGATCGAAGCCCACTTCAGGCCAAAGTCCAGCGCCTACCTTGAAGTTTGGCTGGACGGCAAGCTAGCGGCGAGCACGGAGGGCGAGGAAGAGCCCCTCTACGGCAGGGTTTATCTCCCCCGTAAGTTTAAGATCGGCATCTCTTCGCCTTTTGACAACTGCATCGACGTCTATGCGAACGACATCGGCATCGTTCCTGTCGAGAACGGCCGGCTCGAAGGGTTTGTTCTTTTGGTAGGAGGCGGAATCGCCTTTAGCCATGGTGAGCGTAGCACCTACCCCAGGCTTGCAGAACCGCTGGGGTTCGTCGTGCCAGATGACCTGCTTGCCGCGCTCGAGGCGATCTTTACGATCCAGCGGGATTTCGGCGACAGGTCCAAGCGAAATCACGCAAGAACGAAGTACACGCTCGATCGCCTTGGGCTTTTGGGGTTCAAAGACGAGCTCGAAAGAAGGTTCGGCAAGCCTCTTGCCCCGGCGCGTAAGCCTGTCTGGAAGGCTTCCCATGACCATCTGGGCTGGCAAACGCTTGAAGACGGCAGGCTCATGCTCGGGCTTCCCATCCCATCGGGGAGAGTCCAGGATACGCCCGGACATCGTTACAAAAGCGCCGTAGTGGCGCTGCTCGAGGCCTTCCGGCCGGATGTCCGGATCACCCCGCAGCAAAACATGCTGCTTGTTGGCCTCCTGCCAGGAGACAAGCGTAAGGTCGAGGAGTGCCTAAGGGATTTCGGGGTGCCTTTGGCCGAAAGTCTCAAGCCCTTAGAGCGCGCCGCGATGGCCTGCCCCGCTCTTCCTACCTGCGGGCTTGCGATTGCCGAGGCCGAACGGGCCTTTCCAGGCCTTCTTGAAGAGCTGCTAGCGGTTCTGGAAGAGCTCGGGCTTCAAGACGAGCCGCTTGCCGTAAGAATGACGGGCTGTCCGAACAACTGCGTAAGGCCGCTTTTGGCGGAGGTAGGAATCGTGGGCAGGGGCCTTGACTCCTACAACATTTACCTTGGCGCCAGTCATCTTGGAACGCGCTTAGGGGCGCTTTTTGCGGAAAAGGTGTCGAAGAAAGAGATCGCGGAAGCCCTAAGGCCCGTGCTTTACCTCTGGAGCCGGGCCAAGCTCGAAGGCGAGCGCTTCGGGGACTTCTACAACCGCGTCGGGCTCACGCCTCTTCGAAACCTAGCCGTCAGGGAGGTCGTTTAGGGCGTTTGCGCAAACTGCTGGGCGAAAAATTCGGGAGTTAAAGGCTGGCCTGTCGCTTGCTTGATCAATTCATCCCAGCGGTACCTGGCACCGTGCCTAAAGACCTTTTCGATCAAAAACCCCTTAAGCCTAGGCTCGGCCACGAGCGAGGGCTCGGCATCCTGGTTGGCCCCTAAAACGTCGTTCAGGAGAGTAGCGTAGAGCTGGCTGGCCAAAAGCTCGCCCAGCAGGTAGTTGTGGTAGTACGCTGGCGAGGAGCTGAAGTGGATCTTGGCCGCCCAGTCGGGGTTCTTTCGCTTTGGGGGCTTGAGGCCTTGGTAGTCATGAACGAGCCGCCACCAAAGGGCGTCTAAGTCTTGGCTGGGGTCTTCATACAGCTGGCGTTCGAAGCGGGCCATGACCATGTCCCAGCGGGCAAAAACGAGCTCGTCCGCCCGAAGCGATGCCTTGAGGCTGGGGGCAAGCCTTTTTGCCCCGCTCGGGTCAAGAAGGCCCATGTCCAGAAGCCAGGCGGCAGACTTGGGAAGCCGTTCAAAGAACATGGCGATCGCCTCGGTCACGAACGTATGGGCCGCGGTACGGAGCGGGTAGGGCAGTTCTGGGTCGATGTAACGGTCGTAGATCGCATGGCCGAACTCGTGTAAGAGTGTGTCCATCCAGTAGGCGTCGTTCTCGACGTTCAAAAAGACCCTGATGTCGCCCAATCGGTCGATGTCGATCGTGTAGGCGTGAGGGTTCTTGCCTGGCGCAGGCGTGATCGGCTGGGATCTAGCTAGGATGTCATAGACCGGGATTCCAAGGCTTGCGTAGTAGAATTTGGTCAGCTCGACGACGTCCTTGCCCTTGAAGAGCGCCTCGGTTCCGGCGCCGAACACGTCCGGGGCGGCCTGGAAGAAGGGGTCTTGGTAGTGCCAGGGCATGAGTGCATCCTTTTGGATGCCGTAGCGGATGGCGAGCGCTTGGTCGAGCGTTTCTTTGAGGGCCTTGTAAGGGCCGTCCGTAAGCGCCTTGAGCTCATCAAACAGCGCATGAACCTCGCTTGCGTCCTGCTCGTCGAGCTTGAGGCTCATCGTGTAGTAATCGGGAAACCCAAGGTAGTTTGCCGCTTCGTTCCTTAGCCTGACGAGCTCCAAAAGCTCGGGGGCCACGGCCTTCCCCACGGCCTTCTGCGCCTCGTAGGCCTTTTCCAACCGTGTGGAGTCGGTCTCTTCTTTGAGGATGCGGTTGATCTCGTTGTTGCTGACGCGCTGCCCGTCGATTTCGTAGGGGAACGTGTTGAAGGTCTCCTCGACGCTCGCTTCCTTGCGAGTGATGCGTTCAAGGAGCTCGGGCGGGATCTGGTTTGCCAAGAAGGCGTTGTACAAAAGGGTAAGCTGCCTTGCAAGGATCGGGTCTTGAACCTTGCCCGTGTCCTTTAACGCCTTGATGCGTCCGAATGCCTCCGGGTCGGCGTAGATGAGCCTTTCTACGAGGCTTAAGTCGGCGTAGCGGTCGTAGGCCTCCTTTTTGCCCGTCTGGGTCGCTTCGAAGTAGGAAAGCGCGGCTTGCTTGCTCAAAGGGGCAATCAGGCGGTTGTGGGTATCTAGAAAGGACTGAAAGGCCATTTCGTCCAGGTTTTGGGCGGACGCGCCATGAGACATAAGAACTCCTCCTAGAAAAAGC
>WOZJ01000038.1 GCA_011620345.1 Nitrospirota bacterium
TGGGGAAAGCCCTCGTCTTTGCGGTTGTGCTGTGGGGGGCGGCCTGGGGGCTCCAACCTCGCCTGGCGGCGCTGGACGCCGCCAGGGCTCACGATTCTTCCTTTTTCTTTTCCGGCCCCCCCTTGTCGCTGCTCGATGCGCAGCTCAAGCCTCTTGCCGCAGACACGCTCTGGATCCGTACGGTTCAAGCCCTTGGGAGGCTCGACGTGCAGCAGGCAACGGCGCCTCAAAAGCAAGGCCTTTACCGGGCGGCCCTTGCCGTGAACGAGGTTGACCCCAGCTTTGTGTTCCCTTTAGAGGCGATGGGCGTGGTGTTGTCTGCATGGATGAACGAGGATAGGCTTGCCGGAAAGCTCTTTCTAAGGGGGCAGTTCTTGGCGCCGGAAAGCTGGAAATTCCCGTTTTTTTTGGGGTTTCTGGCCTATTTCTACGAGGGCGATGCCGGCAGGGCGGCCAATTATTTAGGGTTGGCCGCGCTTAAGCCCGGATGCCCTGTATACGTTTCCAGGCTTGTGGCCAAGCTCTACGCGTTTTCGGGTAGGCCCAAAGAAGGGCTTAGCTTCCTCGATTCCGTCATGGGCCTTGAGAGCCTAGCCGACTTTCGGCCTCAGATAGAAAAGCGAAGGAAGGAGATCGTGCTCACCGCGGCCTTTCAAGAGATCCAGGGCGCGATAGAACACTACAGGACGCGTTTCGGCAGGCCCCCAAAAAACCTTGGAGTATTGACGGCCTTGGGGTTGCTTGATGAGATCCCCAAAGACCCGTTTGGGGGTCAGTTCCGGATTGACCCTGAAACGGGCCTGGTATTCACGACCTCGGGAGCAACCCCGCTCAAGCCCAAAGAGCACTTCAAGCGGCCTGGACTTTCACCGCTTGGTAGGACAAAGAACCCATGAGAGCGGAACTTGAAGCGATCCGCGTCGCTAAACTCTGGGTGGGGTTTCGGGTCGGGTTTTGGGGGAAACGCTTCTTTGCCCTCCAGGAGGTGAATTTAGGGCTCGAAAAGGGCAAGACGTATGCCTTGATCGGGCCGAACGGAGCGGGGAAGAGCACGCTCATCAGGGCAATGCTTGGATTTTTGAAGCCAACCAAGGGTACGCTCGCGATCTTGGGCGGCTCGCCCAAGGAGGCCGTACTGTCCGGAAAAATTGGTTATACGCCCGAAAACCCGGGGCTTTACCCCCATTTGAAGGGCCTGGAGACGCTCATGCTGGCAGGAAGCCTGCTTAAACTAGGCAAAATAACGGCCCGTACGCAGGCCATGAGGCTGATTGAACGCCTGGGTCTTTTGGGGCACGAAACAAGGGAGGTAAAAGGGTACTCCAAGGGCATGCAGCAGCGGCTTGCGCTCGGGTTTTCGCTAATGGGTACACCGGAGCTGCTCATCTGGGACGAGCCGATGAGCGGGCTCGACCCCGTAGGGCGTGGGGTTGTGCGTAACCTGATGGCCGAGCTCAAGAGTGAGGGGAGAACGCTTGTCTTTTCGACCCATATCATTCCCGACATCGAGGAGACCTGCGACGCGATTGTGTTGATCGACAAGGGAAAAAAAATTTCCGAATTCTCCCCCAAGGCCTTCCTTGACGAGAGCACGCGCGGCTATATTTTGAAAGGCTTGGGCCAGCTTGCACCCAATGGCCTCGGAGCCGATGTCCGGGTTCTGGAGGCCCAAGAAGGGGGCTGGGCGCTCGAGGTCCCAAAAGGCTCGCTTGGCGAGACGATCAATCGGCTCACCCAAACGGGCGGTGCGATCGAAACTCTGGAGCCCATCCGGCCTTCTTTGGAAGAGCTTCTCGTCGATCGGTTTTTGAATCATGGCTAGGCTCGCGCTCGTTACGGCCAAAGAAATCACCCGGCAAAAGCTCTTCTACGCGATTGCGCTCGTTGCGCTCGTGCTGATCGGGGTGGGGGTGCTGTTTGGTACCAGCGCGCTCTACGACCCAAAGCGGTTCGTCTACGACGCAGGCCAAGCGAGCATGTACCTGTTTGGCTGCTTTACGGCCATCCTGTTTGGGGCAAGCATGGTCCCAAAAGAGCTCGAGCGCGGCTCAGCGTACCTTTTGCTCGCCAAACCCTTGAGCCGCTCCGGGTTCGTGGCGGGCAAGTTCTTCGGCCTCCTGCTCGTAGGCGTCCTTTTGGTGTTTGGGCTGCTCATCCCGTTCGCGCTCGTCTACGGGCTTGTTTACCAAGGAACGTTGAATGCCGCTTTCTTTTTGGGCGCCATGATCGACGTAGGAAAGCTAGGCGTTTTGGGAAGCCTTGCGCTCGCCCTTGGCACGTTCAGCACGCCCACGCTGTCTGTCATGCTCACCGTGTTCGTTTGGCTTATCGCAACGGGCCTTGAAGCCGCCGCCACGAGCGCGAGGTTCATTGAAATAGGCTGGATGCGCGCCGTCGTTCCTGCTTTGTACAGGACCCTCCCCAATTTTGGCATCGTGGCCGCCGACCTAGAAACGGTGTTGATTTTAGGCGTTCCATGTCCAGTATGGCTTTTGAGCCTTTTGTACCTTTCGCTGTGGTCGACTGTTTTCGTGCTGCTTGCCTGTATCGCGTTCGAAAGACGGAACCTGGTGAGGTAGGGGATGGAGCAAGTAGTGATTTATTTCTACCTTTTCATCCTGGGCGCTTGCTTGGGAAGCCTTTTTGGGGTTCTGATCGAGCGGCTGCCCAAAAACGAGCCCGTTTTGATGGCCCGCTCGCGATGCAGAGCCTGCAACGGGCAGATTCCCCTCTACGAAAACATTCCGATCGTTAGCTACCTGCTGCTTAAGGGGCGATGTCGGTCCTGCAAGGCCAAGATTCCACTTTGGGTCTGGCTGATCGAGATTGTCACGCCGGCCATTCTGCTTGCGCTTTTTTCTCTTCACGGACCGAGCCCTTTGTTTGTCCACGTCGCCGTGCTCTCCATGTTTTTGATCCCAATCGGGCTGATCGATTTGACAAACTGGATCATCCCAGATGCCCTTACCTACCCTGGCATGGTCTTGGGCCTTTTTCTTGGGCCGTGGCTTGGCGTCGTCCCCCTCAAGGCCGCGCTTTTGGGCGGCATCATGGGGGCGGGTAGCTTCCTTTTGATCAGGCTCGTCTACGGATGGATTCGAGGGCACGAGGGGATGGGCCTTGGCGATGTCAAGCTCATGGGGATGGTCGGGGTGTTCTTGGGGCCGTTTGCGCTCGGGAGCATTGTCTTGTTTTCTGCGCTGCTCGGCCTTCTTTTTGGGGTCACTGGCATTATCAAAGAAGGGAAAGGCCTCAAGGCGGCCGTCCCGTTCGGCTTTTGCATAGCCTTAGGGACGATCGCATTCCTTGGCGCCCTACCCTTGGGAAGAATGCCATGGCAAGCGTAAGGGGCCAAGATTCGGGGTTTATTGTGGGGCTTGCCCTCATCGTGCTGTTTTTTTTGGGTATCGTGGCCTACGGAACGCTTTTGATCGCCGGGCGGGAGTCTGTGGCGCCCGTCATTGAAAAGCGCGCCTACGAAGGGCTTGTCATGGCCGAGACGGGTCTCAAGCAGGCGATGTTCGGGCTTTTGGACGAAACGGCCCCGCCGATCGGGGATGAGGCCGGAGCGTTCACGCCGGGTATCGACGTCTCGCTAGGGTCTGCCGAAGCCCCCACTGACCTGCTCGCGGGGGACCCCGAAAAAATGCAGGGAAGCTTCGAGAATGGCTGGGTGGAGGCCAACAAGGGCTACATCGAAAGGCTTGGGCAGATCAAGGCGATGAAAGAGAACCTTCCAGAAGCCTACCGATCCTTGCCGTTCATGCTCGCCGCGCTTTTTTTGGACAACACGCAGGACCCTGCCAATCCAAGCCTGCAAACCCCCACGGGTAGGCGAATCGAGGTGAGCACCCTTCAAGAGGGCCAGGTCAAAAACCTTCTTACGGCGATTGAAGGCAATTCTGCCCTCCAGGAGGTCGTAGGGAGAAATACGGCTTACATGAGGCGCTGGGAGTTCATCCGGCTATCGAACATGAGGGAGGAAGACGGCAACGAGGCCGACTGCTACGATTTCGCGCAGGAGACGGGTATCCAAGCGCCGGGCATTGCCAAGGTCTACATCGCCCGGGGCGTGCTCGTAAAGGCCTCTACCTACGAAAGAGACCTCAAGAACCACCCGAGGCTGTTGGCCGTGGCCTTCTTTGGGCCCAAAGAGAGGCTGGGCATGAAGGCGGTTTCTGTCGAGCTGATGAGCTACGAAGCCACTGGAACGGGTACGCTCAAGCGTGCAAGCCTCCAAGAAAGCGAAGAACCGCTTCAAAACGGCGTATGCTGGTTCGGAAGCTTTAGGGAGGAGCTATTTGGAATCAATTAGGGAAAAAACCAAAGAATCGGGCTTCTCGCTGATGGAGGCCATGGTTGTCCTTGCCCTGTTGGGGCTTCTGGCTGCGTTCGCCGGGCTTTCGATGGCCTGGTACCCGGGCGCCCAACAAAAAGAGCGCGCCCACCAGGCCGCCTACTTCCTGTTTGCAGCCCTGGAAGAGGCAAGAAAGCTCGAGCGCTTCTACGGCAGGGATGTCTTTCTTTCCTGGGAGACGGACGGCTCTGGTGCAATCGTGAAGGTTTCGCTTTTTAGGGACGACGATTTGGGCGGATCTCTGGATGAACAAAAAGACGCGCTGATCGATTCTTGGGATTTTTTGAGCATGTTTAAAGACGCCCGCGTCGTGGCCGACATGGGAGTCACGACGCAGGCGTACCTTTCATTGCAGACAGGCCCTAGGCCTACGTTTGCGAGCGGCGCGGGGGTGTTTTGGGTGTTCACTGAACGCGATTTCGGCCGCAGGGACTCCAGGACCAACCCTGGCCAGGTTGCAAGCTACGGCGTTGTCGTGAGCAACACAAGCAACATGGGAGCTAGGATTTGCCAGCCCGGGCTGGATTGCCCATGAAAGACATGGGCGGGAAGGAGGGCGCAAAGGCGAGCAGGCTAACGCCCAAGGGCTTTAGCCTGCTCGAGGTGATCGTGGCGATTGCGCTGATCGCGCTCTGCGCGATGCTTCTTTTGCCCTTTCGCGCCTCGAGCGAGAGGGTGTTGGCCCAAAGGCTTCGGACCTACGAGGCACTCTGGCTTGCCCGTTCGCAGGCCGAGAGCTTTGGCGCCCTTCCCTATGAAATGGAGACAGACGAAAGCTTTGGAGGGCTTCGGTCGGGCCTAGGGCTCGTTGCGCCCGGTCAAAGCGCTGGGGTCGTCAGACGAAAAAAAGAAGGCCAGGACGACCAGCGGGATTACCTAGTCGTGGACAAAAAGGCGGAATTCGTGGAATACCTAATCCAGCCTGACGAAATCCCGCAGAATGGCAGCCTTTTCGCGATCCGCATCCAATGGGTGCCGTTTGGGGGGGCGGCATCCAAAGAAGACCTTCGGCAAAAGTTGAACGAGACGGGAAATGGCTCGCTCACCCAAGGGGGACTTCTTACGCTAGGGGCTTGCAACCCGGACCTCGGCTGGGCAAGGAACCCTGGAGCCTGGGTAGGCGCGCCAACATCGCCATGAAGGAGGACGCGCCTTGAAACCTTACCAAGCAAGGGGTTCCGATCGCGGGTTCACGCTCGTAGAGCTGCTCGTGGGCGTGGCCGTCTCCGGACTCGTTGCGCTGTTCCTCTTCTGGATGGTAGCCCAGGACGCCCGCTTCAAGGCGCTCGAGCGGGCAAGGGCGGGCGTGCGCGATAAGGTCCAGTTGGCCATCGACCTGTTTCAAGAGGACTTCCGAGGGATCGAGAGCACGGACGGCCTCGAGGCGAGGCCTGGGTCTTTTTACGTGCAATCGGACAAGGGGTTGCTTACGCTCAACTGGGGCGTTCGCTTCAAGCGCTGGCTATATTTAAGCGAGAGCGGCAGGCCGGGCTTCCAGCCTCTCTGGGTTGTGTGGGGGGCAAAGAAGGGCTCGCGCCCCGATCCATACTGGACGCTCTACCGGATCGTGCACCGGGAAGCCTACGGGCGCATGATCGAGGTATCCCGTCTTGAACTCAAGCCTTTGACCAGAGCCGAGTTGCACCTCTTTGGCCTGAACGAAAGGGCCGAGCCAGGCCCTGGCGCCCTTGTCCGGCTGGATAAAACCTACCCCTATAGCGTTCCATCCAGTAAACTCGAGCGCCTGGCCTACGCCGAGCTAGAGATCGATGCGCTAGCCCAGACGGGAGCAAGCCAAAGGATGCTCGGGACGTTCGGGCAGAACTACCGCCCCTACCGGTTCGTCGCACGTGCCCAGCCAAGGAACATCGACGCGGCGTTTATCAACCCAAAGCCTCTGTCAGGGGTTTCGTTGCCCCCGCCCAAAGCGGAGAGTGATGCCATGGATAGGGTGGACTACATCGCAGAGGGGGTGAAAACCGTCACCATCGAGGCGCTGCAGGCCGGCCTTCAGGTCATCCAGTTGGCCG
>WOZJ01000042.1 GCA_011620345.1 Nitrospirota bacterium
CGAGGGAAGCTTTGTCGAAAGGAGTACATGGAAATCGCTCCTTTCAGAGAAGGAAGAGGCGGGAGGGGTATGAACTCTCTAACCATTTTCAGGCGGCCGGTTTTTTGGACGCTGCTTGGCGTTCTTGTCCTCCTGACGGGCTGCAAGGTCGAAGGGGAGCTTTGGGTCGAGCGTTCTGGTGAGGGGAAAGGTCGCTTCCTCGTGTCGGAAGTGCCCATTACCAAGCCCGAGCTCGAGGTTGAGCTCGCCAAAGAGGGCTTCGAGGTGGACAAGGTGAAAGAGAAAGGCCAGGATACGCTCGAAGCTTGGGTCCACTGGAAGAGCTTTGCCAGCCCGGGCCCATTCGATGCCATAGAGGAGCGTCCAGACGGAAGCGTACGTCTAGCGTTCGGTAGGGCCCCGGAACTAGGCGCGCTGACCGTGCATGTGGACGGGAAGGTGCTGGAGTCCACCGGATACGTGAAGGATAAGAACACGGTCATCTTTCAAGGTGGAAAGCAGGCCGTTTTGACGTACCAGCCCGCGGCGAACAGGGCAGCGGTAGTTCTTATAGCCCTTGCCATCATGCTCGTTGCAATCCTTGTCTTAGTGAGGGTTCGCATGGCGATGGGGAAGCCCCGATGAAGCCCTATTCGAAGCCTCCGCTAAAGCCGTTCCTCTACGTTGCCGCGCTGTTGGCGGCTATCTTGATCGTATTTGGCATTCAAAACGCTAGCCCAGTCGGAGTAAGCTTTTTGTTCTGGCATTTCGATGGTTCTCTCGGCCTTCTGTTGCTCGTTGCTTTCCTTTTGGGGCTTATCGTCGGGCTACTATTGGTTGTGCCAGGCTGGTTGACAAAAAAAAGCCCCCGGCCGTGAAGCGGATACCCGAGCCCGAGGTGATGGATGACGTGCTCGAGGCAGAGTCCTACGCCTCGGAGGCTGCCTTGGCGTACTTAAGCAGGATTGACGACACGTTTGTGGAACGCTTTCTGCGTATCGGGCTCAAAGACGGCCTTGTGCTTGATTTGGGCTCTGGCCCCGGGGTGATTCCCATCAAGATCGCTTTGAAGTGTAAAGGCTTAGAAGTTCTTGGCGTGGACCTCTCGGAGGCCATGCTTCAAATTGCCCGCAAAAACCTTCGGGCCGCAGGGCTTGGTTCTCGCGTACGGTTTGCAAGGGCCGATGTCAAACGGCTGGATTTTCCGGATTGTACCTTTGATGCCGTCATTTCGAACTCGCTTCTGCACCACCTCCAAGACCCAGGGGTTGTCTTAATCGAGGCTGCGCGCGTGCTCAAGCCAGGAGGGGCCGTCCTCATCCGGGATATCAGAAGGCCGCCGGCTTTCTTGCTCGGGCTGTGGGTGCGTGTTTTCGGCAGGTACTACTCGGGGAAGATGCTCGAAGCTTACGTGCGCTCCTTGAGAGCTGCACTTAGCTTTGGAGAACTCAAAAGCCTGCTTAGGAGCGTTTCCTTTGCAGGATGCATGCCTTTTTGGCACGGCCTGACCCACATCGGGGTCGAAAGAAGGGCCTTGAAAGCCTAGAAGCGGTCCATTTCGGGCTTAAGGCTTCTTTCGAGCAACCTTTCTAGGGCGTCTTTTGGGTTTGTGCCCTCAAAGAGAACCCTGTAGACTTCCGTTACGATGGGTGCTTCGACATGGAGCCCCTCGATTCTTTGCAGGAGCGCTTTGACGCTGAAAGCCCCCTCGGCCAAAAAGTTGGGTTCCGCGAAGAACTGCGATGGGCTGAGCCCGTTGGCGATGAGCACGCCAAAGCGATGGTTACGAGATTTGGGCGATGTGGTGCTTAACAAGAGGTCCCCTAGCCCGCTTAAGCCTGCTAGCGTTATGGACTTCGCCCCCAGCGCGCGGGCGGTTCGCATCATCTCGGCCATTGCCCTGCTGACCAAAGAGGCCCTTGCGCTGTGGCCTAGGCGCAGGCCGTCCGATATACCGGCGGCGATTGCATAGATGTTCTTAAGCGCTCCCCCAAGCGCTACCCCCAAGACATCCTCGCTCGTGTAAACCCTTAAGCGTCCCGAGGAGAACACTTTCTGGATGCTCTCGGCAACCGCAAGGTCTTGGCTTGCGGCAACCATCGCCATCGGAAGGCTTTGAATCAGTTCTTCGGCGAACGTCGGGCCGGAAAGGACTGCAAACCTCGAGACGCCCAGGACTGCCAGGAGGATCTCGTGGGGTAGTTTCGCCGTTTGGTCCTCCAGCCCCTTGCTTAAGAGCACGAACACGGGGCCGCTGTTGGCGTTTGGCCGCTTTGCTTGGAATAGGTCCGTAAGGCAGGTTCTGAGTGCCTGCGTGGGGACGGCAAGGACGAGCATGCCGGCTTCGAACACGCTCTTTGGCTCATGGACCAAGGATAGCGAGCTTGGAAAGCGGATTCCTGGGAACAGGTCCAGCGGGCCGCCTTGTCGCTCCCAGGCTTGGAGGCGATTTGTATCTCGGCCCCAAAGCCTTGTAGGGACGCCGTTCTTGGCCAAGTGGCAAGCGAGCGCTACCCCGAACCGTCCAGCGCCAACGACCCCCGCGCTGGGGCTTTCTTTGTCCATCAGGCTTCCTCAATCCTCGTCATGGCAATAATAGACTCGTCCGGGTCTAGGTCCATAAGCCGCACTCCCCTTGCCGACCTCGAGATCTTGGGGATGCGTTCGAGCTTAAACCGGATGAGCCTGCCCTTGTCTGTCAGCAAAACAACCGTGTCGGACTCTAAGACTTGGCTTACGCCCGTTACGATGCCCGTTTTTGCGGTAACGGGAAACAGCCTGACCCCGCCGCTGCCCCGGTGGTGGGAAGGCACATCCGCGGTGTCGGTTTTTTTACCGTAGCCCTTGGCCGAACACACGAACAACAAGGATGCTTCCTGGCTTGTACGCTCCAGGTGGGCGAGCGTATCTCCAGGCCTCAGCTTTAAGCCTCTGACGCCCCTAGAAGCCCGGCCTTGGGCGCGGAGCTCGTCCATACGGAACTTTAGCGCCTGCCCGAGTGCCGTAATGCCAAGAACTTCTAGCCCCTCTTCGGCCCGAATCGCCCTAACGAGCTTATCTCCCTCCAAAAGCGTGATCGCCCGAACGGGCATTCTAGTTGCCGGGATCACCTTCTCAAGCTCGGCGCGCTTGATCAGCCCCTTGGCCGTCGCAAGGATGGCCTCGCCGCCTCTTTCCTCCGGCCCGACAGAAAGGAGCGCTGCAATCGTCTCGCCCGGGTCTTTCTGGATGAAGTTGACGATCGGCCTTCCTCGGCTAGTACGCTCGGTTTCGGGAATCTCGTAGGCCTTTAGCTTGAATACACGGCCAAAGCTCGTGAACACCAAAAGCGTCGAAAGGCTGGAAGTGGACAGGATCTCTACGGGAACATCGCTGTCTCGAATGTCCAGGCCCATGGAGCCACGGCCTCCGTGGCGCTGGGTCCTGTATGCCTTCGATGGCGTACGCTTAACGTAGCCCTGCTTGGTCAAGATGACGAGCATCTCCTCGTCTTGGATTAGCGCTTCTTTCCCGATCTCGGCCGGCTTATCGAGGATTTGAGTCCTCCTTTCGTCGGCAAAGGCTTCTTTTATCCTTAAAAACTCCTTGACCATCAGCCGCCTTCGGATAGCCTTGTCGTTCAGAATGCTGCTGTATTCTTTAATCTGGGCCATGAGCTGTTGGAGCTCTTCTTTTATCTTCGTGCCTTCTAGGTGCGTGAGCCTCTCGAGCTTCATGTCCGTGATCGCCCTTGCTTGGACGGGCGTAAACTTAAACTGGCTTGTAAGCGCGCCCCGGGCGGATTCAGGGTCTTTGGCGGCACGAATGGCGGCGATAATCGCATCGATCTGGCCGAGAGCCCTTTCGAGCGCCTCTAGGATGTGGGCGCGTTCCTCGGCCCTTCGGCGCAGGTACGAGGTCCGCTTGGTGATGATCTCCTCCCTGTGGGCCAAGAATAGCTTGAGCGCCTCGATCAGCGAAAGCCTTTTGGGCCGACCGCCCACAAGCGTCACCATGTGAAGGGGAAAGGTGGTCTCAAGCTGGGTATGCTTGAACAGCTGGTTCTCGACGACGGCCGGGTCGGCATCGGCCTTGAGCTCGAGTACCATCCGTATCCCTTGCCGGTCGGATTCGTCGCGGATGTCGGAGATTCCTTCGATCCGCTTATCCTTCACGAGCTGGGCGATGTCCTCGAGCGTTTTGGCCTTGTTGACCATGTAGGGAAGCTCGGTGACGATAAGCTTCCCTTTGGCCTTGTCCTTTTCGCGGCTTACCTTCGAGCGCACCTTGAGGCTACCGTGGCCTGATAAGTAGGCTTGGGCGATCTCGTCTTTTCCCATCAGGATTGCGCCCGTGGGAAAGTCCGGCCCTGGAAGGACTTGTAGCACTTCTTCGAGGATCGCCTCCGGGTTCTTTAGCAGCAGTAAAAGGGCGTCGATCAGCTCGCCCAAGTTGTGAGGAGGGATGGATGTCGACATGCCCACCGCGATCCCTTGCGAGCCGTTTGCTAACAGGTTTGGGAAGGCAGACGGCATAACTAGGGGCTCTTTGAGCGATTCGTCGTAGTTCGGGCCGAAGGGGACGGTCTCGTAGGGCAAGTCGTCTAAAAGTTCTCTCGCGATCTTGCTCAAACGGACCTCGGTGTACCGCATGGCCGCTGGCGAGTCGCCGTCCACCGAGCCAAAGTTGCCCTGGCCGTCGATCAAGGGGTAGCGCATCGAAAAGGTCTGGGCCATCCGAACCAGCGCATCGTAGACTGCCTGGTCGCCGTGTGGGTGAAACTTACCTATAACCTCGCCCACGATACGCGCCGATTTCTTATAGGGCTTGCCAAAGTCGTTGCCTAGCTCGTCCATCGCGAACAGGATCCGCCGGTGTACTGGCTTGAGCCCGTCACGGACCTCCGGAAGCGCCCTGCCGACGATGACGCTCATCGCGTAATCGAGGTAGGACTGCTGGACCTCTTTTTCTAGAAGCGTAGCGACGATTTCTCCTTGAGGACCTTGCTCTTCGGCCATGGGATCTCCCTAGATGTCGAGGTTCTTGACGTAGACGGCGTTCTGCTCGATGAAGGCACGTCTCGGCACGACGTCCTCGCCCATTAAGAGCGTGAAGATTCGGTCGGCCTCGAGCGCGTCTTCAATCGTGACCCGCTTGAGCCTTCTTTTAGATGGGTCCATCGTCGTTTCCCAGAGCTGGTCCGGGTTCATCTCGCCAAGACCTTTGTAGCGTTGGATGGTTAAGCCCTTCTTGGCCTGTTCGAACACGAAGGTGAGAAGCCCTAGGAAGGAGTACCCAACAAAAGGCTCCTTTTCTGCTTGCCTTTGCTGAACTTCAATGGGCAAAGGCCAAGCTTCGTTGAGTGCGCCTAGCCTTTCGACGAGCTTCTTGTACGCCTTTTGCGAGCGAACAGAAGGGGGCGCTTGGATGGAGTAACGCCCTCCGCGTTCGATATAGCTTACACGCGGGAACAGAAGGCCTGAAGCTTCGTCCGCTAGGATCTCGGTATGGAGTTCGTCGTAAGGAATGCCCTCTTCTTGCATGGCGCTTTCGATAAGCGCTTGAAGCCTGCGGGTAGCCTCGCCGTTCGCTTCTGCTCCATATTCCTCCTCGATGGGGCTCCTTGATTCAATAGAGGCGATGCGCTCCAAAAACCATGCGGGGGTTTCTTGGGAAACCATCTGGCCGATGGTGCGCTTGAGCTGGATTAACTCCCCAAGAAGCCTAAGGAGGCGTGGAGCGCTTAAGGGTTCACCGTTTTTGGGCGTGAGCACGAGCTCTTTTGTGGCCGTTTGGAGCAAGTAGTTCTCAAGGAGCGATTCATCTTTGATGTAGGTTTCGTGCCTGCCCCGCTTCACCTTGAACAGCGGAGGCTCGGCGATGAACAAGTGTCCGTTTTCGATCAGCCCGGGCAGGTGCCGGAAAAAGAACGTCAGCAGGAGTGTTCGAATGTGTGACCCGTCCACGTCGGCGTCCGTCATGATGATTACCTTATGGTAGCGGAGCCTGCCGATGTCTGGGGGCTGGGCTGGGTGGATCGGAACCCCTAGGCAAGCGACGAGGAGCTTGATCTCTTCAGAGCTCAGCACCTTGTCGATCCTGGCCTTTTCGACGTTTAGGATCTTGCCCTTCATAGGAAGGATTGCCTGAAAGTGCCTGTCCCTGCCCTGCTTGGCGGACCCTCCGGCGCTTTCGCCCTCGACCAAGAAGAGTTCTGAGCGGGCAGCATCGCGCTCTTGGCAATCGGCTAGCTTGCCGGGCAAGGAGACGCTCTCTAGAAGCCCTTTCCTGCGTGTAAGCTCCCTGGCACGCTTTGCCGCCTCCCTGGCCTTGGCGGCCTTGAGGATTTTGTCTAAGATCTTCTTAGCCTCGGCAGGGTGTTCTTCAAGGTAGGCCAAAAGAGCCTCGAAAGCGGCATTTTCGACGAACGTCCGGATCTGAGGGTTTCCAAGCTTGGTCTTGGTCTGTCCTTCGAACTGTGGCTCGGGGAGCTTTACGGCCACGACGGCGGTAAGCCCTTCGCGGATGTCTTCGCCCTCTGGCGCGTCTTTGAGGTCCTTTTCCATGCCGGCACGCTTCATGTAGGCAAGGATTCCCCGGGTCATGGCGGACCGGAAGCCTGCAAGGTGGCTTCCGCCCTCGTGTGTGCGAATGTTGTTGGCAAACGTCAACACAAGCTCTTTGTAGCTCTCGTTGTACTGGAGGGCCGCCTCTAGCTGGAGGGTATCCTGGCGTTTTTCGATCATGACGACCTGGTGCAAAGGATGTTTGTTTTCGTTCAGGTAAGAAACGAACGTTTCGAGCCCACCCTCGAAGCAATACGTGTGATGCTTCCCGCTCGCCATCTCCTCGATCGCCAACGTGAGTCCTTTGTTGAGGAAGGCGAGCTCTTTGAGCCGCTGCGCGATCGTTTCATAGCTGAAAGAGATCTCCTCGAAGATTGTCGGATCGGGCCAGAAGTGTACACGAGTTCCGGTCTTTTTCGTCGCCCCGGATTCCTTCACATCGCTTACGGGCTTGCCTTTTGCATACTCCTGCTCAAAGACCTTTCCTTCCCTGAAGACGTATACCAAAAGCCTCCTAGAGAGCGCATTGACGACGCTCAATCCTACCCCGTGCAGCCCCCCGGAGACCATGTAGGTCTTGTTGCTGAATTTTCCTCCGGCGTGAAGCGTCGTCAAGACAACCTCGAGCGCGCTCTTCTTGGCCTTTTGGTGGATTCCCACAGGAATCCCCCTGCCGTTGTCCTCGACGCTGACGGATCCGTCTTCGTGGAGCGCGACCTGCACCTCGCTGCAAAACCCTTCTAGCGCCTCGTCCACGGCGTTGTCGACGAGCTCGTACACGAGATGATGGAGCCCTTGGGTGCCGGTGTTGCCGATGTACATGGAAGGCCGCTTTCTGACGGCATCGAGACCTTCTAGAATGTCAATATCATCTTCGTTGTAGCCATTCGGCGTTTGCATACGCTCTCCTGTCCTACGTTGCCGGATGCTCTGGGTGTGTTTGGAGGTCATAAGGTAAAAGCAAAAGAAGGTTTTTCCCTGCAGGCAACGAGAGTCCTTGAGGGAAGACCTTCTGGCCTCAAATGGCTCGATTTCTTCATTTTACCAGAAAAGGGCGCCTAGAGGAAGGTCGCTTACCCTTAAGCTTGCCGTTTACGAAAGGGTTGGCCTAAAATAAAGGAATGGAGGAAGTTTACGATTTGTATCCGGTATACCTCGACTGCAGAGCAAAAGCCTGCCTTGTCGTGGGCGGCGGCAACGTGGCAGGGCGGAAGGTGCAAGGACTTCTACGGGCGGGCGCGAGGGTTTGCGTCGTGAGCCCCGAAGCTGTCGAACCAATCAAGGAGCTCTCGGGAGTTGGCCGGCTTGTTTGGGCCAAAAGGCCCTATACAGCCGAGGATTTGGAGGGGGTTTTTTTTGTTGTGGCGGCAAGCAACATCAAGGAGCTAAACCAAAGGGTGGCCGCCGAGGCCAGGTCCAGGGGTATCCTTGTGAACACGGCAGAAGGGGCGTCGGGGGGCGATGTTTTCCTTCCGGTTTCCTTGGCCTTCAAGAACCTGAGGGTTGCCGTTTCGAGCTCTGGGAAGTGTCCCGCCTTTGCCAAGGCGCTTGCCGATGTCCTGGGAGCGTGGCTTGGCCGCGGCTTCCCTTTGGCTCTAGAGGTCTTGACGGCCTTAAGGGAGGCTCATTTGAGGTCCGGCGTGGGTCAAGAAAGGTTTGTCGTCGAGCCTTTCTTGGCCGTAACGCTGTCCGAGCTCCTTGCGCAAGGCTGTACCCACGAGGCGCGAGGAATACTGGAAAAAGCCTACCCTCATCTTCTCCTCATGATTCCTGCGGCGCTTGGGCGGGCGGCATGAACGGCTTGATCATCCTAGGGCGCATTCTTCAGCTTGCTTACGCCGCCGAGGCGGTCTTTACGCTTATTTTGTTCGAGCGGCCCGGTGAAAAACTCCCCAAGGTCGTTCAACGGCTTGGCTGGGCATGCCTTGTGCTCCACGCCGCCTTCCTCGCTGGGGCTATTTTTTGGAGAGGGGCGGATTTCCTTTTCCGGGAGTCCGGAACGCTCGTTCTGTTTGGGTTTGTGGTATTTATGTTTTATACCGTGATTCTATGGTCTGGTTTCGTTGCCAAGGCGCAAAGTCTCGGGCTTTTGATCGTCCCTGTCGTTTTAATCTCTTTTAGCTTGGGCGTACGCGGCCTTACCCTCGAAACGGCCTTGAGCGTTCCTTGGGAGTTTTCTGAGGTATGGCTTGGTGTCCATATCCTCCTGAGCGTGCTTGGAGAGGCCGCCTTGGTAGTGGCCGCGCTCCTTGGATTGTTCTATCTTCTTGAAGAAGCGGCCATCCGGCGCAAAAAGAGCTTGCCGTTGGTGTTTCGACTTCCCCCGCTCGAGTTTCTGGAGAGGGCAGGGGCTCGGCTGTTGGAGGTCGGGTTCCTCTTCTTAACGCTCGGGCTTTGGGTCGGGTCGTATTTTGCAACGGAGTCGTACGGGGTTGACTGGCTCGTGCAGCCCAAGCAGATGCTTGCCCTCGCCGCTTGGGCCGTATACGGGGGGCTCCTTGTACTCAAGAGAACCCGCGCATTTGATGCCAAGGGGATGGCGCTCGGGTGTGTTGCAGGTTTTGTTTTGCTCTTGCTGGTCATGGTTGGAGTCAGCGTTTGCCCCGTGGGGTTCCACAGGTTCGGATAAACCAAGGAGATTGGTTGGAACATGGGTATTGTGCTCGTCGGGGCCAATCATCAAAGCGCCTCCGTAGAAGTCAGGGAGCGGTTCTCGGTCCCTCCAGAGCGCACTAAAGAAGCGCTAGGTGCGCTCCAATGCTCTCCCCATATTCGAGAGTGCGTCCTTCTTTCGACCTGCAACCGCCTAGAGGTCGTCGCGGCCTCTAGGGCCGTATGCCGTGCCAAGGAGGCGATAGAGGGCTGGTTGGCCGAGTACGGGTCTGTAGGCCCGAAGGACCTAGAAGCGTATACATACACGTTCTACGACGAAGAGGCGGCCGCGCACTTGTTTGCCGTGGCCTCGGGCCTTGACTCGCTCGTTGTAGGCGAGCCTCAAATTTTGGGGCAAGTCAAGGAGGCCTACAAGCAAGCAGGCATGTTCGGCAGCGTCGGACCTACCTTGCACAGCCTGTTCCATAAAGCCTTTCACGTGGCCAAGCGGGTACGTTCGGAAACAGGAATCGGAGAAGGAAACGTATCTGTCTCTTCCGTAGCCGTCGAGCTTGCCGGCCAGATTTTTTCACGTATGGCCGACAGGAACGTCCTCATCATCGGCGCGGGCGAAATGGGACAAACGGCGGCCAGACATTTCAAGGCCCGTGGGGTTGGAACCCTGTACATAGCGAACAGGACGTATTCTTCTGCAAGGGCGCTCGCCGAAGAGTTGGGGGGTGTTCCCTTGACGCTTCCAGAAATTCCCAACGTATTGCCCGAGGCCGACGTTGTCCTATCGGCCGTCAGCGTGGATGGCTATCTCATTAAGGCGCCCGATGTCGTGGGGCTCTTGAAGCACCGGGCGCGCGGGCCGTTGCTCATCCTCGACATCGGGCTTCCAAGGTCGATTGACCCAGAGATCCAATCCCTACCAAGGGCTTATTTGTACGCTATCGACGATTTAAAGCGTGTAGTCGACGACAACCTCAAGGCACGTGAACACAAGGCCAAAGAGGGCATGCGGTTGATTGTCGAAGAGGCCAGGGCGTTCGTGCGCGTGCTCGAGCATTCGGACGTTGACGAGCTCATTGCCACCTTGAGGACCAATCTTGAGGACTTGCGGCAACGCGAGCTCCAAAGGACGCTCGCCAGGCTCAAAGACCTGTCCGAAAAAGACAGGCAGGCACTAGAAATCCTTACAGTTTCGCTGATGGACAAGTTCCTTCACGGTCCGGTCATGGCCCTCAAGAACGGGGCGCGTGAGTCGCTGCCCTTCCTTTGTGAGTCTCTTGTACGATTGTTTCAGCTCGAACGTTCCCAAAATCAAGGACAGCCATGGAACGGATCAGAATCGCAACCCGAAAAAGTCCGCTTGCCTTAGCCCAGACACGCCTGTTTGCCGAGCGCTTTAAGGGGGTACATAAAGAGGCCCTTGTCGAGACGCTGCCTTTGCTCACGACGGGCGACAAGCTTTTGGACGCCCCTCTGGCCAGCATCGGGGGCAAGGGGGTGTTTACCAAAGAGCTCGACGAAGCACTATTGTCAAAAAGGGCGGATGTGGCCGTCCATAGCCTAAAGGACGTCCCGCATACGCTGCCCAATGGCCTTGCCATCCTAGCATTCCTGACCCGCGAAGACCCTTTGGACGTGCTTGTCTCAAAAACGGCCAAGGCGCTTGAGGAGCTTCCCCTAGGCGCTCGTGTTGGAACCTCGAGCCTAAGGAGGCAGGTTCAACTCTTGAACATGCGCCACGACGTGCGTATCGTCCCGATTCGCGGAAACGTGGGGACACGCCTAAAAAAGCTCGAGACGCAAGGCCTTGATGCCGTTATCCTTGCACGCGCTGGCATTGTACGTCTTGGCCTCGAGCTTGATTACTCTCCTATCCCGAAAGAGACGATCATCCCAGCCTTAGGGCAGGGCATCATCGCGGTCGTAGGCAGGGAGGGCGAAATCGAGATGACCCGGGCGCTTGGCGCGCTTACCGACCCCAGGACGACGATCGAGGCCCGTTGCGAGCGCCGGTTTGTCAAGCTTGTAGGGGGGAGCTGTCAAGTGCCCGTAGCGGGAAACGCAAGCCTTGTGGAGGGCAAGCTGTTATTTCAGGCCGCGGTGGGGTCGCTCGATGGCCGCATCTTGCTGAAGGCAAAGGCTTCGGCAGGGCCGGAGTCCCCGGAGCGGTTGGCAGACGAGGTGTTCGAGGAGCTCAACGGACAAGGGCTCCAGCCTCTTTTAAAGGATATTGTCGGATGAACGGAACTTTCCCCCCTAGAGGGAAAGTCTTTTTGGTCGGAGCGGGCCCGGGAGACCCCGGGCTTTTGAGCCTAAAGGGGTTTCAGTGCATCCAAATGGCCGAGGCTATCGTTTACGACGCGCTGATCTCCTGGGAACTAGAGCGGCTTTTCCCACAAGGGGCAAGGCGGGTGTTCGTAGGAAAGCGGAGCTCGAGGCATACGCTTCCCCAAGAGGAGATCAATCGTTTGCTTGTTCGCTTGGCAAACGAAGAGGGGCTTCGGGTCGTTCGGCTCAAAGGCGGCGATCCGTTCGTGTTTGGGAGAGGCGGCGAGGAGGCGCTTGCGCTCAAAGAGGCCGGGGTACCCTTTGAGGTGGTCCCTGGGGTCAGCTCGGCGTTTGCCGTCCCCGCCTACTCTGGGATTCCCGTGACACACCGTAAGGTCGCGAGCACGGTAGCGATTGTGACGGGCCATGAGGACCCAAGCAAGCCCGCCGGTCACCTCGATTTCCATGCGCTTGCAAGCTTCGATACGATCGTGTTCTTGATGGCGCTGCACAGCCTCGAACACAACGTCTGCAGGCTCATCGAAGCGGGCAAGGACGCTTCCGCTCCAGCTGCGCTCATTCAAGCCGGGACGACTCCAAGGCAGCGTACGCTCCTTGCGCCGTTGGAAGAGATTCCCAGGATTGCCGAGCGTGAGGCGATTGGCGCTCCCACCGTGCTCGTGGTCGGCGAAGTCGCCAGGCTTCACGAACAGCTGAACTGGTACGAGACGCTTCCATTGTTTGGGAAGCGTATCCTAGTGACAAGGCCCAAGGAGCGCTCGGATACGCTTCTGGCAGGCCTAGAAGCGCTTGGTGCCGAAGCGGTATCCTTGCCGATGATCGAAACGCGCCCTCTTTTGGATGGAAACGACGCAAGAGCGCTCGCTAGCGAGCTCCACACGCTCGATTTGGTAGCCTTCAGTTCTCAAGCCGGCGTGGAGGTTTTTTTCCAGGCCCTTTACGCTATCGGTAAGGATGCACGCGCCCTGGGCAGTACCCTAGTGGCCGCCGTTGGCGAAAAGACAGCGGAGACGCTCAAGAGTTACGGGGTTCTTCCAGACCTCGTGCCAAAGGAGGCCAACGCCGAAGCGCTCCTTCGAGAAATCCTGGAGGCCTTTCCTGGGCTTAAGCGCGTGCTTTTGCCAAAGGCCAAGAAGGGGCGCACCCTGCTCGAGGAAGGCTTGAAGTCGAAGGGGATTTCTGTCGTGACGCTCGATGCCTACGAAACGATTGGAGTAAAGCCATCAAGCGAGGTGCTCGAGGGTTTGGATCTCGAAGGGTTCGATTGGGTGCTTTTTGCCTCCCCTTCTGCTGTGGCGCAGTTTCTCGAGATCTTCGGCGAGGCGGCCTTGCGCCTCCCGGCAGGGCCAAAGGTTGCCTGCATCGGGCAAACGACGGCCATGGCGTTTGAGCCAAGAGGGCTCAGGGTCGATGCGCTGGCCAAGGGAAGTTCGGCAACGGGCTTGATCAAAGCAATGCTAGCGTTTGAACAAAAGGAGGGGGCATGTTTCCAGAAAGGAGAATGAGGAGGCTTCGCCAGAATCCAGCCGTACGAAGCCTCGTTCAGGAATGCAGAATTTCCATGGACAAGCTGGTCCTTCCAGTTTTTGTCTCGGAGCTGATTGACACGCCTTCGCCTATCCGGGCGATGCCGGGGGTGTTCCAGTGGCCCGTTGCGCGGGTAGGTGAGTTTGCGAAGGAATCCTGGCAAAGGGGGCTGAAGGGCATGATGCTTTTTGGGATCCCAAGGCTCAAAGACTCAAAAGGGTCGGAGGCGAGCAACCGAGACGGCGTGGTGTCCAGGGCCATCAAAGAGGTGAAGGAGAAGACGCCTCAAATGCTCTTGATGGCGGACGTCTGCCTTTGTGAGTACACCGACCACGGCCACTGCGGGCTACTAAACGGGTACGAAGTGGACAACGACGCGACGCTGCCCGAGCTCGCCAAGGCAGCGCTTGCCTACGCAAACGCTGGTGCGGACATAATCGCACCGTCCGACATGATGGATGGCAGGGTAGAGGCAATCCGGACCGCGTTGGACAGCGAAGGGTTTATCCATACCCCCGTCCTTTCCTATGCCGTAAAGTTTGCTTCGGCCTTTTACGGACCCTTCAGGGAGGCGGCAAACTCGGCTCCCCAGTTTGGTGACCGTAGAGGTTACCAGATGAACCCAGCGAACGCGAAAGAGGCGCTCTTGGAAGCCGAGCTCGACATCTCCGAAGGGGCCGATATGCTGCTCGTCAAGCCGGCGCTTCCTTACCTGGACGTCCTTAAGACGATCAAAGAAATGACGCCGCTTCCCGTAGGGGCCTACCAAGTATCCGGCGAGTATTCCATGATCAAGGCCGCCGCGCTGGCGGGTTACCTAGAAGAAGAGCGTACCGTGTTGGAGAGCCTTTTGGCCATCACGCGTGCCGGGGCCGATTTTATCCTGACCTATTTCGCTCTGGACGTTCTCGAAGACGTTGGATGATGAAAGAACTTCGTTGAACACGAAACGCCTGGTCTTGATCGATGGAAGCTCCTACCTCTACAGGGCGTTCTACGCCCTGCCGATGTTTCGTACCCAGCAAGGGTTCCCTACGCAGGCTATCTACGGGTTTACCGCAATGCTGCTCAAGGTGCGCAAGGAGCTAGAGCCGGATTTCCTCGCCGTTTGCTTCGATCATCCGGCTCCCACGCTGCGAAAGCAGGCCTATGAACTTTACAAGGCTACGCGCCCCGGGATGCCGAAGGAGCTCTCCATCCAGGTCCCCAAGGTATTTGACGTCATCCAGGCTTTAGGAATTCCCATGCTGGTCAAGGAAGGGCTGGAGGCGGATGACTTGATCGCCGGCATTACGGAACGCTTCAAGAGGTTTCCGGGGGTTTGCATTGCCATTGTTTCCCAGGACAAGGACCTCTTGCAGCTGTTGGATGCAAACGTCTGCC
The DNA here is from genome assembly GCA_011620345.1 of Nitrospirota bacterium. GTDB lineage: Bacteria > UBA2233 > UBA2233 > UBA2233 > UBA2233 > UBA2233. The sequence goes on from WOZJ01000042.1 coordinate 14,331, forward strand.
TGCTCGATACGATGCGAAACAAAAAGACCACGCTCGAGAGCTTTAAGGAAGCCTACGGGATCGAGCCAAGGCTGTTCGGAGACTGCCTTGCCCTCATGGGGGATACAAGCGACAACATTCCAGGTGTTCCGGGAATCGGGGCAAAAGGGGCGCTTGCGCTGATCAAGCGCTACGGCTCGATAGATGCCCTTCTTGAAAGGCTAGAAGAGCTCCCCTCAAAAAAGCGCGATCAGATCCTTGCGGGGCGCGAATCGCTAGAGCTTTCACGGAGCCTTGTCCGGCTCCAAACCGACGGGACAAACCAGGTGCGCCTTGAGGACCTTACCCCGAAGCCCCCAAACAATCAGGCGTTGTACGAGCTTTTCCGTGGACTCGAATTTCGACGCTTGATCGACGATCTTGGCCTTGCCCCAGAGGGCAAGGCCTGCCCCCATGGAACGATCCAAGCCCAGGAAGTCCTTGGGGAAGTCCTGGAGTTAGGATTGGGAGCGCCCCTTTTAGAGGTTCTCTATTCCAAGCACCCGCCCTTCGCGTTCGACATCGAAGGGGTGGCGATTGGGGACGCAAGGCGCGTGGCCCTTTGGGACATGGGAACGCCGCTTGTCAAGTTCTTCGGTTCCGACCCGGTCCGGGTGGAAGGAATCGACCTCAAACCGAAACTCGTTGCCTTGGCGTCCCGCGGCGTTAAAAACCTTTTCCCAGGGTTTGATTTGGCGCTTGCATCGTACCTGCTAGACCCTAACCGCAGGAACCACGGCTTTGAAGCGCTTGTGGAGCGCTTTTTGGGTGGGGAGATCCAGCCCCCTCCAAAAGAGAAGCTTTCCGAACGTATCGCGATCGCCGCACGAATCCAGCCTAAGCTCGCGGAAGCGCTTGAGCTTAGGCCAAGGCTCAAAGCCCTACTGAATGAAGTGGAGCTTCCCTTGGTTGAGGTGTTGGCAAGGATGGAGCTCGTAGGTATTATGGTGGACCTTAAGGCGTTGCATGCGCTAAGCGTAAGGTACGTCTCTCAATTGGAAGCCTTGCAAGAACGCGCGCATGTCCTCGCTGGAGAGAGCTTCAATCTAAACTCTCCAAAGCAGCTTCAAGCTATTTTGTTCGACAAGCTGGGCCTGCCTAGCTCGAAAAGGACAAAAACAGGATTCTCTACGGACGTGGAGGTGCTCGAATCGCTCAAGGGCCAGCATGAGCTGATAGACGTCCTGCTCGATTATCGCATACTTGCCAAGCTCAAAGGGACCTACCTCGACCCTTTGCCAGAGTTGGTAGACCCGGAAACCCTAAGGGTCCACTCGAGCTTCAACCAAATGGCGACGGCCACAGGAAGGCTCTCGAGTTCGGAGCCAAACCTTCAAAACCTCCCCGTTAGGGGGGAGCGTGGCGAGGAGATTCGTAACGTGTTCGTTGCAAAAGAGGGCCACGTATTCGTGGCGTTCGACTATGCCCAGGTCGAGCTCAAGCTGCTAGCCCACCTAAGCCAGGATGAGAGGCTTATCCAGGCTTTTTTGGACAACCAAGACATCCATGCCCAGACGGCGAGCCTTGTGTTTGGTGTCCCCAAAGAAAGCGTCGATTCTGCCCTTCGAAGAAGGGCCAAGGTGATCAACTTTGGCATTCTTTACGGCATGACTCCCTATGGTCTCTCCAAAGAGTTGAGGATTGGCCAAGAGGAGGCGAAGACATTCATCGAAAATTACTTCGCGGCCTTTCCAAGGGTCAAGGGGTTCTTGGATGGAATTGTGGCACAAGCAGAGCACGACGGGGTTGTCGAGACGCTGCTCGGGCGTATCCGGCCTACGCCCGGCATCAAGCACGGCTCGGCATCTTTGAGAGAACAGGCCAAGCGTGAGGCGATAAACGCTCCCATCCAAGGGTCAGCCTCTGATTTGATCAAGAAGGCCATGGTGGACGGCTTCCGATTAATCCAAGATGAGCGGCTAGATGCAGAGCTCGTCCTTCAGATCCACGACGAGCTACTTTTTGAGGTCGCCGAAAGAAGCCTTGAAGCATTCGTCCCCAAAGTGCGTCGGGCGATGGAGCACGCGATCGAGCTTTGTGTTCCATTGCAGGTGGACGTACGATTGGGCAAGGCTTACGGGCGGCTAAAAGACCTCAAGCAAGATATTTAGGCTGAACGCATTTTTTGGACATCGATACCCCCGCGAACGAACCTTACATAAAAAGGCCAACGCATCCGTGGCAAGAAAGCGAAGCGCGCTGAAAGCGATCGGAGAGGAAGTCCTCTATTTTATCGTACGCACCCTCTTTTGGGCTGTCCGGTTAGTGCCCTTGCGCGCGCTTCCCTTGCTTGGAGCGATACTCGGCGTTACGGCATTTTGCTTTATTTTTGGGAAGCCAAGACGAATCGCCTACAAAAACATGCGAGTCGTGTTCGGACCCGACATGGCCTGGTTTGCCAAGCGTGCGCTTCTGTTCCGCTCGTTCGTTCACGCCGCCCAAGGCATTCTCATCGCGTGCTTGGCGGATCGCCTGGGTGATCGTATCGAAGGGTTGTTTCATGTCCGTGGTGAGGAGTACCTCCGCCCATTCCTTGAAAAAGGCCAAGGCGTTGTCCTCTCTAGCATCCACATGGGCGCTTTCATGCTGACCTACAAAAAGCTGTCCAAGCTCGGGTTGGAGGTCTACTACACGGTTCGTAGGCCCAGAAATGAGAAAATCGCCGGGCTCTTGATGGGGTTTATGAGCAAAAGCGGGGTTCGGTTTATCCAAGACAAACCCAAACATCGTAGCGCCCTAGAGAACTTAAGGGCCCTAAAGGAAGGCGGGGCGATTGTACTAATGACGGACATGAAGCACAGCCCGGAAGATGGCGTATGGACGGAGTTCTTCGGGCATAAGGTGCTTAGCTTTTCAGGCGGAGCGGTCCTTGCCAAAAGGGCGGGGGTACCGATCGTCCCGATGGTTACGTACAAAGAGGGCGGCGCATACACGATCGAGTTCTTTCCTCCGATCTTGCCTAAGGCGGACCAAGAGCCCTCCGAACTCGTCCAAGCCTACTCGAGCGTGCTCGAGCAAGAAATTCGCAAGCGGCCCGAGCAGTGGTGGTGGTTTCATGACAGGTTTAGGGGCGCCATTCCCATCGAGGCCCCTAAGGCTTTCCAAAGACCCTTGTCGTTCTCGACGCGGTTGTTCCTTTACGGTGGGGTTTCTATTTACAAGCTCTTCTACCGGTCGCTTCGTATCAGGGTCGTGGACGAGTTTGGAAGGCCGTGGGACCTAAGCGAGTTGCCAAGGCCGGCCATCTACGCCGGTTGGCACAGCGGCCAGGCGGTCATTCCTGGATTCCTGGGCGGGCTTGGTACAAGTTTCCTCGTTTCTAAGAGCAAGGACGGGGAAGTCTTCGCGCGGGTTATCAAGGCGTTGGGCGGGAAGGCCGTTCGAGGGTCTTTTCAAAGGGACGGCGCCAGGGCGCTTGCAGAACTCATCCGGCTCTTGAAGGCGGGAGGTTCGACAACGTTATCCCCTGATGCGCCTAGGGGGCCAAGGTGCGTGGCCAAAGAGGGCGTTGCCTATATGTCGCTAAAAACAGGCGCCCCTGTTGTGCCGTTCGGTATTTATGCCCAAACTAAGGTTGTTCTCAAAAGCTCGTGGGATCAAACATGGATCCCGTTGCCCTTTTCTACGGTCATTATCGTCGTAGGAAGGCCTATAGACAAGGAATCGGTTCCCTCCGGCATGCCGGAGGGCTCAAGGGAGAGCCTGCGGGCAAGGATAGAAGCCGAGCTGAACGCCCTTCAAGCGAGAGCGCAGGAGCTTGCATCTCACCAAAGGCTCTTTTCTAAATCTTGGCGGGGGGTAGGAGGTGTCGAAGGCCCGTAAGAGGCTCCAACGGGGAGGGAAGGTTGGCCTTCCTGGGTGTCTTTGATAGGCTCCGCCGTATCTCCGAACATAACGAAGCGAACCTTGTCGGGTTTCTTGAAGAGACTCGGTGTGATCAGCCCTTTCTTTAGGGCGTCGCTCGTGAAGTCGACGAAGGTAGGAATTGCAGCGGTAGCCCCCGTCATTCCCCTTCCCATCGTTCGAAAATCGTCAAACCCAACCCAGACGCCCGCCAAAAAATTTGGCATAAACGCCATGAACCATGCATCTCGGAAGTCGTTTGTCGTTCCGGTTTTCCCCGCAAGTGGAAGACCGAGTACGCCCGCTCGCGCCCCCGTCCCTCGTCTTACGACGTCTTGCATCATGTTGACGACGATATAGGCGGCATCCTCGGAAACTACCTGGGATGATCCCGGGCTTTTCTCCGTGCTTATTTCCTTTTGCCCTTTTCTGTCCTTTATTTCCACGATCGAGAACAACTCTGGCCGCTTGCCTAGGTTGGCCAGCGTGGCGTACACGCGGGCCAACTCTATCGGACGAATCGAGAGGCTTCCTAGCGCGATTGAAAGGTTGGGCTGGATCCGTGTGGCAATACCCATGTTCTTGGCGTAAAGGGCGACCTGCTTTGCCCCAAACATCCACGTGAGTCTTACGGACGGGACGTTCCTGGAGCGTACGAGCGCTTCCCTTATCGTGATCGGGCCTAAAAAGCGGGCGTCGTAATTCTCTGGTGTCCAGAGTTCTCCTGGCTTTGCACCGGGAAGGGCTATGGGAGAATCGTCCACCAAAGAGAACGGCTGTAAGCCCTTGTCGATGGCAAGGGTGTATACGACAGGCTTGAAGGCGGAGCCTGGCTGTCTCAAGGCTTGCGTAACCCTATTGAAGCGGGTCACTCCGAAGCTAGACCCTCCTTGTATGGCGAGAATCTTTCCGGTGGATGGCTCGAGCGCGACAAGGCAGCCTTGAAGAAGGGGGATGACCTCCGGCACGAGCTGCGCTTGACTGCTCGAATATTCCAAGGCGACCAAGAAGAACCCTTCTCCGGGCTTGGGTATCCCAATTTTGCCTTGCTTGAAGGCGTCCCTTAGCTCTTTGGGCCATGATTCCGTATCGAGGACTCGCTCTTTGCCTTCCACAAGAACGTGCCAACCGTCCTTGGTCTGGGCTATCATTTTGGCAATGACGGTCTCTCCCGGGGAATAGGGGTTAGAGCGATAAATAAAGGCTTCGTTGTCGTCTCGCTTGGCAAGCCAGAACTTCCAGAACGCCTCTTCGGCATCCGTCGTCCTCCGAATGGACATGGGAGCGGCATACCTGGTGGAAAGCCGAACGAGTTGAAGGAACAATGCCTTTTGGGCGGATGCCTGGAGACGCGTGTCGAACGTCGTCGTTATTATATATCCACCCTCCAACACCGCATCCTCGTTTAGTCGCTTGATGAGCTCTTGGCGTATCATCTCGACACCGTAGGGAACGACGTCCTCATAAGGCTCCCGCCTTGGGTAGATCGCAAGCCTCGTTTGGTAGGCCTCGCGGGCCTGCTCTTTGGTGACGAACCCTAAGCTTGCCATCTGGCTAAGGACGTAGCGCTGCCTTTCTTTCAGCGCATGGGGAGAAACAAACGGGCTGTAAAGGTTTGGCGCCTTGGGCATGGATGCCAGGAGCGCGGCTTCGGCCAGCGTTAAGTCTTTGGTGCTCTTGTGGAAGTAAAGCCGGCTTCCCGCTTCAATGCCCCAAGCCCAAGACCCAAGCGGAGCCTCGTTCAGGTAAAGCGTAAGGATTTCGTCCTTCGTGAGCTGCTTTTCAATCCTGTAGGCAAGGATAGCCTCCTTGATCTTGCGCTGTAAGCTTCTTTCTGGGCCGACGACCAAAAGCTTGATGAGCTGCTGGGTGATCGTGCTGCCGCCTTGAATAAAGCTGCCAGACCTCAAATCGATCAGGGCGGCCCTTAGGATGCTTACAAGGTCAACGCCGGGGTGTTGGTAGAACCTTGCATCCTCTGCGGCAACGAACGACTTCTTGACAAGGTCGGGGATTTCTTCAGGCTTTAGCGCGTAGCGATGGCCCTTTCTCGAAAACTCCCCGATCCATACCCCGTCTTGGCTGAACACCAAGGAGCCCTGTGGGGGGTCGTATTCTTTGATTTTTGCCAGGCTTGGCAGCTCTTTTGCATAGCTGATGATCATGACTCCCCCGGCAGCAAGGATCCCGGCAGAGATCCCGACTGCCGCGATGACCCCTATCAGGAGGAGGCGTTTCCAAGAAATGTGCGAACCTTCCCTTCGAAAGTTTCTTGGGGGCATTGGCTTTCTCTACAATACGTGTTAGAGCGCTTGAAATGCGGCGCTCAGGCGTTCTTGGACTTCCTCAAGGAGCGCGTCCGTGTGAGCGACGGACAAAAAGTGCGCCTCGAACGGGGATGGCGGAGGAAAAAGACCGTGTTCTAGAGCCAAACGAAAGAACCTTGCGTACCGTTTGGTATCCGTATCGAGCACTTCGGCAAAGTTCTTTGGTGGACGCTCTGCGAAGAATGGGGTAAAGGTGGAGCCCACCCTATTCAGCGCTATGGGGATGCCCTTTTCCTTGGCGGCTGTTTCGTATGTCCGCGCGATCGTTCGCGCTTTGGCCTCTAGGGAGGGGTAGAGCGTTTCATGGTGCTCCTTGAGGGCTTGAAGCGTGGCGATGCCAGCGGATACAGCGAGCGGGTTTCCGGATAGTGTTCCCGCCTGGTAGACGTTTCCTATGGGGGCGAGCGTTTCCATGATGTCGGCGCGCCCGCCCACGCAGGCGAGCGGCAGCCCCCCGCCGATTATCTTGCCTATAGTCGTTAAGTCCGGCTTGATTTGGACGAGGTCTTGGTAACCACCATAGTGGTACCGAAAGCCCGTAATCACCTCATCGAACACCAGAAGCGCCCCAGATTGCGTACACAGCTCCCTTGCGGTTTCAAGAAATCCAGGCTCTGGGGGGACGACGCCCATATTGCAGGCGACGGGCTCGACAATCATGCAAGCGATCCTCTCGCCGTACGCCTTGAAGGCCTCGCTAAGTGCCCGGGTATCGTTGTAGGAGGTCGTGAGCGTCAAGGATGCGAGCGCTCCCGGCACGCCGCGTGAGTCTGGCACCCCAAGCGTTGCCCCTCCAGAGCCGGCCTTTACCAAAAGGGCGTCCGAATGCCCATGGTACCCACCCTCGAGCTTCAGAACGAACTCTCTGCCCGTATAGGCCCTGGCCAGGCGGATGGCCGTCATTACGGCCTCGGTTCCGGAACTGACGAGCCTTACGCGCTCCAAAGAAGGAATCGCCCCCTGAAGCGCGGCGGCGAACGCTACCTCGTCCGGGTGGGGACATCCAAAGCTCAACCCCCTGGCGGCCTGGGCTCGAATCGCCCGCTCAACGTTTGGGTGCGTGTGGCCAAGGATCATAGGCCCGTAGGCGAGAACGAAATCGATATAGCGGTTCCCTTCGACATCGACCAGGAAGGGGCCAGTCGCGTTTCGAACGAAAAAAGGCGTACCTCCGACTTTTTGAAAAGAACGGACAGGGCTGTTCACACCGCCTGGAATCAGTCCCAAGGCCGCTTGGAACAAGGCTTCGTTCGTTTTCATCTCCTCAAATCCTATCGCTTTGATGGCATGATGGTTACATAACGAGAAGGCTTGCAAATAAATCAAGCGCAAGCGTATACTAAAACGAAATGATTCATTAAGGAAGCTTAGCACTACCTAACATGGCTGAACAATACGCGACCGTCGGCGTGTTCTTGGTTTTCGGGGTTTTCTTTGTAATCCTCACGCTCTTTATCGTCCATCTTGTTGCCCCCTACAACCCAACGCCCGTAAAGCTCTCGATCTACGAGTGTGGCGAGGTCCCTGTAGGCGAGGCATGGGTTCAGTACAACGTGAGGTTCTTTGCGATCGCGCTTCTGTTCTTGCTGTTCGAGGTAGACATCGCCTTGATGTATCCAGCCGTTGCCGTTTACAAGAAGTTTCTGGATGCCGGAATGGGAGCGCTTGCTCTCGTTGAAATTCTAACCTTTGTTATCGTGATGTTCTTCGGGCTTGTCTATGCCTGGAGAAAAGGGGGGCTAAAATGGGCCAAAATCCTCGAACCGAGGCCTATGTAAGCGCTCCTGCCTTTTTTGGAATCCAAACAAAGGAGAAACATATATGCATTATACGCTAAGAAATAAGCTTCCATCTACGGCCCTATTTACAACCGTGGATGCCGTGCTGAACTGGGGAAGACTCTCTAGTCTGTGGTATTTGCTTTTTGGCACGGCCTGCTGTGCAATTGAGTTGATGCAGACGGGCGGGCCAAGAGCGGACCTGGACCGGTTCGGGGCTGTATTCCGCTCATCCCCAAGGCAGTCCGACCTGCTGATCGTTGCTGGAACCGTCACCTACAAAATGGCCTCCCGGATAAAGAGGCTATACGAGCAGATGGCAGACCCAAAGTACGTTATCTCGATGGGGAGTTGCTCCAACTGCGGCGGGTTGTTCGATTTGGGTTACAGCGTGCTTCGTGGGATCGACAAAGTAATTCCGGTCGATGTGTACGTGCCCGGTTGTCCGCCGCGACCTGAAGCGCTCACCCAGGGGCTTTTGGTTCTTCAAGAAAAGATCCGAAAGCAGCGCTACCTAGCCAGGGAGGCATAGACATTGGGCCTGGAAGCGCTTAAAGAAGAGATCACAAAGGCCTTGTCGACAATAGTCGTGGAGCCCGTTTGGGCTGAGGCTGCGGGCGATTTGGCACTCCATGTCCTCCCAGGCTCGCTCAAAGCCGTTGCCGCTGCCCTTAAGGGAGTGGGGTTTAGGCTGTTGCTTGCCGTCGCCGTTGTCGATGAGGGCGAAACGTTCCGGGTTGTTTATCCCTTGTGCTCGCTTGAACGGCGCCTAAGGCTTATACTTATGACGTCCGTACCGAGGCAAGCTCCGGATATAGACAGCCTGGTGGATGTTTGGCCTGCGGCTAACTGGCATGAGAGGGAACAAGCGGAGCTCTTTGGTGTTACCTTTGTCGGCCATCCGGACCCAAGGCACCTGTTGCTCCCCGATGATTGGGAGGGGTATCCTTTGCGAAAAGACTACAAGGAGCCAGAGGTTTACCGCGGGATTTCTACGGAAAGGCCCTACTGGGAGGACGAGGGATGCAGCCGTTCGAACTGACGGATCTTGGGGCCGGCACGAAAGAGATGATGCTCAACATGGGACCGCAGCATCCAAGCACGCACGGGGTGATCAAGTTCGTGCTTAGGATGGACGGGGAGGTCGTGGCCGCGCTCGACCCGGATGTGGGCTTTCTTCATCGGTCCATTGAAAAGATCGCAGAAAAGCTCTCTTATCCCGATTTTATGCCCTATACGGACAGGGTGGATTACGTAGCCGCCATGAACTGCAACTTTGGCTATGCTAGGGTCGTAGAAAAGCTCATGAAGATGGAGGTTCCTAAAAGGGCCGAGTATATCCGGGTGATTGTCGCAGAGCTCAACCGAATTTCTTCTCATTTGGTCTCCGTAGGGACGTTTGGGAACGACATCGGCGCCGTTACCCCTTTTTTGTATGCCATAAGGGACAGGGAGCTCATCAACGACCTGCTCGAGATGCTCTGCGGGGCCAGACTTACGTACAATTTTGTGAGAATCGGCGGGGTCGCCTTTGACCTCCCGGACACGTTCAAAGAGAAAGCCATTGCGTTCTTGGACACTTTAGAGCCGAAACTCAAAGAGTTTAACACCCTCTTGAGCGAGAACCGTATCTTTAGGGAGCGCCTTGCAGGGGTTTGCGTGATCTCTAAAGAGGATGCTGTCGCTTACGGCGTGACGGGGCCTAATTTGAGGGGGTCCGGGGTAGATTGGGATCTCCGTAGGGATGAGCCCTACTCGGTGTATCCAGAAGTTTCCTTTGAGGTGCCCGTAGGCGGGGGGCTGGTAGGGAAGGTAGGCGATGCCTTTGACCGCTACTGGGTGCGGATCAAGGAGATGCAAGAAAGCGCAAAGATCGTGCGTCAATGTTTGGAGCAGATCCCGGAAGGCCCCATCATGGCGAAAATCCCTCGCGTCCTCAAGCCGCCCGCTGGCGATGCCTTCGACAGGACAGAAGCGCCAAGAGGAGAGCTTGGGTACTACCTCGTGAGCGACGGATCGAGTAAGCCTCAAAGGCTCAAGATCCGGACGGGATCGTTTGCTGCCGTGTCTATTATTCCAAAGATTGCACCGGGTTGGATGATCGCGGACATCGTTGCGCTGATCGGCAGCCTTGATATCATCGCGCCGGAGATTGACCGCTGATGGAAATTTTTCTCCAAGAAGGCCTTGTTTTGCTGAAGGCGGCTCTGTGGGCTGTAGCGCTTTCTTTGGTAATGGCCCTTGTTGCCGGGTTCTTGACATACCTGGAACGGAAGGTTGCAGGGCACATGCAAGCAAGGCTTGGTCCAAACCGGGTCGGCCCGTACGGGCTTTTGCAGTTCGTGGCCGACGGGGTCAAGTTGTTCCTGAAAGAGGACCTCATCCCAAGCGATGCAGACGCCCCTCTGTTCCGCTTCGGCCCGTACCTCGTGTTTGTGGGGAGCTTTGCCGTCTTTGCCGTCTTGCCTTTTGGCGAACGGATTGTCGCGACGGACTTGAACATCGGCCTCTTCTACGTGCTCGCCATCACATCGATCGAAACAGTAGGGCTTTTGATGGCCGGCTGGGCTTCGAACAACAAATGGGCCCTTTTGGGGGCGATGCGCTCTGCCGCGCAGTCGATCAGCTATGAAATTCCCGTGGGCGTCTCGTTCCTCATCCCTATCGTGCTTGCCGGGTCGATGAGCCTGCAGGGGATTATCCATGCGCAGGCCGGGGGTTTTGGGCTGTTGGGTTGGAACGTTTTCCATAACCCGTTCTCCCTGGCCGCCTTCTTTGTGGGATGTACGGCGATGGTGGCCGAGATCAACCGTACGCCGTTCGACCTTCCAGAGGCCGAGAGTGAACTCGTTGCCGGCTACAACACCGAATACTCGGGCATGCGCTTTGCCTTCTTCTTCCTTGCGGAGTACGCGAACATCTTCGTGATCTCCATGATTGCCGCGGCCATCTTCCTTGGCGGCTGGCAGCTTCCGTCCCCCTTCAAAGATATATTGCCCTTTGGTCTGGTGGGGTCATTCGTTCTGCTGGCCAAGGCGGCTGTTCTCGTGTTTATCGTGCTTTGGCTTCGTTGGACGCTGCCTCGGGTACGGGTTGACCAGCTGATGGAGGTCTGTTGGAAGTACCTAACCCCGATGGCGCTTGTTTGCTTGATGGGTACGGCCGTATGGATGTGGGCCTTCCCAGGAAGGATATTTTTTGGGCTATTTGGTACAGCCTAGAAGGAGAAAGCCATGGTGCAATCCATGAAACGATACGTCGGAAACGTCGGAAATACAACGCTGACCGTTCTTAAGGGGTTGCGGGTCACGCTGATCAACCTGTTTCGCACGCCGATTACGATCCAATACCCTGAGGTAGACATTCGCCAAAAAGATTTAAAGGCGTTCGGCTACAAGGGGCCTTTGGGTCCGTTGCCGGACCGCTTCCGTGGGTTTTTGCACGTCAACCCAGAGATCTGCATTGCTTGCGATCTTTGCATGAAAGCATGTCCGATAGATTGCATTCGGATCGAGAGTACGAAGATCGACAAGACGACGATCCAGGGTAAGGACGGGAAGGCGGTAAACAAGGTGAAGCACCCGGTCCGGTTCGATATTCACCTTGGCAAATGCATGTATTGTGGGCTTTGCGTCGAGCCTTGCCCGACGGGCGCTATCTCATTTTCGAAAGAGTTCGAAGGCGCGACCTCTACGCTCAACACGCTTGTTGTGCATTTTGCCGAGCCCAAAGGGCTCCCCGTACGCGAAGCGACAATTTTATAAGCTTAATGGGAAAAAGGGTATCATGAGCCTTTCCGAGCTCGTCTTTCACGGGATTTGTATTATGACCGTCGTCTCCGGGTTCTATGCGGTGTACACGGAAAACCTCGTGCATGCGGTGTTTGCGCTCTTGGCTACCTTTTTCGGCATGGCCGGCCTTTTCGTTTACCTCCGGGCGGATTTTTTGGCGGCTCTCCAGGTTCTTGTGTACGTCGGAGGCATTCTCGTGTTGTTCCTGTTTGGCGTGATGTTCACGCAGGATATTTACCGGCTCAAGATTTCGGCAAAGCCCATAAACCGCGTATGGGGGATGATTCTAGGGGTTGGGTTCCTTGCCTCTTTCTTTTGGGTGGTGATTCTTAAAGGACGATTCGTTCTGGACACAGGCGTGGGAATGACCTTAGGCCAGGGGGTTGAAGCGCTGGGCGGGTTGTTGCTTACGCGCTATGTCCTTGCCTTCGAAGCGGTGACGCTCCTCATCGTCGCCTGTATGGTAGGGGCCATCCTGCTAACGTTGAAGCGGGAGTAATGGGTATGCTAGAACAATATTTGCTTGTTTCCGTCGTTTTGTTCGTGCTCGGAGTGTTTGGGACAATTAGCAGACGAAACGCCGTAGGGATGCTTATCGGGATAGAGCTCGTGCTAAACGCCGCATCCTTGAGTTTTGTGGCATTTGGCCGGTATATCCTGCCTTTCGGGGATTCTCCCAAAGAAGCCGGGCAGGTGGTCTCCGTGTTTATAATTATTCTAGCCGCATGCGAGGCGGTGGTTGCGCTTACGATTGTGTACGCCCTCTACAGGCTCTACCGGACGATAGATGTCGATAAGGTTCACATGCTCAGGCAATAGAAAGGCAAAAGGCGTATGGCGCATCTGGCTTGGCTGATCGTTCTTCTCCCGCTTTTTAGTTCTGCTTGCCTTGCAGGGTTTGGCAAGGGGCTCTACCGGCGCTTCGGAAAGAAGGGCGTTGATGTTTTAGGGGTTGGGTCTATCGGGACATCGTTCCTTTTGGCGACCTGTCTTTTGGCCTATGTTCTTTCGCTGGATCCCGACAAAAGGTCGATACCGTCTGCCCTATGGTCTTGGTTCCCGCTAGAGGGCAAGATGCTCGATATCTCTTTGCTCATTGACCCGCTCTCGGCGGCAATGGCGCTGATGGTGGCGGGCGTAGGCTTCCTGATTCACGTGTATTCGACAGGGTATATGGACAAAGACCCGGGGTATCCCCGGTATTTCTCCTATACGAATTTGTTCATGTTCGCCATGCTTACGCTCGTCTTTGCGGACAACCTCGTGCTGTTCTTTTTGGGCTGGGAAGGCGTTGGCCTTTGTTCGTACCTGCTAATCGGGTTTTGGTTTAACGATATCGAAAAGGCCAGGGCGGGAATGAAGGCGTTCATCGTCAACCGGATCGGCGACCTTGGCTTTTTGCTCGGCCTCTACCTGTTATTTTGGCTGTACGCTTCAAGCACGACCATGCCGTTTGCGATGCCGGAGCTTCGCGCCGACCTTTCCCCTTTGCTCGGAATCGGTTTTTTTGGCCAGAATTGGGCAACATGGGTAACCTTATGTTTCTTCATCGGGGCGACCGGAAAATCCGCCCAGATCCCGCTGTACGTATGGTTACCGGACGCTATGGCCGGTCCTACGCCCGTTTCGGCGCTCATCCATGCTGCCACCATGGTGACGGCGGGTGTGTACATGATAGCCAGGCTCTCGTTTGTTTTTGTTCATGCGCCGTTTACCCTCGGAGTTGTGGCCACAATTGGTGCGACAACTGCGCTTTTTGCCGCAACCATAGGGCTTTGTCAGAAGGACATCAAAAAGGTACTCGCCTACTCCACGGTCAGCCAGCTGGGTTACATGTTCTTGGCGATGGGGGTGGGTGCCTTCGTTTCAGGCTTCTTTCATCTGCTAACGCATGCGTTCTTTAAGGCCTGCCTTTTCCTTGGCGCCGGCAGCGTGATCCATGGGATGCACGGCGAACAGAACATGGATCTCATGGGCGGTCTTAGGAAAAAAATGCCTGTTACGTGCGCGACGTTTGTGCTTGCGGCGTTGGCCATCTCTGGTTTTCCATTCTTTTCGGGCTTCTTCAGCAAAGACGAAATCCTGTTTGCTTCTTTATCTTCACCTCTTGGCGGGCCTGTTCTTTGGGCCGTTGGGTTGTTCACGGCTCTCCTTACCGCATTTTACATGTTTCGGCTCGTTTTTTTGACGTTCTTCGGGGAATCGAGGACCCCTGATGCCATAAAAGGGCACATCCATGAATCCCCCGCCTCGATGACGGTTCCACTTGTTGTGTTGTCCATGCTGTCGGTGTTTGGAGGTGTGCTGAACCTTCCGGAGCTCTTCTTCTTGCCGGGCGGGCTTGCGCGCTTTCTTAGGCCCGTCGTTGCTGAATTCCCTGGGTTTAGCCATGCGCTTCATGAAAGCTCGTACCTCGAGATACCTCTCATGGGCGTCTCCAGCGGCGTAGCCCTTTTGGGGATTGCTCTTGCATACGTATGCTATCTGCGGGCTCCAGGGCTTCCTTACCTTTTCGGCTACTTCCTGCGTCCCGTGTACAACCTTCTTTGGAACAAGTACTACGTGGACGAAATCTACGAGGCCGCGTTCATAAAGCCCTTACTCCAAACGAGCCGGTTTTCTGCAAAGGCCGACTTGGTTGTCATCGATGGCGCCGTGAACGGGTCAGCACTCCTAACCCGAGAGACATCCCGGATTGCCGGGCTGTACGACCTTTGGCTTGTGGATGGACTCGTAAATGCCACTGCCGAAGGAACGCTAAGGCTTGGCAGGTGGCTGAGGTCTTTCCAGACGGGAGCAATCCAAAATTACTTGTCCTATGTAGTGGGTGGAGCTCTGCTCGTCTTCTGGCTTTTGTGGGCCCTTGTGAATCGTACGGTATAAAGCAGCCTGTAAACAGAAAAAAGGGTTGAGAAGCATCATGCAGTCGTTCCCCCTGCTTAGCGCCATGGCATTTTTCCCCCTGCTCGGAATTCCCGTGATTCTCCTTCTTCCACAATCCAAGGCCTCGTACGCGAAATGGCTTGGCCTCGTGTTTACGCTTCCCTCGCTCGCTCTAGGGGTCGTGCTTTACGGCTCCTACAACCGGGAGCTTGCCGGGGTGTTTGACCCCGCCTCCTTCCAGTTCATAGAGCGTGTTCCGTGGATCAAGACGTTCAACATAGAGTATTTCGTGGGGATCGATGGCCTGTCGGTGATGATGGTCCTGTTGACCGTCCTTCTGTGCACGTTGTGCATGGTTGCTTCTTTCAGCATCAAACAATCGCCCAAGGGGTATTTTTCGCTGTTTCTATTGCTCGAGACGGGCATGCTTGGGGTATTCATCTCTCTAGATTTTGTCTTGTTCTACGTGTTTTGGGAGGTCATGCTCCTCCCCATGTACTTCTTGATCGGCGTCTGGGGGGGGCCAAGGCGTGTCTACGCTGCAATCAAATTCTTTCTGTACACTCTCCTTGGCAGCGTGCTTATGCTTGTTGCCATGTTGGCCTTCTATTCCCAAGCCGAACCCCACACCTTTGATCTCCTTAGGCTTATCCAGTCTGACTTTTCAGGTGTGACGTTCGACATGTTTGGGCGTGTATGGGATTTCAGCAAGGTGATGTTCCTTTTGCTGTTTATCGGGTTTGCCGTAAAAGTCCCCATCTTTCCTTTTCACACATGGCTTCCGGATGCACACGTCGAGGCTCCGACAGCGATTAGCGTAATCCTTGCCGGAGTGCTGCTAAAGATGGGAACGTACGGGCTTATGCGGATAAGCTACCCTATCTTGCCGGAGTCCGCCATCTGGTTTTCCGGTGCGTTGGCCGTCCTCGCGCTCATCAACATCGTTTATGGCGCGCTTTGCGCAATGGCTCAGCAAGACCTCAAGAAAATGGTCGCCTATTCGAGCATTTCGCATATGGGCTTTGTTCTGCTGGGTATGAGCGCGCTGACGGAAACGGGGATGAACGGGGCAATCCTTCAGATGTTCAACCACGGAACGATCACGGCGATGCTCTTCTTGCTCGTAGGCGTGGTTTACGAACGGGCGCATCATCGTAACATCGACGGGTTTGGCGGCTTGGCCGCCAACATGCCTGTGTATGCCGCTTTTACCGGGTTTGCTTGGTTTGCGGCTTTGGGGCTCCCTTCGCTTAGCTCGTTTATTAGCGAGCTAATGTGCCTCTTGGGGGCGTTCAATGCGTACCGGACGATTACAATCCTTTCTGTATCGGGCATTCTCTTGGGGGCTGCCTATATGCTTTGGAGCTACCAGCGAATCTTTTTGGGCCCCCTGAACGAACGCTACAGGGGGCTTGCAGATATCTCTACAAGGGAAGTGCTTTCGCTCGTTCCCTTGGCCGCTATCGTGATCCTCGTTGGCATTTATCCGATGCCCGTCATATCGCTGATGCAGGCTTCTTCGAGGGCGCTCGTGAACCTCACTACGCTAGGCGTATAGGGGAGGGGGCGAGCATGGAAGCCAAAGAAAGCTTGATTTGGGTTTTTCCTGAAATTATCCTTGCTGTTGGCGCGCTGATCGTGCTGTGCTTTGCGTTGGCTTCGGACCGAGCAAAGAAGCTCGGCTTTGGTGTTGCGGCGATCATTCCGTTGGCGGCGCTTTTAGTCCTGGTCGCTCGTTTTACCTTGGAGCCTGTCCGGGATGTCTTTTACGGAAGCTTGATGCTCGACCCATTTTCTCAGGTAATCTCAGGGTTTTTCCTTGTCGTAGGCTTTGTCGCGGTTATTGCCTCCATAAATGACACAGGAATCCAAAAAGTGGGGGGGCTAGAGTATGCCGCTTTTATCCTGTGCATTCTTTGCGGCATGCTTCTCGTTTCGAAGGCTTCCAGCCTGTTGATGATCTACTTGGCGCTCGAAATGGTTTCTGTGCCTTCTTATTTGGCAGTAGCCTTTTTCCCCGCATCAAAAGAGAGTCAGGAAGGCGGGTTAAAGTATGTCTTGTTTGGCGCGCTTACCTCTGGCATCCTTCTGTACGGCCTAAGCCTGCTTTACGGGTTTGGGGGGACCTTGGAGCTTTACGAGCTCCCAAGAGCACTGGCTTCTAGAGAGGTTCCCTTGGTCGGGTTTATAGCGGCTATGGCCTTGGTGATGGTTGGGTTTGGTTTCAAGATCACCATGTTCCCGTTCCATGCCTGGGCACCTGACGTGTATCAGGGGGCTCCGACGGCCTTCACGGCATTCCTTTCTGTAGGCCCTAAAGTTGCCGGATTTGCCGTATTTACCCGGGTAGCCCTATCCTTTTTTTCGCCGGACGCCCTGCCCCAATTCCCCGGGGTTGATCATGGGTTTTACTCTTTGGTTGCCTTGCTCAGCGCGGCAACGATGACGTACGGTAATTTCGCCGCGCTTTCGCAGGACAATATAAAGCGTATGCTTGCCTATTCTTCCATCTCGCACGCGGGCTACGCACTAATTGGCCTTGCTATTCCAGGTGGGAAGGGAATCGGAGTCCTCCTTTACTACTTGTTTGTGTACGCCATCATGAATATGGGAGCCTTTTTGACGGTTGCCTTCGTCTCGCGCACAAGGAAGCGCGAGACGCTTTCGGACTTTGACGGCCTTGGCTACGACATGCCATACGTGGGAATATTGTTGACCCTGTTTCTGTTTTCTCTGACAGGCATACCCCCTACGGTAGGGTTTGTCGGCAAGTTTGCCCTTTTTTCGCGGGCGATTGAAGGAGGGCTTTTGTGGCTCGTGCTTATCGCCGCGCTGAACACCGTTGTTTCTCTTTATTACTACGTCAAGGTTATAAAGGCCCTCTATTTAGGCGGGTCAAGGGCACTGTTCCCCGCGGAGTCCCTGCCGATCATGCAAAGTTGCACTCTTGGCGCATTGGGGGCTCTCACCTTATTTTTTGGCCTCTTTTGGGATCCGATGTTGAGGTTGGGCGATCTAGGGGCAAAGATTGTTTTAGGGGTTTAAACGGAAAATCTTATACACCCCGCTACACTTGGCG
>WOZJ01000017.1 GCA_011620345.1 Nitrospirota bacterium
CTTCAGCCCTCCAACGGCCCCGTCGATACCCTAATACGGACGTGTGAGGCCGGATTCTTTGCGTCAATCAGCTGGATCGAGCAGGCCAAGCACGGGTCGAACGAATGGACCGTTCTTAATATCTCAACAGGCCGTTCTTGGTCTGCCACCGGAGTTCCCACAAGGGCGGCCTCGTAAGGCCCCGATTTTCCGTCGGCATTTCTGGGGGCCGCGTTCCATGTTGTCGGAGCAATCGCTTGATAGTTTTGAATCTTTCCGCCCCTTATCACCACCCAGTGGGAGAGCATGCCGCGTGGGGCCTCTAAAAAACCAAACCCCTGAATCTCGCCCTTGGGGAAGTTGGGGGCGTTAAACGATGCTGTATCGCCTTTGGCAATGTTGGCCACAAGCAAATCCATCGAACGGCCGAGTTCTTCGTACATGAGGCCGCAGCGCAAAGCCCTGGCCAAGTGGCGGCCCAACGTGGAATCCAGCGCGCCCGGGGGAACATCCTTCCCGAGCAATGCCTGAAGGAGGCCAACCGCGCCGTTGAGCCGCTTTTTTGCCGGCTCGTATCCGGACGCCAGCATGGCCCGAAGGTGCGACAAGGGGCCCACCTCGGCAGGATGCCCTTGAAACGTGGGCGATTTGATCCAAGAGTAGCGCTCTCCGCCGTCCTCTTGGGTAAAGTTGGGATCCGTGTCTTCTTTGTAGGGATGGTTTGCGCCGCGGCCCTTGTACCACGAATGGTCAACGGCCTCCTTGACGTTCTCCTCGAAAAAGGCGTCCTGAAACGAACGGATCGGGATGAATTCCGCCTTATCACCCTTGGGGATATACCCCCCTGGCATGGCAAATGCGCTACCTTTGGAGTTCGTCGGCATCTCCGGGACGCTCAAGAGCGGCAGGTTCGTCTTGCCTAGTTCGAGCCACTCTGGGTACCTCGAGGCAATCACGCACACGTCGGGGATGTAGACTTGCTCGATGAATGCGCCCAACTCATCCACCAACGTCTTCATGAACGCGATCCGTTCCATGTTGAGCGTGCTTTGGTTCTCTAAATTGACAGCGTTAGCCACGCCGCCAACCGCAAGGTTCTGGATGTGCGGAGTTTTACCGCCTAAAATGGCAACGATCTGGTTGGCCTTCCGCTGGATTTCGAGCGCTTGAAGGTAGTGGGCCACGGCCAAAAGGTTAATCTCCGGCTCGAGGCGCATGGCCGGATGCCCCCAGTACCCCCCCGAGAAAATCCCTAGCCGGCCGCTTTCCACGAGCCCGCTTAACCGGTCCTGAACAATCTTGAGGTCCGCCCTTCCATTCAACGGCCAAGGGGAGAGCCCAAACGCCAACCGCTCGGCCTCGGCAGGGTCTGCCTTGAGGGCTTGAGTGACGTCTACCCAGTCGAGCGCGGAGAGGTGGTAGAAATGCACGATGTGGTCGTGGACGGCATGCGCTGCCGTAATGATATTGCGGATATGCTGGGCGTTTTCTGGAACCTCCAGTTTCAGCGCGTTCTCGACGGCACGAACAGAGGCAATGGCATGCACCGTGGTGCACACGCCGCATATGCGTTGCGTGAAAATCCAAGCCTCTCTCGGGTCTCGGCCCTTCAAAATGGTCTCAATTCCTCGAAACATTTGACCCGAAGCACGCGCCTCGGAAACGTTGCCGCCTTCCATCGTGCATTCGATCCTAAGGTGCCCCTCGATTCGCGTGACGGGGTCGATCACGATACGTTTGGCCATTATGCTCTCCTAATGACTATAGTTACCGCTTGAATTTATTTCTCCGAGGAAGCCAATACAGGCCTCGAGGCCGGCAAGATGGGGAAGAAATGGATAGCGGCGAGGTACAGCACGACCTCCATCCCAATCAGCCCGATGACGACGAGGATCTCCAAGAAGGAAGGGAAGTAACGCCAAGGAACATGCGCATTGTAGGCAAACCAGTACGTGTTGAACCGGTAGAGGGCGCTCGCGGCAATGAACAGTATGGCGGCCACGAACTGCCAACCAGCATTGTTGCGACGCTCCTTGTTTGCAACGATCCATATAGGGGCCACGTACAACGCATTTTCTACGACGAAAAGCATTCCGGGCCATCCCTCGAGCGCTTCAGCCCATAGGCCTCGAAACGTGAGGTCTTCCAAGCGCACAAAAAGGTAGAACAGGGACAACCATGCCGCGATTCCGCTCAAGCGCCCCAACGTCCGCACCTCAAACGGGGTACCATACAGGCTTGATGTAAGATAGCACTCGATCACCACGGCTCCGTAACCCATAAGGATGGCTGAAATGAGGAAATAAGCGGGGAATAATATGCTCTGCCAGAGCGGATGCACCTTATGACCCGCGATAATCAACAAAGAACCAAGAGAGCTTTGGTGCATAATGGGCAAAAGCATACCCAGAGCTAGAACAACGAAAAGCAACCGATAGAGCCAACGCTCCAAGATATTTGGCCTGATGCGGTACCCTAGGATCACCTTCCGCTCCAACATAGCCGGCACGAGCTCGATCCAAAGGATCAGCGTATACGCCATAATGCAAAGTGCCACCTCGAAAAGCACGGAGTTGAACTGCCAATGGCTTGGCATAAACAAATGGTACACGTTGCCGTAGCGGCCGAGGTCCAAGATAACGGAAAAACCGGCGAACGAATACCCAAGGGCACCCGTCAAGATGGCGGGACGCATCAGGGAGGAAAACTCTCGCTTGTCTAAAGCATATACAAGAAGTGCCAACCCAAACCCTCCGCAGCCCAAGCCCGTACCGACGAGAACATCCCAAGTAATCCAAAGCCCCCATGGATGGCCATCGTTGAGGTTTGTCGAAAACCCAAGGCCAAAGAAAAGCCGCAATAAAATCGCAAGGGCCCCCGTAGAGGCTATGGCCAAGGCCGCAGCAAAAGCCTTGTTCCAAAGTGGGCCAGGGCTAGGTTCGTAGCTATAAGTCGCGCCTTTTTGCATAGTTACTCCTCCTTGCCCTTTTGAAGATTCCTTCGTGCTATAAAGGCAAACAGCGCGAAAAGAAAGATGGGCATGCCAAACCCTTTGTAGGTGGTATGCATGATCGTCTCGGACAGGGTTGCCGAGGAAACATCTGGAAGGTCGGGAAGTCCCAGCTTCTCAAAAGGCAGGGCCGACAAAAAGATGACCTGCGTACCCCCGCCTTCCTTCTCGCCGTATACCTTTGGATAGTATGCGCCAGGAGCCGCTTTGAGTCGTGCGTGGGCCTCTTGAAGGAGTTTTTGCACCCCGCCAAACTGGATCGCCCCGGTTGGACAGGCGCTGCTACAGCCAGGTTTTTCGCCTTTTGCAAGAAGATGGTCGCAGAGCTGGCATTTGACAATCTTGCCGTAAGCACTCCCCCATTCAAACTTAGGGACGTTGAACGGGCAAGCGACCATGCAGTAACGGCAGCCGATGCAAGTTCCGGCGTCGTAGTGGACAACCCCCGTTTTCGGCTCTTTCGTTAAAGCCTTTACCGGACAAGCGGAGACGCATGCCGGGTCAACGCAGTGCATACACGATTGTCGAACAAAGGAATGGCGGCCCCCCTCCTTGTAAAGCGCGATGACGTTGCGCGTGCTTGCGGACAGCCCAAGGGGGGCATCCCAAAGGTGGTCCGGGTCGCTGAACTCTGGAGGCATGCCGTTGACCTCTTTGCAAGCGATCACGCAAGCCTGGCAACCTACGCATTTCGTCGCGTCGTAAAGCAGGCCGAGCGCCCCTGGAGAAAGAGCCTTGTCCTGCCTGGCATTGGCAAAACTCGGTGCCGATAACGCACCCCCTCCGATGGCCAAAGTCTGTAAAAACCCTCGCCTATTCATCCTCATGCGCACCGCCCCCCTTCGGTTTATCCGCGCCCTCTTTACCATCTGTTGCTTTGAAGAGGCGATTAGTCAGCGCATAGCCGGCACCTATCGCCCCGCCAAATGCTACCCCCCCGAGCGCGGCAGTCAAGGGTGTCACCCCTTCGCCCCTCGGTTCAAAGACATGGGGATAGAACGCAGGAGGGGTAAAGCGTTGGATATCCGCCCTCTGGAACATGGGCTTCTCAAACCCTACGCCCGATTCCGTACACCCAAAGCAAGGATGGCCGATACTAATGGGGGATGCTTCAACATCGCCAAACTTGACAACCTGGCAGTTGGCGAACGTCTCCGGCCCTTTGCATCCCAGCTTGTACAGGCAAAACCCTTTCCTGTGGCCATCGTCCCCAAAAGCCTTGGCAAACCTGCCGGCATCAAAGTGTGGCCTGCGCTCGCAGTTCTCGTGAATAAGCCTGCCATAGGCGAATTTTGGCCTATTGTGCGCGTCAAGCTCCGGCAGCTTCCCAAACGTCGCAAAATAAAGAACGGTCGACAAAAAATTGTAAGGATTGGGCGGACAGCCTGGAATATTCACGACCGGCCTTCCCTCCAGAATCGAGCCGACACTCTTAGCCCCCGTAGGGTTCGGGCCTGCTGAAGGAATGCCACCCCACGAAGCGCACGAGCCGATGGCGATAACGGCCAGCGCCTTGGGGGCAACCTCGTTGAGCAAGTCCACGCCCGCTTGCTCGTTGATGCGAACGTAAACCCCCTTGTCCGCAAGGGGGATAGCCCCCTCGGCAACCAGCACAAACCGGCCCGCGTCACGGTTGAGCGTCTCTTTCAGCGCGGCCTCGGCCTGAATTCCCGCGCCGGCATTCAGCGTCTCGTGGTACTCGAGCGAGATGATCTCAAAAATCAGCTTTTCGAGCGTCGGGTGGGTTGATCGAAGGAGCGACTCCGTGCAACCAGTACATCCCTGAAAAGAAAGCCAGACAACGGGTAATCTGCCTCCTTGCTCGATGGCACGGGCTATTTTAGGAGCCATCGAAGCGGGCATTCCTAACGCAGCCGCGACACATCCGCAAAACTTGATGAACTGACGCCTGGAAAGGTCGGCAAGCGGCTTGCCACTGCCTGAGTTGTAAGAAAATTTTTTCGCTGTAGCCATGCGTGCCCTCCTACGAATGCAAATCAAAGCGTTTTTCCGCGCCTTCCAAAACGACCGATACGCCGTAGCATTACGGACCGCTGGAACCGAAAGTCGACCACAGGGGACCTTGTCGATTCTTCATAGGGCCTTCATGAGCCACCCCCTAAGAATCCCTACCGCTTTCTCAAGAACCTTTTTCAATCCCAGTCGAACCTCTTCACTCAAGGGGTCTCCAAGCCTAAGGCTCTTGGGTTGTATCCCCAAAAGAACGGCTTCTTTTGGAACATGCCCCAACAGCTCGAGCAACCCTAAAACCTCTTCAAACCCTGCCTGGTGGGGGGATAGCTTTGGCCCAACGCCTAAGGGGATGCACATCGGGTCGAACGTACCCACCTCGCCCGGCCTTTCCCCAAAGTCTACGGCATCGAGTATGAGCAGTTTTTCCTTGTTTTCCAGGTAAGGAAGGAGATATACCCCTTGAGTGCCTCCGTCTATGAACTCAACCTCTTCTTGAGGCCCCACGACTTTCTCGAGTTGCCCTAAGACGACAAGGCCTGCTCCGTCATCGCCCAAAAGAGGGTTGCCAAGGCCCAGGACAAGGATACTCACGCCTGTTTGGCCAAATGGAGCCTAATGGGCTTCCAGCCTGCACACTGCGTTCTTGGATCTCCTTATGCCAAGGTTAACTCGCATGGTATTACTCCTCATCTTGCATAAAACCCATAAAAGGTATCCTACCCGTACAAAAGTTCGGAGCATACCCCCTAGTCGGGACATGCCTCGCTAAAGAGCTAAAGGGCCCTGATAACATGGCCTCCCTCCCTAGCTTTTTTAGAGGACACCCCAGATGCCGAGCTTATGATTTTCAAGTTAAAAAGTATTTTAAAGATATACACTGAACTCCACTTTTTGTCAATGCATAAAATACGTATACCTTTCTCCTTTTCGCGACCAAGGCGACAACGGTAAGTCTGAATCTAAAGATCCGTGTAAGACTTCATCTGGACCTGTGTTTTACTCATGTTTTTTAGTAATCTACTAATATCTCGACAATGCAGGAAA
>WOZJ01000022.1 GCA_011620345.1 Nitrospirota bacterium
AAAAATAGCCAAAGCTGCCGAGTCCAATCACGCAATACTGCCCCATTACCCCACCCTTCCTACAAACATGGCTACTATTATTATACCCTTTGCTAAAGGATGGAGCCACCGCGTGATCTCGAGCGAGAACTGGGCGGTACCAACCGCCGAAACCAGATCGAATAAGTACGCGACGGACAGGCCAAGATGGCCCAAAGAAGCATGCCCCCAAGAACACCCGCGCCACGATGCATACAGCAAAGACTCTCTTTAGGGTAAGGCTTGGAATGGCCAGGCGAAAGAGCGTGAAGGGGGCCTTCTTGATGGGTGGAACGCAAAATGGGTAAGCTTAAAAGACCTCCCCCCTGTTTAAACATTAGGATGCCAACATTGAAGACGCTCTACGGCTACATCGCGCGAAAAATTGTCCTCACGTTCATCGTTTTCTTTGCGATACTGACGCTGTGCATCCTGTCGGGTTACGCCATCCGCATTACCGAGCTCGTCGTCGAGAACGGGTTTTCTCTCGCTTCCGTGCTAAAGATGCTCGCTTTTCTTGTCCCTACATTCCTTGCGCTAAGCATGCCCATCGCGCTTTTGATGAGCACGGCCTACGCGTTCATGGATTTCAAGACGACCAAAGAAGCCTATGCCATGGCATCGCACGGCGTTTCACCAAAAAGGCTCTACATCCCAGTCGGAATCCTCGGAATTATCGGAATTATCGCATGCGCGTGGACCAACGGCTGGCTTATGCCCTTAAGCCAGCTTCGCATGGAACATTATGCGTTTTCGTTGGCGTCCCAAAAGGTCACGCTCGGCATCAAAGAGGCGACTTTCATCAAACTCTTCCCCAACTTTACCATCTACATCACTCGGCTCTCCCCCGCAAGGGAGCGCTTTGAGGGCGTATACATTCATTCTGTCCAGCAGGGCAAGCCCTTCCACATCTTCGCCAAACGAGGAATCATTCTTTCTAACCCCAAGAAGGCAACGCTTACACTTAGGCTGCTCGATGGAACAATCCAGTATGCCTACGGGGAGAGCATCAGGCAGGAGGGGTCGCGCTTCGGCATACAAGACATCGACCTCAAGGCACTCGCCTCGCTCAAGTCGCCTTTGGCCAGCAAGACCGACAAGCGTACGGCTACGATAACCGAGCTCCTTTGGCCAGCATATACGGATTCCAAGGACGGGGGGCTGGCTGTTAGGGTCGAGCTGAACAAACGCTTGGCTATGTCACTTTCTCCCTTGCTTGTAGCACTGTTTGGGGCATATTTGGGGCTCCTCCAACCCCCTAGGCCGAGATGGGTTAGCCTGATTTTCGCAAGCCTCGTTGTTTTGTTCAACTATATGGGGCTTACGCTCGGAGAGTCCCTAGCCTTGCGACAGGTTTTGCCCGCATGGGTAGGGCTCGAAATGGTAAATGGTCTTTTGTTTGTAGGATGGCTTACGGGCCTTCTTCGTAATGAAGGCCATTTTCTTCGAATCGAACCCTTCTGGAACGAACGGGGTTCTAGGTTTCGTAGGTCATCGCTGAAAGCTCGGGAGAAAAGCGCATGAGGGTCGTTGATCGCTACTTCTTCAAAGAGTACCTGAAGCTTCTTGTCGTCACCGAGCTCGCAAGCGTAAGCATCTACCTGCTTGTAGATACACTCTCCAGAGTCGGGAATTTTCAGGGCATTCAGGGTGGAAGCATGCTGGCGTTGGAGTATTTTCTATACAAACTTCCTCTAATGGCATCGCAAACCCTCCCCTTGAGCTCTCTTTTGGCCGCCCTTGGCGTTTCAGGCCAATTGGTTCGTCATAATGAGATTCTGGCCCTAGAGACGGCTGGCGTATCCCCTAGACGCCTCCTGATTCCTTTCTTAATGGGAGGTCTACTTATGACGCTTGCGTTGTTTGTCCTCTCTGAAGCGCTCATCCCTATTAGCTACGGCAAGGCAGGCCTCCTAAAGCAAGAGCTCAAGGTCAAGAAGGGAAAGACCATGCTGAAGGAAGGTTTTGTGTTCAAGCCTTCCAAAGATTCCTTCTGCTTTGCCAACCTGTTTGACGTAAGGAAGGCCATTCTTTATGGCGTTACACTGGTTAAGCTCGATAAAGACTTTAACCTAAAACAACGCATCGATGCCGATCGCGTACTGTACACCAAAAAAGGCTGGATTGCCAAGAATGCTATGCGGACTGCTTTCGAGGCCACAGCGCTCTTCGGCAAAAAAGAAATATTGCCAAAGATAGCGCTTCCGATCCCTTTCGAGCCTAGAGAGCTAACTGACCAAAGCTTGGAACCCGAAGAGATGAACGTGCTTCGGTTAAAACGATATATCCAAGACCAGCGGCAGCTTGGGAGAGACCCCGCCAGCTTGGAGATGGATTTTCATCTAAGGTTGGCGTTGCCCCTGGCCTGCCCTATCCTCATCCTTGTCGCCTTTCCAGTGGCGACGCGGTCCGCTAGGCCCTCCTTTGCGGGAACGCTTGCCTTTAGCCTTCCTTTGGGGTTCGGATACTGGTTACTGACATCGTTCGCCAGCTCTATGGGCCAAGCACACATCCTACCCATGGGCCTTGCTGCTTGGATTAGCAACCTCTTGTTCTTGGGGGCCGGGCTAGCGCTGGTTTTAAGGCGCACATAGTCGCTCCAAAATACTCGGGAGGAAAGAGGTGAACTTTCGTGTGTTCGTTTCCAAACCCATCCCAAAGGCATGGCTCGAGCCGCTTGTTGCATCGCTAAAAATCGACTTGAGTATACATGAAAGTACCGAGAGCCTTTCTCGAGAGGCGTAGGAGCTGGCTCTCGGGATAATCGACGAGCAGGCCCTAATCGAGGCGCTCAACGTAAGAAAGATGCCGGGGTAGGCCTAGATGTTTACGAGCACGAACCTTTCATCCCCGAGGCGCTAAAAAACCTAAAAAAGTCGTCCTTACGCCCCACATCGGCTCCGCAGCTTTCGAGGCGCGCAGGCGTATGTGGCTTTTGGCAAGCCAAAACATTCTGGACGTCCTCCAAGGAGAGATTCCGGCATTCTGCGTGAACCATGCCGCGCTCTCGCTTAGGCTTACGTCCCTTGCTGCCAGTCGGCCAAGTAGCGTTGCTGGGCCTGGGTAAGGGAATCAATCCGAACGCCCATCGAGCCAAGCTTCAACGTCGCGATGGATGCATCTAACGCCTCTGGTAAGGGATACACTTCTTGGCTAAGGCGGCCTCTCTCTTTTTTGAGCGTTTCCACGGCCAGGGCCTGGCCTGCAAAGCTCATGTCCATTACTTCCGCAGGATGGCCCTCGGCGCATGCAAGGTTGGCCAGCCTTCCGTCTGCGAGCACGAAGATAGTGTTTGCGTTTTCAAGGGTATAGCCCTTAATGAGCGGTTTGACTTGCTTGACTTCTTTTGCTAGCTCCTCGAGGGCCTCAATATCGATCTCGACGTCGAAATGTCCAGCGTTGGCAAGGATGGCCCCGCTCTTCATCCGAAGGAAGTGCTCCTTGCGGATTACGTCGCGATCACCCGTAACCGTTACGAAAATATCGCCGATGCTTGCGGCCTCTTCCATGGGGCATACGACAAAACCATCCATCACGGCCTCAATCGCACGGACAGGGTCAACCTCCGTAATGATTACCTGGGAGCCCATGCCTTTGGCCCGCATCGCCACGCCTTTACCGCAATATCCGTACCCGCATACAACGAAACGCTTTCCTGCAAGTAGCTCGTTTGTCGCCCGCAGGATTCCGTCGATCGTACTTTGGCCCGTTCCGTAGCGGTTGTCGAACAAATGCTTCGTTTTGGCCTCGTTCACGGCGATTACCGGGAACGGGAGCACCTTAGAGGCAGCCATCGCCTTTAGCCGAACGACGCCCGTCGTCGTCTCCTCCGTTCCGCCCAAAAACCCCGCCTTCAGCCTAGCGATCCCATCTTTGCCAAAGTGCTCCTTCAAGGACTGCAACGCGGGGGGCAAGCGATCCCAAAAGCCTTGGAACAGCATCACGAGGGCGCTCGTCAAGTCCGCTCCGTCGTCCACAGTAACGTGCGGCTCAAAGGCGATGGCCCTTCGAATATGCTCGTAGTATCGATCGGCACTCTCGCCCTTGACGGCGAACACGCCAATGCCGGAATCGGCCACAAGGCTTGCCGCCACGTCGTCTTGCGTGCTCAAAGGGTTCGACGCGCAGGCGATAACCTCGGCCCCCCCCGCCTTCAACGCCTTAAGGAGGTTTGCCGTCTCGCTCGTAATATGCAAGCAACAAGCTACCCTTAGTCCATCGAGCGTCCTTTCTTTGGCGTAGCGCTCGGCAATCGTTCGAACGACTGGCATCTTACGGCCAGCCCACGAAATCCGTTCGCCTCCCCTAGAATGAAACGATAGGTCTGTCACGTCATGGGCAACGCCCATAAAAACTCCTTTCGAACTATGAATAATTCGCCGGATTTGCGGTTTATTGCCTACTTTTCAGAAGGAATTTGGATCATTGGAACCAGGTCCTTGCTGAAAGGCATGATGAGCACGGTGTTGTTCGGTGAGTCGATCAGCGCATGGAGCGCATCGATGTACTTCCACTGGAGGTAGCGGGGGTTAAGCGACCCTCCTATTATTTCCTGCGAAGCAGCAATTCCTTTGGCTTCGAGCTGTTTTCTTTCGGCCTCCTGGGATTCTTTTTGGAGAACGTAGCGCATCCGCTCGGCTTCCTGCATTGACTGGATTTTGGCCTCGATCGACTTGACGACGTTCTCAGGAAGCGCGATGTCCCGAATTAGAATCTCTCTGACCTCCACGCCCTCCTGGGCAACCTTATCGCGCACTCGTTCGTCCAAGGCCCGCTGAAACTCGCCGCGCTTTTGGTAGATGGCCGAGGCATCGAAAAGCGTGCCCACATCTCTCGCGATCGAGCGAACCAAGGGGACCACGAGCCTCTCGTCCCACACCTTCCCGTACTTAACGTACACTTCAGCCGCCTGGGTATCTTTGAGCTGATAGAGGACGGTCAGCTCAATCGTGACCTTCAGCCCGTCGTTGGTCAGCGCAGATATGATGTTCGCGCCGGTAAAGTCCGCACGCCTCACGCGGACCTCTAGCCTGTCAATGCTCGTTACGCCAGGAAGGAAGAAGTGCAACCCGGGATTAAGCTCTTTCGTATCCACCTTGCCGAGCGTTTTTTTGATTCCGACCTCCCCGCTTGGAACGGTCGTACAACCAAAGAACGAAAAAAGCATACTGAAAGCAAAGGCCCCAGCCGCAAGCTTACCAAGCCATTTCATGAGTGCATCCACTACTACTTCACCCCTTCTTTTGGGACGATCACGATCTCGACCCGGCGATTCATCGCACGGCCCTCCGGCGTGGCGTTGCTCGCAATCGACTGGCTTGAGCCAAAGCCCTGGATCACCATCCTGGAGCGGTCCACGCCGTTTGATGCGAGCAAGCTCGCGACAGACTCGGCCCGCCTTTCGGAAAGCGTTTGGTTGAAGGCCTCGGAGCCCGTCGAATCGGTATGCCCATGGATTCTTACGACTGTCTCAGGATACTTGTTCAGGATTTGCGCGATGTCGGCAATCGTAGCGTAGGCCCCAGGCTTTACCTCTGCCGAGCCTGTATCGAACACAAGCTGGTCTTTGACGCGCACCACGAGGTTCTGGCCTTGCTCTTCGACCTTGATTTGGTCGCTCTTTGCCTCTACGCGCTTCAGTTCTTCTTTTTGCTTGCCCATGTAATGGCCGAGCACCCCCCCGATTACGGCACCCGTACCGGCGCCCACGGCCGCACCCGTACCGGCATGCCCCCCTAGGCTGCCGAGCGCCGCACCCGTACCGGCGCCTAGAACCCCTCCAAGGCCTGCACCCTTACCCTCCGAAGAGGTCGCGGTTCTCTTGATCGTTTCGCACCCTGAAAGCCCAACGCACAGGCAGAACACGCAAGCGGCTGCCAACTTACCCTGAAAAGCACGTCCAATCATCTCGTTTCCTCCCTCTATGGCATCCAATGTCCGCTGTGTGACAAAATGTATACCTTAACATTCCGCCATGGTATGCTAACGTTCTAAGGTTTATGCTAGCACGAGCTAAGATAGGGGTCAACGAAAGGAGGAAAAAGCCTGTGCTGATCGAGAAAGGGGCGGACAAAATCATCAAGGTGTTGCGTGTACTCATCCCCGATAGGCCCGGCTCACTCGGACGCATTTTGTGCACGATAGGCGAACAGGGCGCCCATATTGGGGACATTTTACGGGTTCGTTTCGGGATTACGCACAACGTCAGGGACATAGAGGTGTACCTCGAGTCTGAAGATCACCTCGAACGAGTGCTTGCCGCAATCGGCACGCTCGAGGGCGTGATTATCGAAGAGATGTACGACCCGGTGCTTTCCATGCATAAGGGCGGCAAGATCAAGGTGATGAGCAAGATCGTCGTGGACGGCATCGCCAACCTGCGCAAGGTGTATACCCCTGGCGTGGCCAAAGTATGCAGAGAAATTGCCAGGGAACCGGACAACTTCGAGATCTACACGTGGACTCAGAACACCGTCGCAATCGTAACGAATGGTACGGCCGTCCTTGGGCTTGGCGACATCGGAGTTCGGGCCTCGTTACCGGTAATGGAGGGAAAAGCCGTCCTCTTGGAGCAGCTCGTGGGATTAAGCGGTATCCCCATCCTTATTCCTCACAAGGATCCGGATACGTTCGTAAACGCCGTCCTTGCCATCCACGAAAGCTTCGGGGCCATCAACCTTGAAGACATCGCGGCCCCTGCTTGTTTTGAGATCGAGGACAGGCTGATCGCTTCCGGCATTGAAAAGCCCGTAATGCACGACGACCAGCACGGGACGGGAGTCGTCGTTTTGGCAAGCCTTTTGAACGCGAGCAAGTACGCGGGCGTCTCGCTAAAGAACGAAACGATCGGGCTGATCGGACTCGGTGCGGCCGGGATGGGGATCGCCAAGCTCTTGCATGCCTACGGCGTCAAGCGAATCATCGGATGCGACCTCTCTTCGCAGGCAATGGAGCTGTTCGAAAGGACCATTCAAGGTTCGACGGCCAACCTCGAGGAGCTCATGCGCTCGGCCAAGATCATCATCTCAACGACAGGTCAGAAGGGGTTGATCAAGCCGGGGATGGTCCAGCCCGGTCAGGTCATCCTGGCGCTGTCAAACCCCGACCCTGAAATCCGCCCCGAAGATGCGACGTCTGCTGGCGCAAGGTTTGCCGCAGACGGAAGGAGCGTAAACAACGCGGTAGCCTATCCGGCAATCTACAAAGGGGCACTCGCGGCGAGGGCTAGACGAATCGGAAACAGGATGAAGATCGAGGCCGCCAAGACGATCGCATCGTTCGCCGAGGAGGGCGAAATCCTCCCCTCCGTCCTCAACAAGGCCATGCACGAAGCGACCGCCAAGACGATCGAGCGAACGGCCTACGAATCCGGGCTTGCAAGGGTCATCAAAGAAGAGGGCTAGAGGTTCTTTAGCCGTTCCCTCAAGAACTCGATCAAGGGTTCGCCGATATCGGGCCGTTTGATAGCGTAGGCAAAAACAGCCTTCACGAACTCAAGCCTGTTGCCCGCGTCAAACCGCTCGCCCTCGATCAGGCAGCCTACTAGCCCGTTGGTGCGCGCTTCGATCTCAAGGGCGTCGGTAAGCTGAATTTCGCCGGTTGAACCGTGGGGCTCGAGATCTTTGAGGGCATGCATGACGCTTTGGTTTAGGACATACCGGCCGACGATGGCCAGATTCGAGGGCGCCTTCTCTGCAGACGGCTTTTCGACGACGCCTTTGATCTCTACGGCCGTCCCTTCACGGTTCCTTACGGAAACAATGCCAAATTTGTGGATATCCTCTCTCGGAACTTCCTTGAGCGCGACCACACTCTTGCCGGTACGTTTGTGAACCTCGATCAACTGCCCGATGGCGGACTTTTTTGCATCGACAAGGTCGTCGCCGAGGATCACGGCAAACGGCCCTTCCCCGACGACATGCCGGGCACAATACACGGCATGGCCAAGCCCTAAGGGCTTTTTCTGCCGGACGGCGATTGTCTCAACAAGGCCCGCGATACGTTGCACTTGCTCCAGAAGGTCTTTTTTGCCCTTGGAGCCTAGCTCGAACTCGAGCTCCGGGGCGTAGTCAAAGTAATCCTCGAGCGCGCTTTTGCCCCTGGCCGTGATGAACACAACCGACTGAATCCCGGCCTGGAGAGCCTCTTCGACGATCAAATGGATGACCGGCGTATCCACGACCGGCAAGAGTTCTTTTGGGACGGCCTTGGTAAAGGGTAAGAAGCGGGTTCCCAGCCCTGCGCACGGGATAATGGCTTTCATGGTTCCCCTCGCCATAACTTAGAATGTTACGTAGCACCTCTTCATAAAGTACGTGTTCTTTATGGCGTAGCGCAACCCTTGCCCTTTTCAAGCCAGGAAGGATTGCGTATCGTAAGATAAAGAAAAAATCGAAACGGACTTGAAAAAAATTATGGAACTTCTTTCGACACGGCTCGCCAAAAAGCTCGTCAGCGCCAAACAGGGCGATCCAGAAGCGCTGAGCCGTATCGCTGCCATCACGACCATTGTCGTAAATCTTGTTTTGTTCATAGCAAAGCTCTTTACGGGGATTGCCATCGCCAGTATGGCGCTAGTTGCGGACAGCCTGGATTCACTGTTCGACGTCCTTATCGCGGGTGTTATGTGGTTCGGCTTCCGGGTTGCCTTCAAGCCTGCGGATTCAGAACACCCTTTCGGCCATGGCCGGTTCGAGCATGTGGCCACGCTTATCCTGGCAATGTTCCTTACCTTGACGGGCATCTCGATCGCTTATGCGAGCATTCAAAGGTTGAGCGGGGAACCAAAAATCCAGCTTGCGGACTGGGCCTTGTTCGTTATCGTCATAAACGTTCTACTAAAGTTCTTTCTCGTTCGGTTCTCTATGAGGCTTAACCTTGAAATCGAAAGTGGCACCATCGAGGCAAACGTATGGAACCTGTTCGGAGACGTATTGTCCTCTTTGGTCGTGCTCGTTTCCCTTCTGGTTTACCGCTTTACGGGCTTTCCTCACTTGGACGCCTGCGCAAGCCTCTTTATCTCCGCCATGATTTTGAGTGTTGCCGTGAAGTTCTTCAAGGAAGCCTCTTCTACCCTAATGGGAAAGGCTGTCCATACAGAAGACGCCGAACGTATCCAAAGAATCGCGGAAGGCATCGAAGGGGTGAAGGGCGTACATGGGATTGCATGGCACAGCTACGGTAGGAAGCACGTCGTATCGATGCACTTGGAGATCGATAAGAACCTTACGGTTGGGAAAGCTCACAGGATCACCCAGGAGGTTGAACGCAGCATCCTGGGCACGCAGCGCCACATTCAAAGCCTCGTTATCCACGTGGACCCTGCCACGGAAGGAGGTTGCTCTAAAGGTACCGCCTCCTCCTGAAGAAAAGGAGAAAGGCCGAGCGCTTCGAGCGCCAAGAAGGCCGCACCCATCTCGGGCGGGAAAAGAGGTTGCATCGGTTTTGCATCCGGAAACCTGCTCTTTATGGTTCCCAGGAACATCTCAAGAAACGCCTCGTTTCTAAAAAGGCCGCCTGCCGTCACGAAAGGAAACGCCTCTTGCAGTTGCAGCTTTCGAACGAGCGCTTCGAGCGCCCGCAGAAGATCTTGAGCCCCTTCCCGAACAATCATTTCTGCGACCATGTCGCCCTCGAACCCTAAAGAAAGGACCTCCGGGGCAAACCGTGCAATCACGTCAACTCTCGAACGGCTCCGGTATACCAAAGGAAGAACGCCCGAGGGGTCCTCGATCCCGTAAAACGCCATGAGGGCTTGGGGCAGACGCGTTTCAGGCCCTGTCCCGTCGACACTTCGCAGTGCCGCTTGCATCCCCTTCCTTCCTAAGTCAAACCCGCTTCCTTCGTCGCCAAGAAGAAACCCGAAGCCTCCCGTCCGCCCGACCTGCCCTTTGGCATTCCTCCCCAACACCACCGAACCCGTACCTGCTATGACGAGCACGCCAGGGTTTCCGGCGAGCGCCCCCAGAAGAGCAACGCTCGCATCCGTATGGGTGAGTACGACAGGGGATCCCTCAAGGCCCCTACGGACGAGCGCCTCAAGTCTATGCTTCCTTCGGTCCGCCTCTAGACCTGCTACCCCAAGACAGACAGCGCGGATTACGGGACTAAAAGAAGCGAGAGGAGCAAGGGCTTCCGATAGTGCCCGGTTGAAGGCCAAAAGAACCCCCCTCAAGCCTACGCTGTTCGGGTTGGCGGGGCCCGCCAGCGATACGCTCAAGGGCCTTGCGTGCAGGTCGGCGACAACGCAGGCGGTTTTCGAGGCCCCCATGTCCAGCCCGGCTACGACGTCCATAGCCTGCTCAAACCCGGACGGAGCGCACCATCCCGAGCGCGCTACGGATCTCGAAGGCAAGCTCCTCGATGGATTTATGGGTTACATCGAGCATCCGCCACCTTCGATGGCGTCGGCATATTTCTTCAAACTCGCGGACCTCCGACGTCACACGCTCTGGGTCTACGTACTCGCGCGGCAACGTGTAGGCCCTGGCCATCACCCTGGCCTTCCTGCGCTCGATCAAGATCTCGACGGCGATCGTTAAGGCAAAAACTTTCTTTGGGTCGAGCGTAAGAAGCTTTTCAGAAAGCGGCACCTCCGGCACGTAGGGAACGTTCGCCGTCTTCATTCCCAGGCATGCGAGGTACATCGAAAGCGGGGTTTTCGAGGTTCGCGAAGGGCCCACGAGTACTGCATCTGTTTCGTCGAGCGATTCAACCCCGGCTCCGTCATCATGCGCGATGGTAAACTCGATCGCGTTGATCCTATCGAAGTAGTGGTCGTCCATACGGTACAAAAGCCCTGCCTTCTGCTCTGGCTCTTCATGGAGGTAGTCCCGAAGCGTAGACAGCATGGAGCCCATCAAGTCGGCATAAAGAATCGGCTTTCCCTTGGCCAACGTAACGAACGCCTCGCGAAGATTCTTTTGTACGAACGTAAACACCACGAGTCCCCGGACTTTGCTGGCCTCCTCAATAAGTCGTTGAACCTGCTCGAGCGTCCGCGTCCTTGGCACTCTGATCATATCGACCGCATGATCACCCAAATCAAACTGGACCAAGCAAGCCCTTAGGACTTTCTCGGCTGTATCTCCGGTGGCATCGGATACGAGGAACACGGGCTTTTTCATGCTTTCTCCCTGGCAAACGCCTCCAAAATTCGCTCTTTGAACGCTTGGGTGTCCGCATTCGACAAAAGGACAAGGACAAATGGGCTTCCTAGAAGCGTAAGCGTTTTTTCAACAAGCCGATCCGTATCCGGTTCGATGCAAGCCTTTACCCCACGGCTTTGGAGCGTTTGGACAACTTCTTGTGGGTCTATTCGCTCATCTTCCGGAACCGTATCCAGACGGTCTGGAGGACGAAGAAAGACCGCGTCGGCCAAGCATAACGCATCTATCAGCGCTTCTTGAAGAACTCGCCTTCGCATCGTGTTGGACCTCGGCTCGAAAATAACCCGAAGCTCCCTGTTGGGATAAGAATCCCTGATTGCCGTCAATACGGCCCGAACTGCCGTAGGATGGTGGGCGAAATCCTCGATCACGCTCGCATGGCCTGTCTCTGCCAAAATTTCGACCCTCCGCCGAACGCCATGAAAAGCTTGAAGGCTCTGGGCTGCGGACTGAACCTCCGCACCGAGGAGCAAGGATACCCCAAAGGCGGCCGTCAAGTTGCGGGCGTTGAACATCCCTCTAAGCGGTGTCTCGATGGGCACCTCTTGTCCGAGGAGTCCGCAAACAATGCGAAAGTATGCACCGTCGCCGGTATGGCGAAAGTCGCGGATTGAAAACTCATCGTTTTGGTAATCCCCAAAGGTATACATCCTGCCTCGAAAGCCCTCCAATAGGCCGTGTAACCCTTGAATTTCCGAGGAGGCAAGCAAAAACCCTTCGGGGGGAACAAGGCCTGCAAGGAATCGAAATGCGTCGCGAACGTGCCCCAAATCCCTGTAGATATCTGCATGGTCAAACTCGACATGCGTAAGCACGAGCCCAAAGGGCGCGTAATGGAATGCCTTGGGATGCTTGTCAAAGCAAGCCGTATCGTACTCGTCGCCTTCAAGCACGCAAAACGGCCCCTGCCCTATGCGATACCCTTGTTTTGTGTTGCGCGGGATCCCCCCGATGAAGTACGAAGGGTCAACGCCGGTGTCATAAAGGCTCCAGGCGATCGCCGAAGAAGTGGTCGTCTTTCCGTGGGTCCCCGCCACAACCACGGCTCGCTTGTCTTGAATGAGGAACATCCTGAGCACTTCGGGGAGCGAAAACACGGGGGCATTGGCCAGGAGCAGCGCTTCAAGCTCCTGGTTTCCGTAAGAAACGGCATTCCCTACGACAAAGAAGTCTGTCTTGCCTGTTTGAGATGCGACCTTCCCCGCGTCGTATCCGACTCTGTAAGGAATACCCTTCTCCTCCAGAAGGTCCCTTGCTGGAGGATACACGCCTTTGTCCGAGCCAGCCACCTCAAAGCCTAGATCTTTGAGCAGACAAGCCAAGTTCGCCATGGCTATCCCCCCGATGCCCAAGATGTAACAGCGGCCGGGAGGTTTTAATCTCATGGCGATAGCACCCCGAACCGCTCGACGCGAAGCGTATCCCCGACCACGCTTCCTGTAACCCATAGGGTAGCTCCGGGCTTTGGAAGGGTACCTTCCCTAAGGCCTCCAACATCCACCAGTTCAAGCGCTCGGCCTTCGCCGCTCTCAAGGAGAAACCTGCCGTCTTCTTCGCGAAGAACACCCACGAAAGGCCGCTTCCCCGAAATCGACAGGATCGTGTAGTTGCGCACGTTGACTTCTGGGTATGGAACAGACGGACGAAGCTCCCCTTCTAACAAGACATGCGCGCCCGGAAGGCCAACGAGCCCCTTCTCCAACTTTCCGGAGAGCCTAACGTGCTTTCCGTCTTCGGTTCGAAGGAGGCAGATCGCCCTCCCTTTTTCCTCGATGGCGACGAGGGTTCCCGATGAGCGAAACACTCGCGAAGACTCGCAGCCCAGGATCAGCAAAGCCATACAAGACAACAGTCCAAACACCCAAGCGAACCTATTGAACACGAACGACCGTCACGCTTAAAGGATAGGGCGTTTCCGTGGAAAAGACTACGTTTCGTTCCTTTGGGCCGTTCGTCGAGACAAGCTCGAAAAACGACGCACCTGCCGGGGGAATCACGTTGGCTACGACTGGAAGCCTCAGGGGCAAGACCGACCCGAAAGGAACCCACGCGATCGGGTTGTCCCAGTCGAGGGTAGGAGTGCGAGCCGGGATGGATTCAAGCCTTTTGATGTAAGGCCCCGTAAAATATACCCGCCCAAACCCGCCAAAGTCTTCATTTCCCGTATCGTTCGGCCCGTAGATTCTGATGCCTACCTCCTGCCCGCTCAAGGGGTCTTTGACGGGCTCTTTGTAGCGGTAGGCTTCCCCCTTGAACCTTTGAACACCCTCCAGCACAAGCGTGGCGTACCAATCTTTCATTAGGTCCGCAAAAGGCCTGTTCGAGGCCCGCTCGATCGCCCGCATTTCCTTGTTTAGGCCAGAATAAGAGAACACCCGATAGAGCCAGGCTATCCCCCCGTTATCGTTGAGAGCTCCGCTCCTTGAAATGCTGGCGCCGCCAGCCCGGTCGAACAAGAAGCGTAAAAATAGATACCCCAACCCACGCCTGTAAGACGAGTCCCCTCCACCTTCATCGCCAAGATCGTAGCTCACGAACACGTCCTTGCCCGTCAAGGAAAGGTTTGGAAAGGCCATCAGGGCGAACAACGCGAGCTGCTTGGGGCCGGAGGGCTCGGAGCCGTACCCGGAGAGATCCTCGGCCAGGTACGCCAAGGCTTCCGTAAACCAGGTTACGGGTGCGCTTGCAAGCTCCCTGCGCGCGCTCGGTTCGACGATACGGTTGCCGAAATAGATGAGATGGGCAAGCTCGTGCGCCATCGTCGCCAGAAGAAGCCCGTTTTGATCAACATCCTCCGGGACGAACGCATAAAACACTTCCCCCTCATTGCTGAAAGGGTTGAGGCTTTCTTCCGGCGCGTCATGATCGGCCATATTGGGGAACAAATCGGTCATGATTGTAAACCCTGAGGCCTGCGTGCCGTTCAACACGGGCGTCAAGAACACGATGACCTTGCCGTTTCCGTCTACGTCCGTAGGCGCCCCGATAACCTGCATATCCCGCGGAACGATCGTCTCGTTGGCGACACGAACGAGCTTATCGAGTACATCGTCCGAAAATTCTTGGGCTTCGGCATCAAGATAGAGGTCTATATAGCTTCCTTGGGAGATACGCCTTGCCGGCCGCTCAAGTGCGCTACGCCCTCCTGACTGGATCACGCCGTTTTGCCATTTTTGGTCCAGGTCAAGCCCCGTAACGTCCACGTAGAACGTCCGCATGTCGCCATCTCGTGCCGAAGGCAACAAGGGCTCCTGAGAAGAGGATGTCTGCGTGGCTCCTTCCGATGGCTCCGTGCCCTTAATAGAGCCAACCTGGGGCAACGACCCATCAGGGGAGGTTGCTTGCTGCCCAGGCTCGGTTAGAGCAGGGGCCGTCTGCGGCGCAGACTGGGTAGGCGGCTTGGCGGCGGCCTGTGGGGCGACTGGAACCGGCACAGGGATCAAGATGGGGGGAACGGCTAAGCTCACGCGGGCCGCTGCAAGCGGTCCAATGCCCGCGTTCAACAACCGGGCGAGGGCCCCCTGCCTTGAACGGTCAAAAAGAATCCTCGCCGAGCCGGAGGCAATCGTTTCTTGCTGCGTTTCCAGGGCAAACGGGTTTACCGACATTGGGTTCTGCCAGTCGTGCACGCCCGAGGGACTCGACAAAAGAAAGCGGAAGCTGTGCCCTTGAAGCTTCAGCTGGTAGGTTGGATCGCCTAAATTGGCGTTGGCCGGGTTCGGTACGGGCATCACGTAGCTTGCAAGCCCTTGGGATTTGTCGATATCCGGAAAATACGGGTCGGCGTGCACGATAACCACGTAGGCCTCTTCCCCTTTTGACTCCGGAAAAACCAACGAGGCGGACCCGGAGGGCGTAGGGACGTGGTAGGACTCTCCCGCGCTTTGATTGATTCGGTAGGTCAACCCAAACACATGCATCGGGAAAAGGAGCAAAAGCCCAAGGAAACCCGTCAATCGAACCAAGGCCATACGCTTCCTCCTAAGGGCTATGGGGCAAGGTAAACAGCAAGCAAGCCAGAGTCGCCTCGAAACGTAACGTCTACATAGGCCGGGGAAGAGGCAGTTGGATCAAAAAACCGCGCGCTGCCCCCTTGAACCGTCCAGCTTCCAGACGGGTCCGACTCGGACGCTGGCCCATCGAGCGGAATCGTGACCCTGTTTCCTCTGCAGTTATCGCAGTTGACCGATCTATTCCCTCTAAGCGCAATCCCAACGGTCTGGCCCGTGATGGCGTCTTTTTTGGGCGGGTCGTAACGGAACCCTTGCTCTTTAAGGCCAAGCATTCCGTCGGCCATGAGCGTGGCAACCCAGCTCACGAACGATTCTTTAAACGGCCTACCTGTTGCCTTCTCTAGGTTGGCCCTTCCCGCAAGCCCGCTTGAAATAAGTTTACGGGTAAAAGCTGCACCCCCTCGGTCCACAAGATTTCCCGTCGTGTCAAACCCGGCAGTCCCTCCTGCCTGCTCGAACAGGTAGCGAAGGAACAAATAGGCTGCCCCGCGCTGGGCAGCCGTATCGGTCTTTCCGTCAATATCCGGCCCTGTCAAGGAGGCATCGGGGGCAGATTGGAGGTATTCGAACGACATGGCGGGCGGTCCGTTACTATCATCGCCAAGCCCGCAGTTGTCCTCGGCCATGTAGGAAAGCCCCTCGTTAAGCCAGACTTCTTCCGGCACGGCATTCGGGATTTCATAAATACGTCTGGAGAAATTGATCAGATGCTGATATTCGTGCGCAATCGTGGCGTACAGCAAATTCCTAGAAACCCCCCCGGTAACAGGGGTCGCGTAGAGAATCTCCTGCTGGTTGCTGGAGGGGTTTGAAAAGATTCGCCTAGGAAAGAGGTCGGCCGCACTAAA
This sequence comes from Nitrospirota bacterium, assembly GCA_011620345.1. Classification (GTDB taxonomy): domain Bacteria; phylum UBA2233; class UBA2233; order UBA2233; family UBA2233; genus UBA2233. The sequence goes on from WOZJ01000022.1 coordinate 16,048, forward strand.
GAACCCCACGGCACCGCTGTTTTTGAACCGATCGGTCAAAAGTACGCTGAAGTGAGCGTCCCCGTTGATGTCCGATTCCTGGCCAAATAGGAGCCTGTCCCTGGGTACGATGAGATCGTCTATCCTACGAACAAGCTCGGGCACAAGCCCGGGCTCTACAGAGATCCCCTCTTCTTGGTATACCTTGGCGTACTTGGTTTGCTCGATGAGCTTCGCTTGAATAACCATCACGCCCTTGCCCGGCACAAGGCCCGTTAGGTCGAGATAGAAAGAGTACGTGCCCGGGCTTGAGCCGGAAGCCATGGGCATGGCCTGGGTCTTGCGCTGCCTTTGGAATCGCTCGAGCCCTAGGGCTTGCCATTCCCGCTGCCTTAAAACGGATTCGAGCCCTCCCACCCTGGGGTCGCGAGGCAAATCAGCCGGAAAGGAAAGCCCGAGCGCCTTGATCAAGGGGCGCATGGCGGGAATTCCCGCGTTGAACACGGCCGCCCCGATACCATCGGGCGAGGCCACGGCGAAGGCCTTGGAAGCCGCCCCGGCAAGCGGCACCCGGACCGTACCCTTGGCTTGGAGCGTCCTGAGCTCTAGCGCCCGCCCTGCCTCCGGGATTGCAAGCGTAAGCAGGCAGCAAGCCAAGAAAAAACGCTTGAGAAAGCCTATTTTTTGGGATTCCACGATCCTTTCCTTTCGACCGTAACCCGGATTATCGTCTCGTTTTCGCCGGCGGCGAGCGAAATGCTCCCCCGCGCCTTGAGTGGCAGGTTCGCTATAAGATAGGTAATCGTCGCGTCATCGATGTCCCTCCTTCCGATTTCCCAACCGGCCCTGGAAAGCTCTTTTTGATAAAAAGCATCGACTTTGGCGAGGTCGTCCCCCGTTTTAAGGTCAGCAGAGAAAACCTCAAGCGTTTTCGCCTCTTGCGTCCGTACAACCTTTGCCTGAGGATACACAGGGATGGTGCTTGGATAGGCCTTTGGAAACGTAAGCCCCAAACACATTGCAAGCACCATCAACCCCGTACTGAGCGTTGCACATTGAACTGCTCGAAATTTCATTGCCCTTCCTCCGTTTGGATAGGAAATAAAGATTGCTGCCAACAAGACGTTCCCCTATAATGGAAACCAAACATCGCATCGAACCCCAAACGAACCTTCAGAATTTAAAGCATGCTTACCCAACGTTCGCTCGCAAGGCAGGCCCTTACCGTCTCGCTCATGACGTTCCTGAGCCGTATTTCAGGGGCCGCAAGGGACATGCTCACGGCCTACGCCTTCAGCCCCTGGGTTACAGACGCGTTTTTCCTGGCCTTTCGCATTCCCAACGTCTTTCGACAGCTATTGGCGGAAGGGGCCATGAATGCCGGCTTTGTTCCCGTCCTGGCCCAGGAAAAGTCCAGGGGAACACCCGATCATTATGGAGCATTTCTACGGGCAAGTCTAGGCGCCCTTCTAGCATTGCTTATCGCGACCTGCCTGATGGGCATTGTTTCTGCGCCATGGATTATCCGTCTGTTTGCACCCGGGTTTTCTAGCGACCCCTTGCAACTCCGGCTGGCTAGCAGGCTGCTTGCGCTTTGCTTCCCGTACCTTTTCCTGATTAGCCTATGCGCGTTCTTTGCCGGCATCCTCAATGTCGAGGGTTCGTTTTGGGGCCCAAGCTTTTCGCCCGTCGCCTTCAACGTTACGCTATGTTCGGTGATCTTTTTTTCGATGCACATTCGGCCTAACTGGGGCTACAGCCTAGGAGTGGGCGTCCTTTTAGGCGGGCTGGCCCAGCTCGTTTTTCACCTGATCCCACTCGAGGACCGATCAAGGCGCTTAAGGCCCTCCTGGAACCCTGCACACCCTGCCTTGAAACAGATGGCCTTTCTTATCCTTCCGTCCATTCCCTCTTTCGGCATGACACAGATCAACATTCTTGTCGATAGCCTATTCGCAACGCTTGTAGGCAAAGGGTCCGTGTCGGCCTTGTACTACGCCGCAAGATTGCTCGAATTTGCTATGGGAATCGTACCGATCGCGCTTGCCACCGTTACCCTTCCAAGGTTCGCGACACTGATCGCCAAGAACGACAAAAAGGCCCTCGAGATAGGCTTTCAAAAGACGCTCTTCTTGACGCTCTTCTTGACGCTCCCAGCGGCGGTTGGCCTTTGCATTCTTGCTACGCCGATCGTCCGCCTCGTTTACGAACGCGGGAATTTTCTGCCCGAACTCACCCACTCGACATCCGCAGCGCTCGTTGGGTTCTCGATCGGGCTGGTCCCTTACGCGTTCATCCGGATCATGGTTAGCACCTTTTACGCGTTTCAGGACACAAAAACACCGTTGATTTGGTCCTTTGTGGGGATGTTAGCGAACGTCCTGGGAGATTATTTTTTTCTTGGGTTCGGAACGTTCGGCCTAGCGCTGGCCACTTCGCTCTCGGGCTGGATTCAGCTGATCGGGCTCAGCCGCTCACTGAGAGCCTACCATCAGCTTGATCTAGGGCTGCTTCTTTCCGGCCGGGCGCTTAAAGTCTATCTTGCCGGGGTTTCGATGGTCGCAGCCTGGTATTTCCTGGGAAAAGGTTGGCTTTTTGGGTTTTCCGGTGTTGTTGCGTTTTCCTTCGCCGTTCTCGGCGTCATCGCATTCCTGGCCTTGACATACTTCAGCGTCTACTTCGGCTTTGGCCTAATAAGCAAGCTACGCGAGCGTCTTTAGCCTTCGCGAAAGGTACTCTCTCGAAATACCTAAAGACCTGGCCGCTTTTGTAATGTTCCCCTCGAACAACTCGAGACGATCCAAGATCAGCCGACTCTCGAAGCGCTTTTTGGCTTGTTCGAGCTTTTCGGCTACCTGCTCCCCGTCCGAGCGGTCCTCTGGAGAGTGTAGAGGTTTTGGGCGCTCGAATAAATCTAAACAAACCTGCTTCATCAATTCCGTACCGATTCGGCCGTCCTGGGAAAAGATCAAGAGTCTTTCCGTGATATTCTTGAGTTCCCTGACATTACCAGGCCAGGAGTATTCCCGAAGGACAGCGAAGATGTCCGGGTCGACCTGCCTGACCGGCTTGCCCATTTCCCCTATCGCCCTTTCTAGGAAATGCCAGAAAAGGAGTTCGACATCTCCTTTACGCTCCCTGAGCGGGGGGATCCACAACGGAACAACGTTGAGCCGAAAGTAAAGGTCCTCCCGAAACTTTCCCCGATTGACCTGCCCCCCGAGTTCCCGGTTCGTCGCCGTCACCACACGTACGTCAACCGTAAGCAGATCGTTGCCCCCTAAGCGGCTCAAGGTCTTCTCTTCGATTACCTTTAGCACCTTGGCTTGGGCCGCAAGGCTCAAGTCTGCAACCTCGTCCAAAAACAATATCCCACCGTGGGCCATCTCGAACTTGCCCTTCTTTTGCTGGTAGGCGCCCGAAAAGGCCCCCCGCTCATACCCAAAGAGTTCGGCTTCCAAAAGGTCGTCCGGGATCGCGGCGCAGTTCAACTCTACAAAGGGTCCTTCAACCCTATCGGAAAGCCTGTGGATCTCCCTGGCCAGCAACCCCTTGCCCGTCCCGCTTTCGCCACAGATAAGGACCGTTACGTCTGCCTTGGCAACGAGAAGCACCTTACTTTTTAGGTTTTTGACCGCCTTCGTCTCTCCTACGAGCCCTTCGAGAATGCCCGGGGCTTCGCTTTCGAGATGTTGTCGCCTTCGCACCCTAAGGGCTTTCTTGACGGTACCAAGAAGTCTTTCCAGCGCGATGGGTTTTTCTAGGAAATCGTAAGCACCAAGCTTGATCGCCCGAACCGCGTCTTCGATCTGGCCATGGCCCGAAATGACGATGACAGGCGGACGTAACCCATCCTGTAGAGATTCCAGAAAATCCAAGCCATCGCCGTCGGGCATTTTGATATCCAATAGAAGAAGGTCCGGGGTTTCTTCATCCAGCAGGGAGCGAGCCTTGTAGAGGCGATCGGCCGTTTGCACAGAATACCCCTCGTCCTCCAAGATGGTCTTGAGAATTTGGCAGATTCCCTCTTCGTCGTCAACTACAAAGATGCGCGCCATACCCTTAAGTCCCTGATGAGGGCTTTTTTGTTGGTAAGTAGACCTCGATGGTTGCCCCTCCCCAATCATTCGCGTGCAATCGAATCTCCCCACCGTGGGCCTCGACAATACCCCTGACCAGCCCGAGGCCAATTCCTGAGCCTTGAGCCTTCGTCGAGAACGATAGATCCCCCAAGACGGGCAAGGCCTCCTTCGGTATCCCTTTACCGGAATCCTCGACAAACAGGCTTATCCCGCCTGAAGGCACGTAGCGGCTCCGAAGGCGCAAGATTTTGGAGGAAGCAGCGGCCTCTTCCATCGCCTCAAGGCCGTTCTTAATCAGGTTCACGAGTGCCCGGCGGACATAATCGGGGTCAAGCGATGAGTTAGGAACATGGGGGTCAAGCTCGAGCTTCCATAAAACATCCGGAAACACCGTACGGTAGCTCTGGACAAGCCCCGTGAGCAACTCGTTCACGTCAGTCATTGCAAGCCGCAAGCTTGGAAGCCTTGCATAGGCGCTAAAGTTATCGACGAGCAGAGTAAGCTCTCCTACCTCCCTCACGATAATCCCCGTACATTCTTTAAGAACTTCGCGCTCCTTTGTCGTGCGAGGCTTCAAGGCTTTCGAAAGCCTGTCTGCACTCAGCCTTATGGGCGTCAAAGGGTTTTTGATCTCATGGGCGACGTGCCTTGCCGCCTGCTGCCACACCTGCGTCTTTTGAGCCAGCACGAGCTCTGTTTGGTCTTCTACAACGACCAGAAAAAGTCCCCCTTCGGAGCGGTCTTTTGGCCGGATGGCCGAAAGAAACCATACGAGATACCTCTTATTGCCCCGGACATCCTTGACCTCTAACGGCGAGGTAAGGCTGGAACCTTGGGCATGGTTCATTCGCCTGAACAGTTCATGTCCCTTGAGAACGAACCAGGCCTCGAGCGCCCGCCAGTAGGCCATGCCCACGTACGCGGAATCACCGTTTTTCAGGAAGGCTTTTGCAGGTTCATTGATTGAAATAAGCTTACCCTTAAGGTCGATCCCGATGACTGCGGCCGTAATATGGTTGAGCAAGCCCTCGAGATAGCGATTCTTTTCCCAGAGTTCATCCTGAACCTTTTTTAGCTCTCCCACCATTTGGTTGAACGCTTCGACCAAAGCAGAAAACTCCCCATTGCCCTCTACATCGAGCGCATTCTCGTATTTACCGATCCGTACGGATGCAATGACCTCGGACAGCCGCCTTAGAGGCACCAGAAGCGCGTTGGCAAACTTGAAGGCGCCCCATGTCGCCACAAATAGCACGCAAAAAAAGATATTCGTGAACAAAAGAATATAGAGCGCCTTGATGGGGCTCTTGAGAACATCGGCCTTTTGGTAAGCGGCTTGAAGTTGCTCAAGCTGCCCTTTCCCTTCTTTCCACGCATCTGGAACCCGAAAGCGGACGACCCAAGGTGGCTCTACCCATACCCACTCTGGCTCATCCCTAGAAACTCTCTCTTGTGGAACGGGAAATGCGCCATCTCGCACGGCCCCCGCTAGTCGCTCCACCCTGACGCCTCCACCAAGAACCCGCTCCAGTTGCTTTTCAAGCGCTTGGGGTGTCAAAGCCCGTTCTTCCGAAAGGAGGACCTCGAGTACGCCGTTTATTTCTTTATAGCGGGCGTCCAGCAACTCATCTTGTAACGCTTTAACGCCCTGAAATGTGGATTGCACCTGGGAGCCAAACCAGCCGTTAATCACCTGGATCACGATAAAAATGCTGGGAATGAACAAGCAAAGGGCGGGCAACAGCGAGGTAACCAGCGACACGAAGAGCATTTTCTTGACAAGCGAACTCCCCAACGGCCCGCGTCTTTGCTCGATTCCCAACTTCGTAATGTTTCGAACAAAAAGGAAAACGACGAGCGCGAGCAAGAAAATGTTGAAATTAAGAAACAAGAAAAAAGGGAGGTTCGTAACCAAGGGAAGCTTTTCGGCGTAGCGCGTCGCCGTAAGCTGCACGGCAAGGGCGACAAGGAAGGCTACAAGAGACACCCCTCCTACGATAAGCTCGATCTTGCGCTTTTTGTGCTCATCCATCCTGGCAGGCCGCATGCGTTTCAGGTACTTAGGCTTTGCGCCTACCCACCCATTATGCCATACGGCACAAAAAAAGGCTCCCCCCAAGGGGAAGGAGCCTTTTTTGTCCTCGGACGTTTGATGCTAGCTTATTGCAGCGGCCAGAAGCGGGCTATCGGCCGAGGCGCGGAGTTGATCCTGGTCTTGGATAACAAAGGCGCCTTGGATGGTGCGAAGACGCTCGATCATCATGACGTTCAAGGCATGGCCAGGCTTAAACGCCACGTAGCGGCCAACGAGCGGGTAACCGACGAGCGATAGATCTCCTACGATATCGAGCGCCTTGTGACGAACGAACTCGTCCGGGAAGCGTAACCCTTCAGGGTTCAAGACGCCAGCGTCCGCATCCAATACAACGGCATTTGCAAGGCTTGCGCCCTTAATGAGCCCTTTGGAGCGCATCGCTTCGACATCCTCGAGGAAACCAAACGTCCTTGCAGGAGCAAGCTCCTGCCTGTAAATCCCTGGGGTTACATCAAGCTCGAGCGATTGCCTCCCGATTGCTGAATGGGCAAAGTCAACTTCCACCTCAATTCGAAGCGTCCTGGGATCGTCCTCCACTCTTGGCCATAAACTCACCCAACGATCTCCTAGCGTGACAACGACCGGCTTCAACACCACGGCCACCTGCTTTCTCGCAGGCTGCCGAACCAGGCCGGCACGCTCGAGTACCTCGAAAAAAGGAAGGGCGCTTCCGTCGAGAATGGGAATTTCCGGCCCTTGAACACGAACAGTAACGTTCGTCAGGCCTATTCCAAAGATGGCCGATAGGAGATGTTCTACTGTCTTTACTTCTTTCTTACCCTTGGCAATTCCCACGCACAGCTCCGTGCTTCGTACCGTGGCCTCCCTCAGGGTAAAGCGCTCGGAACCCAAGGCAAAGGTGATCCCACTTCTAGGTGGAGCAGGCTCTAGGCTGACGCCCACGCATGCTCCCGTATGCAGGCCTGTCCCCTTGATCGTTACCGGCCTTTTGAGGGTCGTTTCACTCGCGTATGCCACATCTTCCTCCGTCCAGTGTTTTTCCGCGCATCCAAGCGGTCCGTGAGGCTCAACAAACGAATTGAATGAGCAATTGTCATGCCATCTAGAACGGGCCGTACGGACAAGGTCTTACAGAAAGCCGTGGATCGAAGCGTGACCTTTGGTTCACGCAAAAGTGTGACCAAAACATCACGCGGGGTGTCTACCTTCTTAGGAAGAGGTTTATCACGACCGTAAGGATAAGGCTAAGGATCAGACAAGAGGCAAGCGGAAGGAATACGTGGACGTTTTTAAATTGGAAGTGGAGGTCTCCTGGAAGCTTCCCAAAAAGCGGGATATGGGCAAACGCGAGCAACAGGAAGCCTGCCAGAATAATACAAACCCCTAGCGCGATCAGCACCCATGCAAAAGGCTGCAACGCCGTTCACCCTCTATGAGTTATCGAATAGCCCTTTGCCTGTACGGGGTAAGGGCTTGGGGGGGCAAGCCATGACAGCGTACCCCTTTTCGGTCACTACGCGGCCTCGCTGCGTCTTATGGATGATCCCCTCGCGCAGCAGATAGGGCTCATAGACATCCTCGATCGTGTCCTTTTCTTCCATGATGGCCGAAGCGAGCGTTTCGATCCCGACCGGACCTCCGTGGAACTTCTCGATCATCACGGAAAGGATCTTACGGTCCATGCTTTCTAGGCCATTGCTATCGACGCCGTTCAATGCAAGCGCCGCCCCTACAAGCTCTTTATCGATCAGGCCCGCCTGGAATACCTGGGCATAGTCCCGTACCCTCTTAAGGAGCGACAACCCTACCCTGGGTGTACCCTTTGAGCATCCCGAAAGCTCTTGGAGTGCATCATGGGACATTGCGACCCCCCACTGCTTGGCATAAGCGGCAAGGATTCGCCCAAGATCTTCCGGTTCATAGAAGTCCAAATGAAAGCCCAACGCGAACCTGCTTCGAAGCGGAGCACTTAGAAGCCCCTGCCTTGTCGTGGCCCCTATCAGCGTAAACCGACTCAAAGGAAGCCTAACGGCCTTGGCCTTAGGGCCTTCTCCGATTATCACGTCTAACGCAAACTGCTCCATGGCGGTGTACAAGAGCTCTTCTAAGGGCTTTTTGAGCCGATGGATCTCGTCGATAAATAAAACATCGCGCTCGTTTAAGTGCGTCAGAATAGCGGCAAGCTCGCCTTGCCTTTCGATAGCCGGGCCTGAAGTCACCCGCAACGCACAAGAAAGCTCTTTGGCAATCAGCCTCGCCAGCGTCGTTTTCCCGAGTCCAGGAGGGCCGCTCAAAAGAACGTGATCAAGGCACTCCGCGCGCTCCTTGCAGGCTTGAATCGCGAGCCGAAGCGAGGCAACGGGCTGCCTTTGGCCAATGAAGCCCTCTAGGCTTTCAGGGCCAGGAATGCCGAAGGGATCGTAGAGGCGTTGGCCAGAAGGGGTTTTATGGTCCATCGTGGATCAATGCCTTAGGTGGCGCAACGCTCTTAGAATCCCCTCTTCAAGGGGGATGCTGGGTTGATCCCCTAATACCTCTCGGCACGCCTTCTGGGCCTCAGCGTGGGAAAACCCGAGCCCTTTGAGCGCCACGACTACTTCATGGAGAGTTTCATCCGGCAGACCGCCGGACATGGCCAGCTCTAGCTGCCCAACCAGCCCCTTTAATTCAAGGAGGATGCGTTCCGCCATCTTCCTGCCAATACCTGGCACCTCCATAAAAGCCTTAGGATCCATTGCAAGAATGGCATGGGCAGCCTGGGCGGGAGTTTTATGCGAAAGGATCGACAACGCAAGCTTAGGGCCTAGCCCGCTCACCTTCAGAAACAGCCGAAACATGCGTCTTTCTGCCTGCTCGAGGAAGCCGAAAAGCTGGAAGGAGTCCTCCTTCAGCACCTCGTGAACGAAGAGCCGCACCTCGCTTCCCACCGGGGGCAAGACGGCCAGCGTCTGCCTGCTTACCCAAAGCTCCATCCCAACCTGTCCTTCAAAGAGAGCGAGGGTCAAGCAATTCTCCGAGACAGCCTCTAGGCGGCCTGACAGAAAGTCAATCATCTAGGCTTGGTATTAGAATAAAAAATAGCTCATCGCCACGGCAATCGCATCTGTATCGTCAAAAACCCCTTCTTTTTTCACAACGTCTTTGGCTTCATCCACATATGCGCTAACCCATCGTTTCACTTGATCCTTGCTTGCTCCGCCGTACCCGATAAGAACGCTTCGGACTTTTTTTGGCGAGATTTCCAAAACCTCCAGTCTCTTTTGACCGGCAATGAGCTGGAACATGGCCGCAACCGCGCCAAGGCGCATGGCCGTTCTTGCGTTTTTATAAACAAAAGGCGCTTCGATGCACACAGCGTCAGGCTGGTATGATTCCGTTATGGCCGTAAAATACTCATAAATTAAAGCAAGCTTTTCGGAGAACCCAATTTTTCCCGGGAGCTTGAACACCCCCGCCTCCAAGGCCAAAAAGCTATCTCCTTGTCCATGGACAATGCCGTAGCCAAGCCGGTAGAGGCCTGGATCCACCCCCAAAACAATCATGCAACGTACTTTTGAAGCTCCTGGGGGTCGATGTCAAAGTTGGCGTAAGCGTTTTGGACGTCGTCAAGCTCGTCGAGCGCATCCATAAGTTTCAACATTTGCGCGGCATCTTTGCCCTCTAGACGAATGCTCGTCTTGGGAACGCCCGCTACTATTGCGCTTTCCACGCGAAAACCCGCCTCTTCGAGCTTGCGCCTTGCTTCCTCCAGCCGAAAGGGCTCTACGTGAACTTCCCAGGTTTCCTCCGAGGGGTTTTTCTGTGTATCGATGGCATCCGCAGCGAGAGCCGCCTCCATCAGGAGGTCCTCGTCGACGTCCCCTCCTTCAAGGACAAGAATCCCTCGCTTTTCAAACAGCCAACCGACACTTCCCGTTTCGCCCAGTTTCCCGCCATGCTTAGAAAAGGCCCTCCGGACTTCCGAGACGGTCCTGTTCTTGTTGTCGGTAACGCTTTCCACCACCACCGCAACCCCACATGGGCCGTAACCTTCGTAGATGATTTCTTCATAGGTTACCCCATCAAGCTCGCCCGTTCCTCGCTTGATCGCGCGTTCGATGTTGTCCTTGGGCATGTTTTGGGCTTTCGCCTCTTCCACGGCCGCCCTCAGCCTTGGGTTGCCGCCGGGATCTCCGCCACCAAGGCGCGCAGAAACGGTGATTTCTTTAATGAGGCGCGTAAACACCTTACCTCTCTTTTCGTCCTGGAGGCCCTTTTTCCGTTTGATTTGGCTCCATTTCGAATGCCCTGACATCGCTCCTCCTATTGGCACCCTTTTTCTTTTATTGACCCTTGCAAAAATGCTTCCAGCCCGACCCTAGCCTCTTTTTCATCCATTTGAACGGGCGGATGTTTCATGAAGTATGCACAGGCAGGGTACAACGGCCCGCTTAGCCCTTTCTCGCGCGCAAGCTTCAAGAAGCGGATCGCATCGACAACCACACCTCCGGAATTCGGGGAATCCTCCACGCTCAGACGGAGTTCCAGCTCGATCGGCGCCCCTAAGAATCCTTCCGCTTCGATCCTCAAAAAGCACACCTTATTGTCCTTTTGCCAAGGCACGTAATCCGAAGGTCCAATATGGACGTTTCTTGACTCAATCTTTCCCTCTATCGTCGACACCACGGCTTCCGTCTTCGAGATTTTCTTGGATTTTAGGCGAGTTCGGTCTAGCATGTTCATAAAATCCGTATTTCCGCCAACGTTTAGCTGATAGGTCCGCCTGATCTTCGCACCTCGCTCCCGGAACAGGGTCGATAACGCCCGATGAACAATCGTCGCTCCCACCTGAGACTTCACATCGTCCCCGATGATCGGAATGCCAGCCTGATCAAAGCGATTATACCATTCTGGGTCCGAGGCAATGAACGAGGGGATGCAGTTGATTAAGCTCACGCCCGTTTTAAGGCATTGATCGGCATAGTACCTCGTGGCCTGGTCTGCACCGACAGGAAGGTAGGAAATGAGGATTTCTGCGCCCTTCTCTTGGAGGACCTTTCCCGCATCAACCGGCTCTAGGTCGGCGACCAAGAACCTCTCGTCTTCCGGATAGGCATCCATGAGCGGAGAATACCCATCCAATACAGGCCCCATGAATACTTCCGCTTGACAGAACTCGAGGTCATCAAAAAACATGGTCGTACAATTTGGCTTTGCCTTGGCCGCTTCTCCTAGGGGTTTTCCGACCTTCCTGACGTCGACGTCAAAGGCGCAGACAACCTCGATATCTCCAGGCGTAAACCCGCCGATATTGTAATGCATAAGACCAACCTGGTTCCCGTGCGTCCCTTGAGCCCGGTAATAGGATATTCCTTGAAGAAGACTCAAGGCGCAATTTCCGACACCAGCGATGGCCACACGAACCTTCCTGCTTTCCAAGACCAAGTCCTCCATTCGAACGGCAGAATAAAGACGGGCATCATTGCAATAAAAGTAAAGACATTATAGCGTAAAAGAAAGTGCATGGACAACCGAGTGCACCCCTTTTCATATTACTGTATAACGTATTTTTGTTTTTATACAATAACCCTCCTTTGCAACAATGCCCAGCCGGAAGGAAAGTCATGGTAGCAATCGCTGCCTTCCTTGATTTGGAAACCACAGGGTTAAGCCCTTCTTGCTCCGTCCTTTCCGCCTCTTCAGTGCTCGTAGAGGTTTCTACCACAGGAGAGCTAACGAAAAATGGGGTTTTCAACCGCTATTACTATCCTGAAGAGGGGACGAACCGCGCCGTACAGATCAACGGGCTTAGCTTTGAAGAAATTTCCAAGCATCGCGACAAGGCGACTTATCCAGAATATTTCAAAGACGATGCCGAATCTTTCCGAAACTTCCTAGAGGCTGCAGGGCTATTCATAGCCCACAACTTGCGTTTTGATGCTTCATTTTTGCCATTCAAGCTTAGTCCTGGGCTTTGTACCATGCGTTTTCACAACGATCTCACAAGAATTAATGGTAATCGTCGGTTTGGGCCTAGCCTAGAGAGGCTTGCCTGGCATTACGGGGTCAAATTGGATCTTTCCAGGAGGCACACAAGCCTCTACGACGTAGAGCTGCTCGTTTGTATTTTTGAACGCATGCTAAAACTGCGAGAAACAAAGTCTCGTTTGCGTCAGGCTTTCCAGGGGGCTTTTGGGCAAACATTCCAAGACGCCTTTGGCCCTTAGAGTACGATTCTTAAGGTCCAAGGGCTTCAAAAGACTACAAAGCGCCCTCAAGATGGATTCTTTTCAAACTATTTCGCCTAGAACCAAAGGAGGCTCCATGAAAAATTCCATACCCGTAACCGAACTAGCCATAAAAGAACTCGCCGGGTTCGAAAGTTTCACGGTCCCCCAGATCATCGAACGGATTCACCAAGAAAACGCCTTAGCATGCGAGGCCGTTGGCCGTGCCCTCCCTGCGATCGCAAAAGCTCTCGAGGAGGCGTTCGTTCAGATGAAGGCAGGGGGAAGGCTCGTCTATGCCGGCGCGGGAACATCGGGCAGGCTTGGCGTAATGGATGCAGCAGAACTGCCCGTTACGTTCGGAATACCCGAGAATAGGGCTCGAGCCGTCCTGGCGGGGGGCCCTGAGGCGTTTTGCCGCGCCATCGAAGGCGCCGAGGACAACGAGGAGGCCGGTAGGCATGCCATTCTTCAAGAACAAATGGAGCCCCGCGATTTGGCCATAGGCATAAGCGCTTCGGGCAACACACCATTTGTCATCGGAGCGATATATCAAGCAAAGGAGGCAGGAGCGAAAACGATTGGCCTTTGTTGCAACCCTTTAGGGAAGATTCTTACGCTCACGGACGTACCGATCCTTCTTGAGACGGGCCCAGAAGTTTTGGCTGGGTCTACGCGGATGAAGGCGGCCACGGCACAAAAAATGGCCCTCACCATGTTCTCGACCACGTTGATGCTTAAATTAGGCTACGCATTTGGCCCCTACATGGTAGGGATGAGGACCCACAACGCAAAGTTAAAGATGAGGGCCGTACGAATTCTCTCCGAGGTTGCCGCTCTAAAAATGGCCAACGCCGAAGAGGTCTTGAAACAAGCAGGCTGGGATCTCAAAGTGGCCCTTGTGATGGCCAAGAAGGGCGTAAGCCACGATGGTGCCAAGAGTATACTCGAAAGTACGCATGGGGACTTAACGGAAATTCTCGGAGGTTAAGGCATCAACGACGAGGATGGAACAAGATGAACGCTTAGACCTCAGAGGGGGTTGAGTGAGGATAAAATCAACCTACCAACGACCGAAAAGAGCGTACAGGGAACTCTCGAAATTTCAAACGTTCAAGCAACACAGCGGCTCGCACAAGGGACGGTAGAAGACGTTGCCCCTGCTGTACGGCATAAGGCAAACAAACCATCCTGCAGTCTTTTCTTTTCTGTTTTGCTTGTAGCCTGTTCTTTCCGATAAAGCGA
>WOZJ01000034.1 GCA_011620345.1 Nitrospirota bacterium
CGTTTGGTTTAAGTTGGGCGTTTTAGGCAACGATCGTCTTCAGCGCATTTCGTCTTTCATGGGCGAAGCCTCCTTTTATTGCTTATTGCTTCTCATGGCAGCAAAAATCCGTTCAAAACGAGCGGGTTTTGGGGTGCGTTGACATCCAAAAAAGGCGTAAGGAGCACGTCGTCAACGTAGTAAACGAGCCACTCGGCAAAAGGTATATAGTCCATGCTCGGGATGAGCAGGCCATTCAATAGCGTATCGAGGCCGGTGCCGATCAGGTTGGCTGAATCCAATATGGAGCTGAAGCTTGCCTGGATGAGGCTGCCCGAAGCCCCGAGGATGCTTGTCAGCGCCTGGCCGGATGCCGTGAAGACCTCCATGCGTGCTCCTTTTTTATTAGCCTTGGTTTTTATTAGCCTTGGATTTGGCTCACCAACTCGCCCACCTTGAAAAGCGGCATGTATATAGAAATGAGGATGAACCCGATGATTCCGCCCATGCCCAAGAGTAGGGCGGGCTCCAAAAGGCTCAACATCGTCTCGATCGCGCTTTCCGTCTCGGACTCGTAGTAGACGTTTATCTTTTGGAGCATTTGATCGAGCGTGCCCGACATCTCGCCCGCCGCCACCATTTGAACAACCATTCCTGGGAAATGCGGGTCCTTCCCCATCGAAGCGGCTATAGATTCACCTTGGCGTACGCTTTCGGCCACTCCCAGAATCGCGTCTTTTAACGCGAGGTTGGGGATGGCCCGTGAGCTTGTCTCGAAGCAGCGCATGACGGGCAGGCCGCAGACCAAAAGCGTCCCGAACGTGTCGGCAAAGCGTGCCAGGCCGGATTTGTGCGCAACGGGCCCGATGGCCGGAAGCTTCAAGGCGAGCCTATGCCAAGCCCGCTTGATACGGGGCACTTTCATGAGCGCGTAGGCCATAACGACAAGCCAGACGAGCACGGCCGCCGAGATGAACGCGTGGTCTCTTAGAGCATGGCTTGCGCCGAGCATAAACTTGGTGGTCGGGGGCAGGATCGTCACAAAGTCCTTGAACGTGGCCTCGAAGTTCGGGATTACCCAAAGGAGGAACAACAAGATCACACCAAAAGATAAGACGGCCAGCACGCTCGGGTAAACGATCGCCCCGCGGATCCTGCGCTTGATGGCGATCGCCTTTTCGATGTGGGTGGCCAGCCTGCCTAGTACCCTGCCTAAAATACCAGAGCTCTCGCCCGCCTCTACGGTCCCCACGTAGACCTCGTCGAACACTTTGGGATGGGCCCCGAGCGCGTCATGGAGGCTCGCGCCTCCCTCGACCTCGGCGATGATGTCGGATAGGATCTTGGCGAAGTAAGGGTTGCGCTCTTCTTTCCTGAGCGTGCCAAGCGCGGTCAGAAGCGGCAATCCCGCCTCGATCATGGCCGCGAGCTGACGGGTGAAGGCAAGTAACTCTTTTGCCTTAACCCGTCCTTTCAAGAAGGGAATGCGGATCTCTCTTTTGAGGAGGCTTGGCTTTTTTTCCTTGAGCCCTACCAAAAGGAGGCGTTCGTTGTACATCCAGGCCTTGGCGGCCGCCTCGGAGCCTGCCTCGAGGGTCCCATGCTTGAGCTCCCCTTCCTTCGTCCTTGCGGTGTAGGCGTATACCGGCATGGGCGCTTGTTCCTATGTTTTTTAGGACGGCCGGCCCCGAAGAATCGGGCCGTTGTTTTTTGCATTCTTGAAAAGCTGGAAAGCCCGGTAGAATTCTTCTGTGTCGGAGGCGGCGTACAATGCATCCTCTTCGGAGATCGTGCCCTTTGCGAAGGCCTCGGCGAGCATTTGGCTCATCGTGACCATCCGGGTTTTTTCCTGGCCCATCTGCATTTGGGAGTAGATCTGGTGGGTCTTGCCCTCCCGGATCAAGTTGCGGACGGCCGGAGTGGCTATGAGGAACTCGTAGACCATGACCCTGCCTCCGCCTACCTTGGGCAGGAGCCTTTGACAAAGGACGGCGTCGAGGACGAAAGAGAGCTGGGTCCGCACCTGGGCTTGCTGGTGAGGCGGGAAGACGTCGATAATGCGGTTAATCGTCTGGACGGCCGAGTTGGTGTGCAGCGTAGAGAATACCATATGCCCCGTCTCGGCGATGTGCAGCGCGGCCTCGATGCTCTCCAAATCACGCATCTCGCCGATCAGAACGACGTCCGGATCCTCGCGCAGCACGCTCCTTAGCGCCCTTTGGAAGCTCACGGAGTCTTGACCAATCTCGCGCTGGTTGACGACGGAGCGCCTATGGCGGTGGAGGTACTCTATGGGGTCTTCGATCGTGACGATATGCGCGCTCTTGGCTTGATTGATGGCGTCGATCATCGAAGCAAGCGTCGTCGACTTCCCTGACCCCGTCGGCCCGGTCACAAGGATAAACCCCTGGGGCTTTAGAGTCAGCTCCTCTAAGGCTTGGGGCAGCCCAAGGGCGCGAAGCGGCCAAGGCTCGTAGGGAATGAGCCGGATCGCCAGCGCAAGCGAGCCTCGTTGATGGTAGGCGTTGACACGAAACCTGCCGACGCCTTCAATGCCGAAGGAAAAATCGACCTCCATTTGGGTAGTGAGGGCTTCCCATTTACCGGGGGCATTCACGATGTCCTTGGCGATAAGCTCGATTTGGGGGGGGGTCAAGGGTGTATATCCTTCAACCTCCAAAAGTGTCCCGTCCACGCGGACCATCGGGGGTACGCCCACGGTCAGGTGAAGGTCTGAGCCTTTCTTGTCGGCGAGGATCTCTAGGAGGCTTCGTATCGCGATGTCCATGCTCATCGGTCCGGCATGGTGGATGCGGTGACTTCTTCGATGCTCGTGAGGCCCGCCTTGGCCTTTTCGAGCCCCATCTGCCTCAGCGTTCGCATTCCGAACCGTCTTGCCTCGCGCTTGACCTCCGTAATAGGCGCCCGCTCCAAGAACATTTCCCGGATCTCGTCGTTGACGGCGAACACCTCGAAAATCCCTACCCTGCCCAAATACCCTGTATTGAAGCACTTTGGGCAGCCTTTTGGGCCGAACAGGTTAACGTCTGGAATATCCTTGGGGTCGAACCCCACCTGGATCAGCGCCTTGGAGGGAGGCTTGAGCGGAACCTTGCAATGGGGACACAGCTTTCTTAGGAGCCGTTGGGCCATTGTTAAAACGACCGAAGAGGCGACTAGGTAGGGCTCTACGTTCATGTTGGTCAGCCTTGCGAGCGCGGAAGGGGCGTCGTTGGTGTGCAACGTAGAAAGGAGGAGATGGCCCGTGAGGGAGGCCTTGATGGCAATGTCGGCCGTTTCGAAGTCCCGAATTTCGCCCACAAGGATAATATCCGGGTCTTGGCGCAGGAACGACCGGATAGCGGAGGCGAACGTTAATTCGATCTCTTCGCGGATCTGCATTTGGTTGATGCCGGGCAAGTCGAACTCGATCGGGTCCTCGACCGTCATGATGTTGACGGATTCCTTGTTGAGCTCGATGAGCATGCTGTAGAGTGTCGTGGTCTTTCCCGAGCCCGTCGGGCCGGTCACGAGCACCATCCCTTGAGGGGCGTGGATCGCATGCATTACGGAATCGAGCTCGTCTTGCTCCATGCCGAGCCTTCGGACATCGATCTGGAGGGCCGCCTTGTCGAGCAGCCGAAGGACGGCTTTTTCTCCGAAGAACGTGGGGACGATGCTCACGCGGATGTCGATGATCCTGCCGGGGCCGAGCGCGTAGTGGATTCTCCCGTCCTGGGGGAGTCGTTTTTCGGCGATGTCGAGCTGGCTTAAGATCTTGATGCGCGAAACTACCGAACCCGTGATTGGCACAGGAAACGAGAACGCCTTAACGAGCTTGCCATCGAGCCTGTAGCGCACGCGGAACGTGTCCTCGAAAGGTTCGAAGTGGATATCCGAGGCCCCTGCGGCGATTGCTTTTCTCAACACGTAATCGACAATGTTGACGACCGCATCGTCCGTTTTTTGCTGGCCTACTGGCAAAACCGCCGCGGCTGGCTTGCGCTGGGATTCGCGCGCTTCCATGAGTGCCGTGTTGACAAAAATATCGAGGTTTGTGTCGCTTTCTTCGAACCGCCAGATACCCTTGGGTTCTGCATTGAAACGCTCGCGGGTGTAGTCCCTTAGCTGGATTGGTGGCTTGACGGCAGACTCTTCTTTGAGCGACGGGTAGAGCGCTTCACGACCGGCCCGAACCTGGCTAAAGGTGGCCACGAGCGGGCGAAAATGGTAATCCGTGGCAAACTCGAGGTCTTTTAGCGTACCGAGAGCCTCGATGTCGGCGACGAGCATCCAGATATCCCGGCCCTCTCTCTTGAGCGGGACGATGTAGGGGTTGTTCTTAATCAGCTCAGGAGGCAGCATGGTTGAAAGGGAAGCATCCGGGGTGAGGCCGGCTTGTTGCGCCCTTGGCGCGTGGCTTATTTCGGCCAGAAACGCCGCAAGCTGTTCTTCGCTCGTTTCCCCCAGCGTCAAGACGTGCTCCAAGAGGCTCCCGCCCTTGTGACGTACAAGCCACTCGGCCTGGCGTACGGCAAGCTCCGAAGCGAGGCCCTTGGAGATCAGCAAATATCCCAAGTCTTTGGTTTGCATCGAGCGTGCGCAATCCTAGCGTTCATAAAAAGAGCGAAAGTTCAAAGGGGTTTCATGAATGAGCGTGGCACAAGCCCAGTGAGGGGTCAAGGGGGTTTCCTAGAGAGCCTTCCTGACGCGCTTTTCGAGCGCTTCTAAAAGGAGCCGAGGATTTTTTTCGACCTTTTTTCCAAAAAACAGCCAGAAGGCCAAGAGCCCCTGGAACAGGAGCATGGGGAGGCCATTTTGAATACTCGCCCCGGCCCGCTTGGCCGCCTTGAGGAATGGGGTCAACGGGGGGTGATAGACCAAATCGACGGCCCGGACGGGACGGGACGGATTCCTTGGAAAGCGGATGTCCAGCCTGCCTCCCCCCATTTCGGCCGAAGCAGCCTGAACGATCCAATCGAACCTCCTCACAAACCCGGGCTCAAGGAGCACGTCTAAAGGATGGGCCTCTATGATCGTTGGGCCAAGGGCGCTCGCGGCCTCTTTGAGCAACCTGGCACGCTCGAGCGTTCGGTTGGCGATCACAAGAACTCCTGGTCTTTGCCTTATGAGCCCGCAAGTGACTGCTCGGGCCGCCCCGCCGGCTCCAATGACCAAGATGCGTGACCCCTCGATCGTCGCCCCTCCAAACCCGAAAGCCAGCGCAGACATGAACCCTTGGGCATCCGTGTTGTGGCCAAGATAGCCCCCACCCACAAGCCGGACGACAGTATTCACGGCCCCGATTGTACGGGCTTCATGGCTTAGGACGTCCAGGTGCTCGAGCATGCGTTCTTTGTAAGGGACGGTTACGTTGAACCCGTCGACCCCTAGCTCGTATAGGCCCTCGATTGCCTTCGAAAACCGCTCCGATGGAACTTCAAACGGGACATAGGAGCCTTTTTCGTGGGCAAGCTCCATGAAGAAGCCCTGCATCCACGGGGAGAGCGATGCGGACACGGCGCTGCCCAAGATGCCAAGAAACCTGGGTGGAAGGGCGGGCTTTATCCGTGACAACCTTTATCCGGCCTACCTTTAGGGAAAAACGTACCAAGC
>WOZJ01000043.1 GCA_011620345.1 Nitrospirota bacterium
CGCCCGCGCCGTTGAAGCTGGAAGCCCCCGCCTTTAGGCGTGGGGCAATTCACTCGCCGTATCTTCAAAAGATTACCCTTCAAAATAAAAAAAATTTATTAAGGAGTGTAAGCCTCCCTCGGTTTGGTTTCCTCCGCGCCGTAAAAAATCTCTCCTTGCCCAAGGAGAGATCCTGAATATCATAAAGACGGCTGCCGCAATGAACGTGCTTGCCGTTCCAAATATGCAAGCCATTTTTGCCGGCGTTGTTGTGTACTTCCTTTCGAACCGGCAAACATCATCCGTTTCACGTTCCGGATACCGCAAAACCGCAGGATTGCCCGGTTCATGACCGTCCATTCGGCATTAAAGCGAAACAGCGACACATACCACCCCGGCGAATCGATCGTATAGACCACCCATGCGGATTTTCCTTGCAGCAGTCCTTTGGGTATTATTCCGTCGTATGTAAAAGCAAATCCGGAGACCAGTACTCGATCGATAAATCCTTTTAAAATAGCAGGCAGCCCATACCACCAAACAGGATATATAAAAATCAGATGTTCTGCTTCCCAAACAAGTTGACGATAGTTGGCGGTTTCCGGATCATTCTGCAGATCACGGCGCCGCTTAGTTTCGTTGAACACCAGGACAGGGTCGAACTTCTCTTGATACAGGTCAATGACCGTTACGTGATGACCGCCGTCCCGTGCTCCGGCTGCGATTGTTTCCAGCACGGCATGATTGAAACTGTCGGGGTCCGGATGTGCATACACAATCAGTACTTTCATCGCATCTGCCCCTTTACTTGATATATCAGGCCTACATGCCTTTCATCGCCGATTTTCACCTGCTTGAATCGGCGGCCTTCCTCTGCGAAACCGAGTTTCATATAAAGATGAATGGCCCTCAGATTGCTAAACGTATGGATGGACTAAGAAACAAAAACGCCCTTCTACAGGTATAACCCAATCTGCTATGGGTTGTAGTTGTACACCCATCTTGCTTTCTCCTCGAGAGAAAAGCCCACGGGGGTTGGCCCCGTGGGCTTTTGGTGGAAGGCATCTATGACTTCTCTGAGTGGTACGGTGATCAGGTTCAGTCCCGGTACTTCAGTCAGCGGACGGATCAAATTCACACTCGCACCTAAGCAGTCATTGTCTTTATCCTTAGCTCCTACCCTTACCGGGCAGCCGCAGTCCCCTCTTTAGGCTTTGGGTCTATCCTGCCAAGTTCCTTAGGCCCTTTAAATCCATAGACTCTAAGATAGCCCTTAGTGTCCCGTCGTCTTTTGCGGCTCCATCCTCAGATACCGACACGCTGAAGAGGAAGCCCTCGTTATCGAGCAAGGCCGTGTATAGGAAATGCCCTGAGGAATCCGGACATTGTAAGGTCATGTCATAAACGCGAAACCCTTGAATGTCGTACTCCTTGGAATCCGAGCGGCACTGGGGCCCCCCTTGATCTTCTGCTTGATCTTCTGTTTGGGTCGGACTTTTGATAAAGGCCTGGATCGTTACGTTTACGGTCCGCCCCGATGGCCCCGTATAGGCTTGATAGACGAAGGATCCCGTGTTCGGCTGGTCGAAAACCGTACTGGAGCGCGGGTCAGCCTCCCACCCTCTGGGGGCTGAGGGCAGAAATGTTGCCAGGCTTTCTGACGTTGGGATGGTCAAGCCCATTCCCAATGAAGCGCTCATTAGGTTCATCAGCAACACGGTTGCCACAAAAAACCCTTTTTGCCGGTAACGCATAGCTGCTCCTCCAAAGATGGCGTGATTTTTTTAAGGTTTCAACGTGATGCCCCAAAAATTCTGACTAAATCCAGGGTTCGATCGACCTCCTTGCCGCAAGGGAGGTCTCTTCTGGCGTCTCTTCTTCTGGTTGGCCTTTGTTTTGCGATGACTACGGCAGGGCCGGCTGGGATGTCCTGGGTAAGCCCTTCCTGGACCAGCCCGTAGATCTTGCTCGGTAAACGTCCCGTATACATGAATGACATCTTGGGCTTTGGCACACTCGAAAGGTAGCAACGAGCCGATTAAAAAGGCGGTCAGACCCAAAGAGGAACGCAGTAATTGTTTTTTCATTGATTTAGGCCCCCTTTGGCGCAGGGATTCTAATCAATCAGAATTCAATACTATTATCGTCTATTTTGTCTAAAACTTTAAGCTTCTCTGGACTAGGCCTCCTCCCGAAACTGGTTTTTCCTGGGTGCTTTGGTCTAAGCTCTATGGTGAGACAAAAGCCTAGGCCGAACAAAACGTGCAACAAGGAGTGGGAATGAGCGAGGAAAGGCCCTTTCTTGCCGTTACGATGGGCGATCCTGCGGGTGTCGGGCCGGAGATCGTGCTGAAGGCGCTTTCAAGGCCGAGCCCCTACGAAGTGGCGAGGCCCATCGTTATAGGCGATTTGGACGTGCTCGAGCGCGTGGCTCCGCTTGTAGGGTTTCAAGGTAGGGTGCAACCGCTCTTTGGGCCAAAAGGTTTTCAGGAAGGCGTGATCAACGTCCTTTCGCTTGGGCTGATGCATAACGACTATCTCTTCGGAAAGGTGCAGGCCGAATGCGGGCGGGCGGCGCTCGGCTACATTAAAAAAGCGATTGCGTTGGCCATGGCCGGCGATGTAGGCGGGATCGTGACCGCCCCGATCAACAAGGAGGCGCTCCAGTTGGCCGGCTGCCCTCACCCGGGCCATACGGAACTCTTGGCGGAGTTGACGGGCGCCAAGGAGTTCGGCATGATGCTCGCCGGCAAGGACTTGCGAGCGATTCACCTCTCCACGCACGTTTCGCTCAGAGAGGCGATCGAATTGGTCAAAAAAGAGCGTGTGTTGGCCATGATCCGGCTTGCCAACCGCGCGATGATGGGTTTTGGCATTCACGCACCAAAGATCGCCGTGGCCGGCCTCAACCCGCATGCGGGCGAGGCAGGGATGTTTGGCCTCGAGGAGCGAGAGGAAATCCTGCCCGCGATCCTCGAGGCCAAAGAGGAAGGAATCTTGGCCGAGGGTCCCTTCCCGCCGGATACGGTCCTATTGCACGTCAAGGAAGGCCTGTTCGATATCGCACTTTGCCTCTACCACGACCAGGGTCACATCGCGTTGAAACTCTACGATTTTAAAGGGTTCGTGAACGTAACCGTGGGGCTTCCGATCGTTCGAACCTCCGTCGACCACGGGACCGCGTTCGACAAGGCGGGGAAGGGGATTGCCGACGATGCCAATTTGCTCCTGGCCATTGAATTGGCCGCCAAAATGGCGTCCGTGAGGCGTCAAGGCCCGTCAAGCAAACAATAGCCCCGGCAGGCGCCTTTTTGGGCCGATATCCTAAAAATTGCGCAAAAGAAGGCGCCCGGAAGCGAAATCCGCCATCCGGGCGCTTATTGCAAAGAGCAAGCCAGCCTTATCAGTCCTCGTAGGCGTAGCTGTAGCTTAGCGAGGCCACCCTTCCGTTCTCGACGATAATGTAGTCTCTTTCGATCGGCTCCCCCTTAAAAAACGCCTCGAGACACATGCGTATGCCAGAAGCATACCTGGCTTGGGCCTCGAGCGTCGTACCCGAGTAGTGCGGCGTCATCGCGTGGTTTGGCATGAAACGCCACGGGTGGTCCTTGGGCGCGGGCTGAGGGTACCACACATCGCCCGCGTAACCGGCAAGATGCCCTACCTTCAACGCTTCGAGGAGCGCGTCGGTGTCGACGATCCGGCCGCGGGCCGTGTTGACGAGGTAAGCACCTTTCTTCATGGCAAACAAACGCTCTTTATTGAACAGCCTGTCTGTTTTGGGCGTGAGCGGGCAGTTGATCGAGACGATGTCCGAGCGACAAAGGAGCTCTTGAAGCGGCAGGTAGCGAGCCCCGAAGACGGTTTCTTCGGCACTCGTTGCGCGCCGAAAATCATAGTAAAAAAGTGTTACGTCGAAGGGCTTGAGCCTTATGGCGACTCGTTGCCCGATTCTTCCGAACCCGACGATCCCTATCGCCTTGCCTTCGATGTCGTGCGCCCTGGAAGCGATGCCCGCGATGTCCCAACCGCCTTCCACGACGTTTTTGTAAGCGGGTACGAAGTTCCGGGCGAGCACAAGGATCTGCATCACGACGTGCTCGGCGACGCTCACGACGTTGGAGCCGGTGATCTCTGCGACCGTAATGCCCTTTTCGGCCGCGGCCTTAAGGTCGATATGGTCCGAGCCGACGCCCGCCGTGAGGATCAACTTAAGGTTCTTGGCCTTATCGATCCGCTCTTTCGTGATGTAAGCGGGCCAAAAAGGCGTCGTGATGGCGACATCCGCCGTAAGGATTGCATCATCCAGCGCCTTTTCTTTGTCGGACAAAACGGCATACTCATGGCCCTGGCCCTCTAAGAATTCCCTAAGACCAAGCGCATTCTCGACGCAACCCAGTAGCTCCGGGTTTGCCTTGGCAATTTTTTCTCCGGCAGGGTACAACACCGCGACAATTTTCATGGGGTCTCCTTGTGGATTGGCGAGGGTTCCATGGGGCATAACAAACCTGCCGATATTTTAGCATCCTCGTTTTTTTGTTCAACATTGCTTGGATAGTATGATGGGCATAATAAAGCAACCATCAAAGGCTTTGTGTTGATGAAGAATCGCCCGAAGGCACTCTTGGCCTCCCTTTTGTCATTCCGTATTCGGGTTTTTGCGCTCGTTTTGGTTGGGATGCTGCTGCGGCCCCTGGTGGTAGCCTTAAGCCAAGAAGACTGGGCTGAATGATCTTTTCTTTGCCCGTAGGAACGCTTCTCATCCTTGTCTCCACGGTACTCTGGGGCTCGACGTTCGTCGTCATCAAAAGCGCCCTTGGCCAAGCAGGCCCGTTGGAGCTGGTCTTTTTTCGTTCGGCGATCGCTGTGCTTGTGGCAGCCCCTTTCTTACGCTGGACAGACCCTAAGGCCTTGCGTGCGGGGCTGGAGCTGGGCGTTTGGATGGGGATGGGGCATATCCTGCAAACAGTTGGGCTCATGCACACTACAACCAACAAAAGCGCATTTCTCACGGCGCTCTACGTCCTTTTCGTGCCCATAATGAACGTGCTGTGGGGCAAAAAGGTCTACGTCGCCGTATGGTGTTGCGCCGGCCTGGCACTTCTAGGAACAGGGCTTTTGGCATACGAGCATACGCCGCCAAACCGGGGGGATGTGCTTACCATCCTGAGCGCTACGATGTATGCGTTGTACATGGTACGAATGGAAACTCTTTGCCACGCTGGGCGCAGTATCGACCTGGCAGGGTTTCAGGCGCTCGGGGCGGCATTGTGCGCGCTCGCTTTTGGGTTGCGTGTGACGCCTTCTTTGGCGAGCGTCCCTTGGGGTGCATCTTTATACCTAGGCGTCGTAATCGGCCTTGGATGTGTTCTGCTTCAAACCGAAGGCCAAAAACGCGTTCCTGCGGCAAAAGCGGCCATCCTTTTTGCCGCAGAGCCCGTCTGGGCGAGCGCGTTTGCTTACGCCTTTCAAGGCGAGAGGCTTGGATGGCGTGGTCTTATTGGCGCTTTTTTGATTGTCTTTGCCGTTGCGCTCGTAGGGGTCTTGAGCTCCAAAAGGTCCCTGCCCGGCGCCTCTGGGGATCGATTTGCGCCTATTG
>WOZJ01000048.1 GCA_011620345.1 Nitrospirota bacterium
GTCAGTGTAGCACGCCCCGAAAAGCAACCCGGAGCCCGTAAGGAGCATGAGCCTTAAAGCTACCCCGAAAAGAGGCTAAACTAAGCAGGTGAGCAGCGCTTTCAAGAAACCCAAAGAAGACCCGGAGATGACCATGCACGAAATACCAAAGACCCATGAGCGCGCTCGGGTGCTTACGGGCGATCGTCCGACAGGCCCTCTTCACCTGGGCCATTACGTTGGCTCACTAAAAAACCGCGTACGCCTGCAGGAGGACTACGAGGTGTTTATCGTAGTTGCCGACGTCCAGGCGCTCACGACCCACCTCAAGGAGAGCGGCCAGATCAAGGAAGCGACCAAAGAGGTCTGCTTGGATTATCTGGCCGTCGGAATCGACCCGAACACGACGACAATCTTCGTGCAATCCCAGGTTCCAGAGATTGCAGAACTCACCGTTTTCTTTTCGATGCTGGTGAAACTTTCATTTCTTCGGCACAACCCCACGATCAAAACGGAAGCCCTCGAAAAGGGACTGGGCGAAGACCTCACCTACGGGTTCTTTGGCTATCCGATCTCCCAGGCGGCCGACATCACGTTCGTGAAGGCAAGGCTGGTCCCCGTGGGCGAGGATCAGATCCCACACATCGAACAGACGAGGGAAATCGTAAGGAAGTTCAACCGGCTTTACGGCCCTGTTTTGTTCGAACCAGAAGCGCTCGTAGGCGACGTCCCGAGGTTGATCGGGTTGGATGGCAAGCTAAAAATGTCTAAATCCTACAACAATGCAATCTTCTTGAAGGACCCGCCCGAGCTTGTCCGAAGGAAAGTGTTCCAGGCAGTGACCGACCCGGCCAGGATTCATCCGACAGACCCGGGCCATCCGGATATCTGTACGGTGTTTGCCTACCACAAGGTGTTCAATGAGCACGAGGTTCCCGAGATCAAAGAGGACTGTAAGGCTGGCAGGCTCCGTTGCGTCGACTGCAAGGCAAACCTCGATTCTGTCCTCAACCGTTTCCTTGAGCCTATCCGCACCAAAAGGAAGGCTTTTGCAGAACAAGACGGGCTGATCTGGGATATCCTAGACGAAGGGACGAAGCGGGCCAGGGCAATCGGGAGCCAAACGCTCTCCCAAGTAAAAGAAGCGATGGGACTCTCTTATTTTCCGAAACAATCGACCCAGAGGGTTCCGTAGGTAAGGGGGTAGGAACTACTAAGGAATGAGGAGCGGGGCGGGCCTGGATGGTTCTTCGCGCCAGTCGTAGGCTTGAACCCATTCAGAGCCAAGCGTTCCTTCAAGGAATGCGCGAAGCCCCAGAGCAAAGGCCCCTACAGGCCTTTCCCGGCCCAAGCGCTCGAAAAACAAAAGCAGACCGTCCAAGGCCTCTGGAAGCACAGCCTGGACGTGGGATGAAGGAAGCTCTGTGAGCCGTTTTAGGGCCTGGTCGCGCATCTTGGCAAGCGGCCCGGGCAGTGCGATGATGGAGGGGGTGATGATCAGCTGAAATTCTGAACGGATATCTTGAAAAAAGCGGGTCAGTTCTTCAGGCCGAATTTTTGGGTCGGCGCTCAAAACGATGCAAACTACGGCCAGCAGGTGGCTGAGCGCCTCCGAAAGCGCATCTCTCCTTTCTTCCGGGAAGAGTTCAACCGTTTCTCGAAGCAGGCCAAGAAACAGCTGCTCAAGCTTTTTCCCGGCATACACCTCCCCTTCCTCAAGGTAGACGCATCCTTCTGGACATGCAATTTCTTGAAGCCTGTGCTGCCCGCAACATGCAGGGCAAATCAAGCCCCCTAGCCCTGGACAGGAACGTTTACCTTTCTTCTGCCTACAGTATGCGCACTGCATGGCCAAGACGCTCCCTTTTCGTTGCCATTTTTTGGTGGTTTTGTTATGGTAACATAGACTTTTTCATCAATACAGCCAAAGGTCGAGCTATGCGTGTCGGTTGCATCGGGGCGGGTTATGTAGGGCTTGTGACGTCCGCGCTAATGGCCCAGAAAGGCCACGAGGTTCTATGCATCGAAAAGGACATACGGAAAATAAGCCTACTTAGGCAAGCGAGGGTACCGTTCTTCGAGCCCGGGCTAGAGGATATTCTTAGGGAGACGTTGCGCAACGGGCAGCTGCAGTTTTCTACGGATATCGCCGCGCTCGGTGAGTTCAGCCCTAAGGCCGTATTTATTTGCGTTGGAACACCATCCTCCGAGGACGGGGGGGCCGATACGCGAATGGTCATGGAGGTCGTGGACCAGCTTGCGGGCACCTTAGAAGCCCAAACGGTCGTCGTGCTCAAAAGCACCGTGCCCCTGGGAACGTATCGGCGGGTGGATTTGCAGCTGAAGGCCAAGGCGCGTGTTCCGTTATACGTCGCCAACAACCCGGAGTTCTTGAGGGAAGGTTCGGCTGTCTATGATTTTCTGTATCCAGACCGTATTGTTATCGGCTACGAAGACGAGCGGGCCAGGGGGGTGCTCGAAGAGCTTTACGCGCCCTTTTTCGAAGCTTCAGGAGCGACACTGTGGATGGACCCGGCCTCTGCTGAACTCATAAAGTACGCAAGCAACGCATTCCTCGCGCTCAAGATATCGTTCGTCAACCTCATGGGTGATCTTGCGGCCAAAACAGGCGGGGACATCTGGAAGGTTGCCCAAGGCGTGGGGATGGATAAGCGTATCGGGCCTCACTTCCTGTCGCCCGGCTTGGGCTACGGGGGCTCATGCCTGCCTAAAGATACACGGGCACTCATTTCCACGCTCGAATCATTGGGGCTAGATCAAGGCTTGTTCCGTTCCGTCGAGAGGATCAACGCCTCTCGAATCGACCTTGCGCTCGAAGTGCTCAAGGGTGCGCTCGGTGGGCCCTTGGAAGGCGCCGCGCTTGGGGTATGGGGAGCGGCCTTCAAGGCCCGTACGGACGATATTCGCGAAGCCCCAAGCCTAAGGCTGATCCAAGCCCTCCTAGATAGCGGCACGAAGGTCAAGGTGTACGACCCGAAGGCAATGGACAACCTAAAGGGCCTGTTTGGCCGAAAGATCGAGTACGCCAAGGACGCATACGACGCCGCTTCGGATGTGGATGCGCTTGCTTTGGCAACCGAATGGCCGGAGTTCTTGGAGGTCTCGTTCGACAGGGTCAAGGGGCTAATGAGGCAGCCCGTCATCATCGATTGCCGAAGCCATCTTCGGGGCCTCCAGCTCGAATCCAAAGGTTTTTACTATGCCACGCTTCATGGGCCGGCAATGCCGCCGGCGCCGATCTCGGCGGGTTCTCTTCTATGAGCGACAAAGGGGTTGTGCTGGTCACGGGCGGAGCAGGGTTTATCGGCTCGCACCTTTGCGAAAGGCTCCTTGCAATGGGATACCGCGTCCTTTGCGTGGACAACCTCCTTACTGGAAGGAAGCACAACCTCTCCCACCTGCTCGATCATCCGCTCTTTTCGTTTTACGAGCAAGACATCTCGAAGTCTCTCTACCTCGATGAACCCCTGAAGATTGTCATACATTTCGCTTCTGTTGCCTCTCCCAAGGATTATATGACCTTTCCGATCCAAACTCTCAAAGCAGGCTCGCTTGGAACGTTCAACATGCTCGGCCTAGCAAAAGCAAAAAACGCAGACTTCGTCCTCGCCTCAACGTCTGAAGTATACGGCGACCCGGCAGAGCACCCCCAGAAAGAAACCTACTGGGGCAACGTCAACCCCGTGGGCCCGAGGGCGGTGTACGACGAGTCAAAACGGTTTGCCGAGGCGCTTTCGATGGCCTACATGCAAAAACACGGGATGCCCTCGCGAATTGCCAGAATCTTCAATACTTACGGCCCACGCATGCGAAGCGATGACGGCCGCGCAGTCCCGACGTTCGTCATGCAGGCCTTAAAAAACGAGCCCATCACGATCCACGGTGACGGAACCCAGACCAGAAGCTTTTGCTATATCGACGATTTGATAGACGGGCTTATTGCCCTCATTCATTCAAATGTCACCGGCCCCATCAACCTAGGCAATCCACTGGAAACCTCTATCCTGGAAGTCGTACAATGGATCATAAGGCTGGCAGATAGCGCATCCCCTATCGTCCACATCGAGCCCTTGCCAGATAACCCCAGAAGGAGAAACCCCGACATTGCGCTTGCAAAGCTCCATCTGGGGTTTGCTCCGAAGGTGGGAATTCAAGATGGGCTCGCCAAAACGATTGCCTATTACAGAGCTAGTATTGCCTAATCCTGCCCTAGAGCCTAAGGAAGCCTAAAAAACCGCCAGAATGACGAATACCCCTACGATTCGCAACTTTTCTATCATTGCCCATGTAGACCACGGCAAATCGACGCTTGCCGATAGGCTGCTCGAGCGCACCGGCCTGGTAAACGTGCGAACGATGCGCCCGCAGTTCTTGGACCGGCTCGAGATCGAGAGGGAGCGGGGGATCACCATCAAGGCTCAGACGGTAAGAATGCCCTACGCCCACCCAGAGCTCGGCTTGTTTTTGCTCAACATGATCGATACGCCGGGCCATGTCGATTTCGGCTACGAGGTTTCAAGGAGCCTGGCCGCATGCGAAGGGGCGCTGCTTTTGGTCGATGCCTCCCAAGGGGTAGAGGCCCAAACGCTCGCCAACGCCTATCTCGCCGTGGACCAAGGGCTTGAGGTCGTTTTGGTCATCAACAAGATTGACCTTCCCTCCGCTAGGCCCGAAGATGTCCGAGCGGAAGTGGAAAACCTGCTCGGGCTTGACGCATCCAACGCCATCCTAGCCTCGGCCAAAGAGGGGGTTGGCATCGAGGCGATCCTCGATGCGCTTGTGCGCAGGATCCCCCCTCCAAAAGGGACCCTTGAAAACCCATTGCAGGCGCTTATTTTTGATAGCTGGTTCGATTCTTACAGGGGGGTTATCCTTCTTGTCCGCGTGTTCGAGGGGACGCTCACCCCAAACACCGCCGTGGAGATCGCCTCCAGCGGGGAACACTTCCAGATCGAGGAGCTTGGCGTCTTCCAACCGGACGCTATCCCATCCAGCCAGCTTGGCTCCGGCGAGGTGGGCTACGTGATTTTGGGAATCAAGGATATCCTTAAAGCCCGGGTAGGAGATACACTGATCGACCCGAAGCGGCGTGCCGCGGCGCTTCCAGGATTCCGAACGATCCAGCCAAACGTTTACGCTGGCGTCTTTCCCGTTCGTTCGGACGACCTCAGTAAACTAAGGCACTCCCTAGAGAAGTTAAGCCTCAACGACGCTTCGATCCAGATCGAACCCGAGACCTCCAGAGCGCTAGGCCTCGGGTTTCGACTAGGCTTTCTTGGGATGCTGCATATGGAGATCGTCCAGGAGAGGCTAGAGCGCGAGTATGGGCTGGACCTAGTCATCACCTCGCCAACTGTCAAGTACCGAGCCTTTTTAGTAGACGGAAATATCTTGGAAATTTCCAACCCCTCTGATTTGCCCCCGCCCAACAAGGTCGAACGAATCGAGGAACCCTTCCTCGATTTAACGGTATACACGCCGGAAGTTTACCTAGGCCAGGTCCTTAAGCTTCTCGAAGAGAAACGGGGCGTGCAAAAGGGCATCACGTACCCCTCCCCCTCAAGGATTGTACTGGCGTACGAGATTCCGCTGGCTGAGATCATCATGGATTTTCACGACAGGCTCAAATCTCTTTCCAGGGGTTATGCCTCGATGGATTACACGTTCCTAGGCTATAAGCCTTCTGATTTGTTGAAGCTAGACATTCTCGTCAATCAAGAAAGCGTAGACGCCTTGTCTTTGCTTGTTCCTCAAAGCAAAGCATATGCCAAGGGCCGCGCGCTGGTGGACACGTTGAAATCCACCATTCCCCGCCAACTGTTCGAGGTTGTCATCCAAGCGTCGATCGGCTCCAGGGTCATCGCAAGGAACTCTGTCTCGGCACTGCGCAAGAACGTAACGGCCAAATGTTACGGTGGGGATATCACAAGGAAACGAAAGCTTCTTGAAAAACAGAAAGAAGGCAAGAAAAGGCTCAAAATGGTAGGCAACGTCGAGATCCCACAAGAGGCCTTCCTGGCCGTTTTAAAAATGGAGAAATAGAAGGTGTATCCCTCAAGAGAAGAAGTGGCGACAAACGAGAAGACGTCAAAAAAGAGCATCGTCCTGGAGTATGCCAAGTCTTTACTCATCGCGCTTGTACTCGCGTTGTTCGTGCGGACGTTCTTCGTGCAGGCCTATAAAATCCCCTCGGGGTCGATGCTCGAAACGCTAAAGATCGGCGACCACATCCTGGTCGAGAAGTTCCTGTTCGGGACGCACATTCCTTTTACCGACATCGTCGTCCTTCCTTTAAAGCAGCCCAAACGAGGTGACGTCGTCGTTTTTCGCTATCCATTAGACCCAAGCCTCGATTTTATCAAGCGTATCATCGCACTGCCCGGCGATACCGTTCAAGGCATCAACAAAGACATTTACGTGAACGGAAAGAGGCTACAAGAGCCCTACATTCAACATATCGACAATTTTGTCCTGCCTGCCTACATTTCCCCGAGGGACAATTTCGGACCTCTTCGCGTCCCTAAAGACAGCTATTTCGCCATGGGGGACAACCGGGACAACTCCAAGGACAGCCGCTTTTGGGGGTTCGTCCCCAGGCACAATATCAAAGGAAAGGCGATGGTGATCTATTTTTCTTGGAACAGCGAAAACCACTGGATACGGCTCAGCCGGATCGGCAGGATAGTCCACTAGCCACCAAATGAACCACTAAAAAGAGGGCCGCCAATGGACACACAAGGAGCACCTGAGACCCAAGAGGCGCAAGCGCGGGCCGAAACGCTCACGATCGAGGCGCTTCTTGCACCAGCCTACCAGTCAGTAGAGAATCAGCTCAGGCTGGTCGAGCTCGACGTCAAACGCTTCATTAATCAGATGACAGGGCTCCGGGAGCAGATCGATGCCAGCCCTCAGTACGCAATCGGCAAGGCAGGCCAGATCGCCACGCAAATCCTGAACGCCATTCAAAAGATGGGGGCCATTCAGCAGACATCGGCCGAGCTCATCGCAAACATGGAGGCCGAAGGCCGGAAGATCCTCGAATCCCACCAGGCGGTTTGCAAGGCGCCAGCCAACCAGGAAGAGGCCGTTTAGTACGGCCTAAGAGCCTAAGAAGAGAGCCGCCCCTCCTTGCCGAAACCAGTTAAGGAGTGGGCGGAAACTCTCGGAAGAAGGCGTACCTTCGTTCCGTGTTCTTTGATCGACCTGTAGATCGTCGTCAGGTAGATGCGCCTTTTAAGAAACGTGCTGTACTTGGTCACCGTTGTCCGGTCGAAGACCTCCCAGCCAAGTCGCCGGTAAAGTTCGGGTCGCCGCCTTGTTTCAAACGTAAGCATCTGTCCGTAAACAACATCCTCCCCACGCCCGGCTACCTCCTTCAAGAATTGTTCGAGCAGCACCTTTGCGACTCCCGCGTTCCGGTAGGCCCCTTGAACGTTAAAATGGAAATGGGCTCCGTGAAGCGGCGCCTTGGGCATTTCCCTCCACCCTTTTAGGCAAAGCCACAGACAAAACCGCAAAGAGGCCTTATCGTAGCGGCCGAGCATAATCTTTCCGAGTACCGTGGCAACAAACCCAGGCAAGCGGGTCGCCCTATAGAGGCGATAACGCCATCTCCGCACGCTCCCCACGATGTAGCCTATCACCGCTCCGTTAGGATCGAGGGCGACAAAGGCCAGGTCTGGTTCAACGCTCAAATAGTATCCCGTGAGGTACTTTGAAAACAGCCTGGTATCCTTGAAGACGCGATCTATAGGCCTTCCAAGAAAACCGGTTTCGCAGCATAGCGCCTCTAGGCCGCCTTGGAATGCTTGCCGGTAAGGAACGACTTGAAAATGCACCTAGAACCCTTTCCTTTGGGGACAACAAGCGAATCAAAATTCTTGTAACCAGATTATACTACCGTGGCTCAAAGAGGAACCCCTTGCGCCCTTCCGGTTGACGTCCGTTGATTATTGTACTATACTGCTCCTGTTCGGCTCTTGCCCGTCCGGGCTCTGGAAAACCAGGTGTCCGTGGGCTTTGTTAAAAAACAATCGCAAACAACAGGAGGAACACATGATTCAGGTTCGTTCTCAAGCCCCGGATTTCTCGTGTAACGCGTACCTCAAAGGAAACAGCCAGCCTGTGAAGGTGAGCCTCGCGGATTATCGCGGAAAGTGGACGGTCTTATTCTTCTACCCGATGGATTTTACGTTCGTGTGCCCCACGGAGCTCAGAGCCTTCGCAGAAGCAAAGCACGAGATCGAATCGTTGGGAGGAACCGTTGTCGCCGCCTCGTGCGACAGCTTTTACTCGCACCTTGCCTGGTTCTCCAAGGATCTTCCGGAGGTGGATTACCCGGTACTTGCCGATAAGACAGGAGAAATTGCCCGTAAGTACGGGATTTACCTTGAAAACGAAGGAATTTCCTTAAGAGGGTTGTTTATCGTAGACCCTAAGGGCGTGCTCCGCTATCAGGTTGTAACAGACTTAGGCGTAGGCCGCGCGACCGAAGAAACAATCCGTGTTCTCCAGGCTCTGCAAACCGGCGCCAACTGTCCAGCAAACTGGAAGCCGGGCCAAAAAACGCTCTAAAGGGGCGAGATCAAACACTAAAAAGGCGGGGCAAAAGCCCCGCCTTTTTAGTTAGGCTTTGCTTTGCAAAGAGGCCTCATGTTCCTCTAGGAATCGTTCGGCCAGGATCGCGGCCATACATCCCGAACCCGCTGCCGTGACCGCCTGCCGGAACGCGGAATCTTGGACGTCCCCGCAGGCAAACACGCCTTCGATCGATGTCCTAACATTTTCATGCGTCAGGATATATCCCCTCTCGTCCATCGCCAACTTCCCCATGAAGAGTTTTGTGTTGGGCTCGTGGCCGATCGCGATGAACAGCCCATCGAGAGGCACTTCTTCTTCTTTGTTTGTCTTCACATCGAGAAGAACCACTCCCTTAAGCCCATCCTTGGTATCTCCAATCAAGTCGGCAACTACGCGATTCCAGAGGAATTCGATCTTGGGGTTGGACAACGCGCGCTCTTGCATGATCTTCGAGGCCCTAAGGGCGTCCCTACGGTGAATGACCTTCACTTTCGTTGCAAAGCGCGTCAAAAACAGCGCCTCTTCCACGGCCGTATCGCCACCCCCGACTATGGCCACCTCTTTACCCCTGAAAAAAAACCCGTCGCAAGTGGCACAGGCGCTCAGGCCCTTCCCCATAAACTGCTTTTCTTTTTCCAGCCCAAGGAGCTTCGCCGAGGCCCCGGTTGCGATAATCACAGTATCTGCCTCAAGCTCGCCGCCATCGAACGTGACACAAAACGGCCGAAGGGCGAAATCAACAGAAGTAGCGGGCTTGGCGATGATTTGCGCGCCAAACCTAGCCGCTTGCTGACGCATCTTTTCCATAAATTCCGGCCCTTGAACGCCTTCTGGAAAACCCGGAAAGTTTTCGACCTCGGTTGTGGTCGTCAATTGGCCGCCCGGAATGGGGCCTTCAAGTACACAAGTCTTCAGACAGGCCCTGGAAGCGTAAATCGCGGCCGTAAGCCCGGCAGGACCACTTCCTAAGATTACAACGTCAAAGCCTGCCGTTTGGGTCTGCGCCATCTCTAGATTACCCTCCATAATGCCAAGGCGTGTCCGTAAGCGTCATGAGCGGCTCGTCCTGCTTGAGGACCGCATCGATCACCTCGACAACAAACACGCTATGGTCACCCCTTTTGACGATCTCAAAGACACGCGTTTCTACCCAACCAAACGCCTCTTCAATGACCGGAGAGGCCGTGTGCTTGGTCAACATGAAACGATAGCCGTTAATCTTGTCGCCCTCTTGCACCGAAGGGCGGAAAAAAGCGGAAGCAATCTCTTGCTGGCCCTGCTTCAAAAAACTCACGGCCAACGCCTTCGAGGCTTCCGCAAGGCTATGGAGCTTTGAGCCCCCTTGAAGCGCCACCATCAACATGGGAGGACGGAACGATGCTTGAGCAAGCCAGTTGATCGTTCCTGCCGAAACTTCTTCTCCGGCCTTGGAGCCGGCGATGAACAGCCCGTAAGGAATCTTTCGTAAGAGCGTTTTTTTTGCTTCCTCGTCCATATCTGCCTCCTTTGGTTGGTTTGCGCAAAGGCAGGCCCCACCGACCCGCACTGTCTAGTATGCCTAGCTTAGCAAAAACTAGCGCAGGTTTGCACGCACCCTTATCCAGGGTTGACTAGAATCTATTTATATGTATAAATAAAGCTTTTAAGGAGCCGGTTTACATCGCGGCTAGCCTACGCTAAACGGGTTTATTCTAAATTCAAAAAAAGGGGAAACTATGGCTAATCTAGAAGGCAGAGTCGCAATTGTCACGGGAGCAGGGAGGGGAATTGGAAGAGAAGAAGCCCTCGAGCTCGCCCGCAACGGCGCCAAGGTAGTAATCAACGACGTAGGGGCCCATTTTGACGGGACCGGTGCCGACCGCACACCGTCCCAGCAAGTCGTGGATGAAATCAAGGCATTCGGCGGAGAAGCCGTCGCCAACTACGAGTCCGTAACCGACTTTGCCGGCGCCAAGCGGATTATCGAGTGCGCGTTGGATACCTTCGGCGAGCTACACGTCGTTGTGAACAACGCGGGGATCTTAAGAGACCGAATGATCTTCAACATGGCCGAAGAAGATTTCGACGCGGTCATCAACGTGCATTTGAAGGGGACGTTCAACGTCAGCCGCCATGCTTGCGCCTACTTCAGGGAGGCAAACAAGGCGGGCAAAGACCTGCAGCCCAGGATCATCAACACCGCCTCGGACGCCGGGCTTTTGGGCAACCCTGGTCAAGGCAATTACGGCGCGGCCAAGGCCGGAATCGCCACCATGTCCATCATCATCGATATGGAGATGTCCCGGTATGGCGTGGCCTGCAACTGCATCGCGCCTCTAGCCAGGACACGCCTAACGGTAGATGCCACGCCTTCAACGGCGGCGATCATGGGCCAAACACCCGAGGGTGAGTTCGACCCCTTCCACCCCAAGCATATCGCTCCGCTGGTTGCCTACTTAGGCTCTGTCGAGGCGGGCTCCATCCATGGCCAAGTGTTTCGGGTAGGAGCGGGTACCGTTTGGGGGATGCAAGGATGGCATAGCGTAGCCAAAATCTCGAAGAAAGGGTTCCTCACGGTAGAAGAACTTTCTAAGCGTATGCAAGAGGAGCTCTTGCCAAAGCTCCCACCCAAAGAAGAAATTACGGCCGTTTTCACCGAAATTCAATTTTAAGCGTGCGAATCCTCATCGTCTGTCACGCCAACACATTCCGCTCGCCCATGGCTTGGGCCCTCCTTCAGAGGGCCCTTGTACCATGGAGAGGGCTTTTCGAGCTAGATTCGGGAGGAATCGGAACGCACGCCCGCGAGGGAGGGCTGATGTCGCTCGATGCCAGGCTCTCCCTGAAAGGGGCGGGCATCGAGCTTGACGAAAACGCCTTCCGCTCGAAGGACTTAAGGCGGCACCCCGAGGCGGTAGCGGGCGCAGGCTTGGTTATCGCGATGACGCAAGAACAACGCTCTTTGCTCTTGGACGCATTCCCAGAGCTCAATCCTGGTATTGTCCACACCTGGCTCGCCCTTGCCGACGAGTCCGGAGACATCGAAGACCCATGCGGGAAAGGCCCCGAAGGGGCGACAGTATGTCTTCGTGAACTCGAACGGACGCTCCCTTCGGTCGTAAAGAATCTTCTTGGGTTAGCCCTAAAACCTTTTACGCCTTAAGCAACCTCCTCTAAGAAGGAAAGGAGCAGGCGTACAGGCGTACCCGTTGGACCTACAGGCAAAAACCCGCCTTCTTTGTCGTTCCAGGCCGTACCCGCGATGTCAAGATGAACCCACGGCACATTCTTTACGTAGGGCTTCAAGAAGGCAGCGGCCGTAATCGTACCCGCTGCTCCGTCGCCGACGTTCTTGAAGTCTGCGTAGGGAGTCTTCAAGGCTTCTGCATACTCATCCCATAGCGGCAATTGCCAAACCCTCTCGCCCGTCCTCTCGCCCGAGCGGAAGAACGCTTCGATGGTTCCTTGATCTGCGGTCCCTAAAAGCCCGGAGGCCAGATGCCCGAGGGCAACGACGCAGGCACCCGTGAGTGTGGCGATGTCGACGATCAGGTCGGGGCTTTTCGAAAGCGCATAATCTAGGCCGTCGGCAAGGATCAGCCTACCCTCGGCGTCTGTATTGACTACCTCGACTGTCCTTCCTGCACGCAGCGTGATGACATCGCCAGGCCTGGCAGCCTTGCCGGAAGGCATATTTTCAACAGCGGGGATAATCCCGATTACCCTCACGGGGAGCTTGATCTCGCAAAGCGCCCGGATCAACCCCAAAACAGCCACACCCCCTGACTTGTCGTACTTCATCTTGTCCATGTCTTTGCCAGGCTTCAAGGAAATCCCTCCGGAATCGAACGTCACGGCTTTCCCGACGAGGGCGACGGTGCGTGAGGCATTTTGAGGGACATACTCGAGCACGATGAACCTAGGAGGGTTTTCGCTGCCTGCCGATACGGCAAGCACCCCCCCCATCCGCTCCTTCTCGATCTCTTCTTGACCAAGTACCTCCACATGTAGCAAATCCGGATACGCCTTGGCCAGCCCCCTTGCCTCTTCGGCAAGGACGTCCGGCGTAGCGAGGTTCCCGGGGCGGGTGTTGAACGCCCTGGTCCAGTTGACGGCCTCGATGACCCGCCCGGCCTTCAAAAGGACCCTCTTGCCTTCTTCGGGGTCAAGCACAAGGCTCTTGAACCATGCCGCTTGAAGCGTTGGGGCTTTGTGCCCTCCCTCTTCGGATTCGCACAGGCTGGTTTTAAAAATGCCTAGATCGAACGTTCCTACCCCCAAGCCAATTACAGCCTCTTCGATTACCGTTTCGGGGGAAAGCCCTTCAAACCCGGGCAGGACAAAAGCCGCCTTTTCAACGTGACGGCCAACAAGCTCCCTGCCCACGCGGGAGAACGCCTTTCTTATGCGGTCCAACGTAGCAGGCTTGCATCCCAACCCGTACAAAATCAAGGGGGTTTGATCGGCTAAAAGAAACGTGGCCTTGCCATCACAACATGGGCGTCCGATACAGAGCGCCCTTTCGACGGCCTCCATGACGCCTTTTGGAAGGCTAGAGAGGTACGCCTCCTTTTCTTTTCCCTCTTTTGTCAAGAACAACACGCACGGCACGCCCTCTCCTGGAAAGGCTTCCATCCAGGCCAAATCCACCGCTATCCCTCCTCCGTTGTGTTCGTCTTTCTTAAGAAATACTAATTTAGCAAAACATCGGCATCCACGGCCAGGGTTCGGCCATTCGCTCGAAAGAGGGCGATTTGCTAAAATGAAAAAACTCAAACATCTATGGAAAGGCCCATGAAAAACCCACCCTCCCTACCGGCGTTTGACCCAATTCACGACATCTACAGCCTTTCGCCACACCCATTATCGGCCATCTTTTCTCCTAAAAGCGTCGCCGTAATCGGAGCGAGCGAAAAAGATCACAGCGTGGGACGGGCGCTTCTTTCTAACTTAATCCAAAACCCATTCGGCGGGACGGTTTACCCGGTAAACCCAAACAGGAAGAGTGTGCTCGGGATCCGGGCATACCCAGACATCCAGAGCCTCCCGGAAACGATCGATTTGGCGGTCATCGCCACCCCGGCCCAGGGCGTTCCAGAGGTCGTTCAGGCATGCGCCAACGCGGATATTCCCGGGGCGATCATCATTTCGGCAGGGTTCAAGGAAGTCGGCAAAGGGGGTCAAGCGCTCGAGGAGAAAATTCTTGAGGTCGCGAAGGCATCTGAAATGCGCCTGATTGGCCCGAACTGCCTTGGAGTGATGAATACCCGTAGCAATTTGAACGCCACGTTTGCTCATGCTATGGCCAAGCAGGGTAACGTGGCGTTTCTTAGCCAAAGCGGGGCGCTTTGCACCGCCGTCCTAGACTGGAGTCTGGAGGCGAACGTAGGGTTCAGCGTGTTCGTTTCCGTGGGTTCGATGCTGGACGTAGGCTGGGGAGACCTCATTGAATACCTGGGCGACGACCCCTACACCGAAAGCATTGTCATTTACATGGAAACGGTAGGCAACGCACGCACGTTTTTGTCCGCGGCCAGGGAGGTCGCGCTCACCAAGCCTATCCTGGTCATCAAGCCAGGCAGAACGCAGGCGGCAAGCAAGGCCGCCGTTTCACACACGGGTTCGCTTACTGGATCGGACGAGGTTATCGATGCGGCCTTTCACCGCTCGGGCGTACTGCGGCTGGATTCCATCACGGAAATGTTCTCCATGGCCGAAATGCTCGCCAAGCAGCCAAGGCCAAAAGGCCCAAGACTCGCGATTTTAACAAACGCGGGCGGCCCTGGGGTTTTAGCGAGCGATGCACTCCTTCTAAGTGGCGGCAGGCTTTCCGAACTGTCCCAAGAAACCCTTCAAAAGCTTGGGCAATTTCTTCCCCCTCAGTGGAGCCACAATAACCCCGTCGACATTCTAGGAGACGCCGGCCCCGAGCGTTACGCCAAGGCCATCGAAGTACTTGCGAACGACGAGACGAACGACGGGGTTCTCACAATTCTTACCCCTCAAGCGATGACGCAGCCTTCCGAAACGGCAGACGCTCTAAGGCGCACTGGACGGCCTGCCAACAAGCCTCTTTTGACAAGCTGGATGGGGGGAGAAGGAGTTTCGCCCGGCATTGCCATCCTCAAAGATGCTGGGCTTCCTACCTTTTCTTATCCGGACGATGCGGCACGCGCATTCAGCGCGATGTGGCGCTTCAGCGAAAACCTTCGTTCTCTGTACGAAACCCCTAGGCTTACCGTAGACGCTTCGAAGGAGTTTGACCGCAACGCCGCATCTAAAGTTCTTGAGGAAGCAAAAAAGGCCAACCGAACTATCCTGAACGAATTTGAATCGAAACGGCTCCTTGAGGCCTACGGAATCCCCACGGTTCCAACACTTTTGGCGGCCTCGCCAAAAGAGGCAAAAAAGCTTGCGGAAATGCTCGGCTTTCCCGTGGTCCTTAAGCTCCATTCAAACACAATCACGCACAAAACCGACGTGGGCGGGGTTTGTCTCAACCTGAAAACCCCCGAGGAGGTCTCGAAGGCCTTCGTGAACATCCAGCAAAACATCGAGGAAAAGGTTGGGCCTGGCCATTTCCTTGGCGTGAGCGTTCAGCCGATGGTAGACCTCAAGGGCTACGAGCTGATCCTGGGCTCGAGTACCGACTCCCAGTTCGGCCCCGTCATTTTGTTCGGCGCAGGCGGGGTCCTGGTCGAGGTATTTAAGGATCAAGCCATCGGAATACCTCCCCTCACAGACGTACTAGCGCGTCGGATCATCGAAAAGACCAAAATTGCGGCAGCGCTCAAAGGGATCCGCGGCCGGGCACCGATGGATATGGCCATGCTTGAAGCGCTGCTGGTACGGTTCAGCTGGCTGATTGCCGAACAACGAAGGATCGTGGAGTTCGACATCAACCCTCTATTGGCCTCTTTTTCCGGCACGCCCTCCTTCATGGCGCTAGATGCCCGAGTACTCCTAGCGGACCCGGGGCTGCCCGAGGACTTGCTGCCTACGCTGGCCATCCGCCCTTACCCGGAGCGTTATTTTTGGAGGCATACGACAAAGACCGACATGTCTTACGCCCTACGCCCAATCAGACCTGAGGACGTTCCCAAAGTGCAGCACTTCCACGAAATGCTCTCGGACAGGAGCGTCAGCTTGCGCTACCTTTCCCCCGTCCTCTTTCAAGAGCGGACCCGACAAGAAAGGCTTGTTCGGGCGTGCTTCATTGATTACGACAAGGAAATTGCGCTTGTTGCGGAGACGACGGACGGGCAGGTGGTTGCCATCGGCAGGTTAAAAAAACTGCCCCAAAGGTCCGGAGCGAGCTTTTCCTTACTCGTGGCCGACCCGTACCAGCGTCAAGGCATCGGGACCGAAATACTAACGCGCCTCGTTGAAATTGCCAGACAAGAAGGCCTTACGCATTTGTTCGCCATTATGACCCCAGAAAACGAGCTAATGCGGCGAATGCTAGAAAAGTTTGGGTTCCGCCTTCGTTTCCACAGAAAAAAAACGGGGCTCGTCGAAGGGGAGCTTGCGATTAACTCCCGTGAAAAAGAAGAAGAATAGAAGCGTTTTGCGCCTTCTGCTGCGTTTTCACCTTCCTCCATTGCAGCGATAAATTTTGAAGGCTCAGCTATAGGATCACAAAAAGACAAGCAAAGGGGGCGGAATCCCGCCCCCTTTGCCGTAAATCACCGGTACTTGGCCTAAAAAAATGAACGCCGCTGCTTACTCATCTTTGTCCAACTTCTCATCGATCTTTTCGCCGAGCTCTTCTCCCTTACCCTTCTTGCCGGTAAGCTCTTCCTTCGCCTCTTCGGCCGTATCTTTCGCCTTCTTGCCGGCCTTGTCGATCGATTCGCCCGCCTTTTCCGCCGTGCCTTTTTCTCCGGTAATTTCTTCCTTTACCTCCGAAGCAGCCCCCTTGACCCTATCGAGCACACCTTCCTCTTCCGCCACCGTAAAACTAGACCATGAGGCAACAAACATGAGCGCTACAATCGCAAACAAAAACCGCTTCATACACATCCTCCTTGTTGTTAAAAAAGTTGCAAGAACGACCGCATACCAGCCATTTTTGATTGTAACACGTACTACAAGAGGACGCAAAGAATCTCCCTTCGCCCCTAAGTAACGCTCCGGGAAGTGCGTTTAGAGGCCGAAGGGAAACAGAAGCCATATGAAGCAAGGGCATAGGACGTGATGGTGCCGAGGGACGGAATCGAACCGCCGACGCAAGGCTTTTCAGGCCTTCGCTCTACCGACTGAGCTACCTCGGCCCCTTGAAACCGAAACGGTAGAGGCAGTTATTGTAACAGAACGAGTCACGGTAGCCAAGCCTGGGCTTATAGTCTTCCTTGAAGGCCTGTAAGCTTCTCGAGGCCGTGACGGTCGAGGTAGGCAAGCATCCCTTGTTTGATCTCCTCCACTCCGAAGGGGTTAACAAGAAGGAGCGTTCCCACGCCCACAAGGCTTGCACCTGCCAGCATCATCCCGATGGCGTCCTCAGGGGAGCTTACTCCACCCATGCCGACGATCGGGAGCCTGACCGATCTGGACACCTCGGAAACCATACGTAGTGCGATGGGGTAGATAGAGGGGCCAGAAAGCCCCCCAAAGCGCGTCCCTAGCTTTGAGCTTTTGGCGTCCACATCGATTGCCATCCCAAGGAGCGTGTTGATCAAAGACAGCGCGTCGGCTCCGGAATCTTCGCACGCCTTGGCCACCTCGCTGATGCTGGCGACATTGGGAGATAGCTTCACTATCAACGGGTAGCGGCAAA
The DNA here is from genome assembly GCA_011620345.1 of Nitrospirota bacterium. GTDB lineage: Bacteria > UBA2233 > UBA2233 > UBA2233 > UBA2233 > UBA2233. The sequence continues at coordinate 17,336 of WOZJ01000048.1, forward strand.
GGGGCTTGATCGATCGAACGAGCCTGGACGCCACCTTTGGGTCGGAGGCAAGAATGCTCCCCCATTGGGGTTTGTTTGGGCAAGAAAGATTGAGCTCCATCGCGAAAAGCCCTTCGAGGTCCGAGAGCATTTGGGCGGCCTTTTGGAACTCGGTCTCGTCATCTCCAAAAAAATTCGCGATTATCGGGACCCCGAGCCCTCTAAGATGCGGCCAGGTATTCTTCGCAAACGCCTCGATCCCTACATTTTCAAGCCCGATCGAGTTGAGCATCCCGCAGGGAGTTTCGGCGATACGAGGGGGAGGGTTGCCCCGCTTGGGGCTCGCGGACAGCCCTTTTAGCGTGATGACACCGAACGCCTCGGGAGGTAAGAGCTCCGGCTGCTCGAGCCCGTACCCGTAGCATCCAGAGGCGGCGGCGATCGGGTTTTTGATCGTTTTCCCTAGAAAGGGGACTTCAAGCCGGTTTGAAGTCATACCCCGCACATCGCAGTTCGTCGCTTCGAGTCAATCGCTCCCAATCCACATCCTTGGCGTCCATCACGGGGCCTTTTTGGCACAGCTTGACGTACATCCCTTCCCAATTCTCCACGACGCACCCCAAACAAAGCCCCATACCGCACCCCATGGGGCCTTCGAAACTTACGACAAGGCCAAACCGATGTCGCTCGGCCAGCTTATTTAGCGCATAAAGCATGGGCAATGGGCCGCATGCAAACACTTTTGCCGACCTGCCGGCCTCAAGGAGCAAGGTTCGTTCAGCCTCGAAAAGCTCGGTTACCCTCCCTTTAAACCCTTCCGACCCATCTTCGGTGGCAACATAAAGCCCGTCCGCAAGGCCAAGATGCCGCTTCGTCAGCTCGGCCTTCGTTCTCGCGCCGTAAAGCAATAAGAAATCAGCCTCCGGAGAAACCTCTTTAATTTGCCGGCCCAAAAGCACCATCGGGGCCACGCCAACCCCGCCCGCCACGGCGATTACGCGCCTTTGCCCCGGGCCAATGTACCTTAAAAACGACTGCCCCATTGGCATAATGACCCGAAGCTTAAGGCCTTGCCTGGCTTCTGCAAGCCGTTTTGTCCCTTTCCCCCGTATTGCGACCAAAAAACCTACGCGACAGCCTGTGGACCCGGCTTCAAAGCTTGCGATCGACAAGGGCCTGTTGAGAAGAGGATCTTGAGTGTCCTTGAAGCCCACCATAGCAAACTGCCCTGCCATGGGCGACATCGGAAGCAAAGGAAGCGCAAGTTCAAGCCAAAAGACGCCTGCCCCAGCCTGGGCAATCGCAACAACCTCCCCTTCGGTTTGACAAGGGGAAGAAACAGGCCGAACGGACACATCAGAGCTCAAGGCGGTTGAAGTCCGGAAGAAGCATGATGTAGGCATTCTCGTTCGTCCTTGCGTAGTAGCGCGGCCTTTCTCCTGCGATGTGAAACCCTAACTTTTCGTAGAGCCGAATTGCTTCCACGTTGGAAGTCCTCACCTCAAGAGTGGCCTTTTCCGCTCCAAGCTCTTTGCCGATGGCAATCGACTTTTTCAGAAGCAGCTCTCCTATCCCTAACCTTCGAAACGTGGGGTCGATCGCAAAGTTGAGAATGTGGACCTCTTCGAACATCACCCAAAAGAGGTTGTAGCCCAAGATTCTCGTTTCGTTCGCAAAATGCGCAACAAGCCCTTTCGAAAAAGGGTTTTCAAGCTCGGTCCGAAACAGGGAATAACCCCAAGGGTCCGGGAAGGACTTGGCCTCAATGACTACCGCATCTTCAACCTCTTCGAGGCGCATCTCCCTAAGAACAACCCTTCCCACCCTCTCCGGCTTTGCAGCAGGGAGCTCAGGAGTGGCCGACGAACAAGGCTTTTTGGGCTGAAAGCGCAACAAGAACCTCATCAATTGCCTGCATGTCTTTGATTCCAGGGGCTTTCTCCACCCCGCTTGCCATGTCCACGCCATACGGCCGAAGACATCTAACCACCTCGCGGACGTTTTTAGGGCCTAGGCCCCCTGCCACCAGCACAGGCCTGCTTGCCCGCTTCATTAGGGCCAACGTCAGGGCAAATGGGAACGGGCCTGCTTGCGGAACCGTTTTTGGGCGCTCGAGGACGAACCTGTCTACAGCCTCCGCGTAACGCTCGGGCACAGTTTCCGGCACGACCTGCAACGCCTTCCAGATTTCCGTCCTTTTAGGGAGCAGCGCCCTCATCTCAACGAGGAATTCCGGCTCTTCGCAGCCGTGAAACTGCAGGGCTACGGGAGCCGATTCAAGGAGCACGCGAACCAACGCGGCATCCGGGTTCGATAAAACAAACACGGTCCTTCTAGGGGCACACTCCGCGATTGCCAGCGCCTTGGAGCGCTCCACGCTCCTTGGGGTTCCTTGCACCTCGACAATGATGCCAATGTAAGAAATATTCCTTGTAACAAGCGCCCTCGCGTCTTCAAGGCGCGTCACGCCGCACACCTTCAGCTTCGCGGAGAACTTTTCGTCCATACGATCTTCCAAAGGTCCACGGGGTGGAGCTTATAGACGTCCTCTACACGAAGGCCCGATTTGGCTATCAGCGGCTCAAGCGCAAAATCGGGGTGCCATCCCAACTTCCTGCACAACGGAGCGAACGCCTTGAGAAGCACCAGAGACGCGGGATTTTCGCTCCGAAAATGGTTGATAATGACGATCGAACCCCCAGGCCGGGTGACCCTTTGCATCTCCTTGAGGATCTCATGCGGGTTGTCCGCCACCGAGACGACGTGGGCAACGATGCTGTGGTCAAACACGTTGTCTTTGAAAGCAAGCCGCCTTCCATCCATTTTTGCCAGCAGGACCGACTGGGCGTTGATCCCGGGAAGCTTGGCTTTTGCCCTGGCAAGCATGGCATCGAGCACGTCCACCCCGACCACGCGCACACCTGCCGGGTACAAAGGGAGAGAAATGCCAGTTCCTACGCCTACCTCGAGCACACTCTGCCCTGGAGAAAGCACAAGCTTTTCGATGACATGCCTCAGCCTTGGCAAAAACATCCTGCCAAAGACGGCGTCGTATATTTTTACGTACCGGCCGTAGGCCTTCTCTATGGCCTGGATGTCCACAGCGCCCCCATCAGTTCGCGGGCATGGGCTTCAAGCGCCCTTAGGTGTTCTTCCGACCGGGCCTCGATGTACATACGCACCACGGGCTCTGTTCCCGAAGGCCGAAGCAGGATCCAACTGCCATCCTCGAGGATCCATTTCGTTCCGTCGAGCCTGCTTACGGAAGCCATGCGGACACCTGCAAGCTCCTTAGGCTCTTCTTCGAGGATCTGCTGAAGGGCATCAGCCTTGGCCGGCTCAAAAGGCAGGTTGACCCTGCTTGTATAGAACGGGCCTGTTTGTAGCCAAAGGCTCTCTTGGAGCGATCTCAAGGGAACTGCGTTCCTACAGACGGCCTCCAGGGCAAGCAGGCAGGCTAAGATTCCGTCTTTCTCTGGAACATGACCCTTAAGCGAAAGGCCCGCGCTCTCCTCGCCTGCCAAAATAGCCCTTCCATCCCAAAGCGCCTGGCCCAAGTATTTGAACCCCACCTTGGTTTCGATAGCCCTTTGCCCGTGGAGCTTTGCGACTGCATCAATAAAATGCGAGGTGGCCACGCTTCTTGCCGCGTCTCCCTTCATGCCCTTTTGGGCGATGAGCTCGTGATACAAAAGACCCAGGAATACGTTGGGCAAAACAAACGTCCCGCCCTTATCGACAACCCCGTAACGGTCGGCATCGCCGTCGGTGGCGAGCGCGATATCAAACCCTTGCTCTTGGACGATCCGGACGGTTTCGGCAAGTTCTTCCGGAGCCGGTTCTGGCGCCATCCCGTCGAACGTAGGGTCAGGGTTTGCCCTTCTTACCTGGACCTTGACCCCTCTTGTTGTCAGGTAATGATCGAGGTGGCCCGCTCCCGTTCCGTGGAGGACGTCCACGAGCACTTTGGGCTTTGCGCGTTGAATGACCCCAACATCCAGGAAGGTATCGAGTGTGGCAAAATACGCCTCGGAAGGGTCAATAGGAACAACAAGGCTCTTTGTTGCCGCCTCTTCGAGGTCGAGCGTGGAAATCGAAGGGTCCCGGGAATAGATCTCTTGAGCAAGTACCTCTAACCTCTGGGTGGTCTCGGGTAGCGCGGGCCCGCCCCATTCGGGCGAGAACTTCAGGCCGTTGTAGATTGGGGGGTTGTGACTTGCGGTGATGTTGACGCCCCCTGCCGCGGAACGTCTCAGGATTTCATGCGCGATGACCGGGGTTGGGGTTGGTCTTTGGCACACGAAGCACGCAACCCCTTCGTGAGTAAGAACCCCAACGACCTCCCTGGCAAATTTTTCAGACAAGAACCGCGTATCGTAGCCAACGACCACACCTCGTCCTTGCATACCTTTTTCCTTCAGAAAGCAAGCAATGGCAAGCGAGGCAATACGGACGTTGGCAAACGTAAAGTCGTCTGCAATAATTCCACGCCAACCCGACGTTCCGAACGTGATTGGGCACGGCCTTGGCATAAAAGTAAGTCCTCCTTTAGAGTGGGGGTGCCATAAAGGCCGGAGAGATTGGCTTTGATATACTCAAACGAAGCACTCCCTCGATACGCCCGAGCATGTCCCCTGGAATTTTAAAACTTGCAGCCTTAGACGATGCTTCGATTTGCTTGGGGTTTCTGGCCCCGCAAAGTGCAGAAGTCACCCCTCCCTGCTCTATCGCCCACCGGACAGCGAAGGACCCGATATCCACGCCGATCTCCTTGGCCAACCCCTTAAGCCCTTCCACGGCCTTTAGATGCTCAAGAAAGGCATCCCCTTGGAATTTAGGGTCCACGCTCCTTAGGTCGCCGCTTGGAAATGTCGTTTCTTGCGAAAATTTGCCCGTCAAAAGGCCTCTGCAGAGAGGCCCATAGGCAAGGATTCCGATTTGATGCTCCCTGGCATAAGGGAGGGTTTCCGCTTCGATCTCACGCTCGAACAAGCTGTATGGAACTTGGTTGCTCGCAAGCGTTCCACCCCTGTCGAACGCCTCCATCTGCCCGGCATCAAAATTACTTACGCCAATTTCTCTGATTTTGCCGGCTTTTTTTAGCTTAAGCAAGGCATCGAGAGATTCTTCGAAAGGAGTGCTGAGATCCGGCCAATGGATCTGATAAAGGTCGATAGAATCGGATCGAAGCCGCCTTAAGCTCTGATCGATCTCCTCAAAAATCCGCTTGGGCGAGGAATTCCTCCGGATGCGCTCGTTTTCGTCCCACTCAAGGCCGCATTTGGTCGCCACAACAACCCGGCTTCGAGCCTTAGCCTCTGTAAGAGCCTGGCCGACAAGGGTTTCGGCATGGCCGAACCCGTACACGGGCGCCGTGTCAATCAGCGTGATTCCAAGGTCTATCGCCTTAAAGATGGCCTTCTTGGAGCTTTCATCTTCTGCACCGCCCCACATCCAGCCGCCCATGACCCAGGTGCCGAGCCCGACCACGCTGACCGAAATATCGCTCTTGCCCAGATGTCTTTGTTCCATCGCCTTCAGCCTTTTTCAGTGTGTTTCGTCGTTTAAGGACAAAACCCTTCCTATGGTATTTTAGCGCATATCCAAAAACGCCCCAACCCTCATCCCGCTTGACCGCACCCTCTCCATCTGGCAATTCGACGACAACAGCCCCCAGGCTCCAGCTCGAGCCCTACAAACGCTTCCGCCACGGCCGATGAAGAAGCACCAGCCTGGCATACGCTTTCTTTAAGAAGGGTCAGTCTTGACAAGGCAGATTGATTCGCCCATCATAATAGCTCAAACTTCCCCATGCTTGCGTAGGTCCCATCGTCTAGCGGCCTAGGACACTGGCCTCTCAAGCCAGAAACACGGGTTCGAAGCCCGTTGGGACCACCATTATTTGTAGGAAGCCTGCGGACGCTGCGCGACGACGGCGATGTCCGAAAACCCTGAAAGCCTTAAGGCGTCCATCACCTTGATGGCAAGCCCAAAATAGACCCCTTGATCCACAAACAGCGCGGCCTGCCCCTTCTCGACCTTTGGAGCCTCGTCAGCCAAGGCTTTTTGAAGCGTACTAAGGGTGCGCTCCTTTCCGTTGACAAGAATACGCCCGTCCTTGGGAAGCTCAACCCTTAAAACGTTCTTAACTCCCGCCTCCTTGGCCGAGCTCGCCTCGGGCAGGTCGAGCTTGAGGGCCGGTGCCATAGAGAAGTTCATGGTGAGCAAGAAGTAAATCATGAGGTTGAACACGACATCGATCAGCGGTGTCATCGACATTCCTTGGGAATCCCGCCGTCTTCGTCTGGTCCGAAGGTACATAGGTTTAGCGACTGGCCCGAATAAAGGCCTCGATACGTGCCTTTAGCTTGTCTGGCTCGATTACCCCTTCGATGAAGTCGGCCTTTTTTTGATCAGGGTCTTTCAACACAATCGTCGGATACGCAAGGACGAAAAGCGCGTCTTCCCTATGGATAGGCTTTACGGGGAACTTTAGGCCGGTTTCTTTCGCGTAGGCTTTGGCGGCGTCTTCCGAAGCACCCACGGCGTAACCCACAATTTCCACGCCCTCCATCTTAAAGTTCTTAAGGTAATCGGCCATCTTTGCACATGCAGGGCAACCCACTGAGAAATAATACTCTACGATGGCAACCCTTGTGCCGGATACTCCCGGTTCCGGAAAGAAACAAAAAAACCATGCCAACGTAAGAATGGCAAACAATTGTACGTGTGCTCTTCGAAGCACCGCTTATCCCCCCTGTGAATTGGTTAAGTTATGGTTTGCGCCTTTTTACATTGCATAAGGAAACTCAAGAAACGTGCGCAATCTTTGGAGTCACGCGTACCTTGATAATCCTTTGCAATCCAACCTGCTCCACGACAAACACGGCGCTGTCCGTATCCAGCCGTTGTTTTTCTTGTGGCATATCCTGGAACGCCTCGAGCAAGTAGCCGGCGAGCGTGCTGGCGCGCTCCTCTGGCAATCCAAGCTCAAGCATGCGGTTTAAATCTTTGATCGACAAATCGGCGTCTACCAGGAAAGAGCCATCAGGCAAGCGCCTGACCCTCTCTAAATCTCTGTCGAACTCGTCGAAAATCTCCCCCACGATCTCTTCCAGCAGGTCTTCTAACGTGACCAACCCGACGACCGTCCCGTACTCGTCCACAACGATCGCCATCTGAAGCTTCTTTGCCCGCATCTCGCGCAAGAGCTCGTCGGTGCGCTTGACCTCGGGAACAAAGAACGCCTCTTTCAGCAGCGGAGCAATGGTGGGGTGCTGCCCTAGGGCCATGGCAAGCAGCAGGTCCTTAATGTGCAGGATCCCGACGACGTTGCTGATATCCTCCTGATAAACGGGAAACCTCGAAAAGCCTGTCTCCTTCGCCTTGCGAAGAGCATCCTCGACCGGAGCGTCCAGCTCTACCCCCACCATTTTAGCCCTGGGAACCATAACATCCACAACCCGCGTTTCCGAGAGCTCGAGAACGTTCAGGAGCATCAAGCGCCTTTCCTTTGCAAACGCGCCCACCTTGCCGCCGTAGAGCAGCAAATAACGAATTTCATCCTCGGAAATCGTCGGCCTAAGTTCCAACGATACCCCGCCAATCGTCGTGAGCAACATCCTTGAGATTGCCGTGGTACACCAGGCAGCGGGCATAAGAAGCAGGCGGACAACCTTAAGAAAAGGGACCAGGGCAAGGCCAATAGGTTCGGCATGGAACAACGCGTAGCTTTTAGGGGTTACCTCCGAACAAACAAGGATTAGGAAAGTCATCAGCACCGCCGCGTAAACCACGCCCTGCTCCCCGAACACCTTGATCAACAACGAGGCGGCAAGCGAGGAGGCGAGAATGTTGGTGATGTTGTTGCCTACCAAAATGAGGCCGATGACTTCGTCTGGGCGCTTTAGCATGCCAAGAAGCGATTTCGCGCGAAGGTTGCCGTCTTTGGCGAGCTTATTCAACCGGACACGGTTCATGCCCACGAGCGCCGTCTCGAGGGCGCTGAAAAGCCCCGAAAGAACAATGCAAGCCAAGATAGCGATCCCATAAAAGGCCTCATGGGACAAGGCTCAATCTCCTTCTTTCGACTGGCCCGTGCGAAACCTTGACAATAAAGCTCGCATTTTCCAGCCCGCTTAGGCCATCCCGGCGGAACGAGGCGAAGGGAACGTGAAGGCGCCTGGTACAAAGCCTTAGGGTATCTATCTGAACACTCGGAACACCCGCGCGCTCGAGCAGCAGGCGGCTTGCCATGCCAAGATCTAGGTAGATTTTGGCATTTCGTTTTTCAAGGCAGCCAGAAAGCCCCTTTTCGTGGAATACCGAGGCCACATCTTGTTGGATTTCATAACAACATGGCCCGATGTGCGGACCAATCGCAACAATGAGCCGCCTCGGCGGAACCCCTAGGTCTTTTTCGAAACGCTCTACGAGCCGGCCTTGAATATCGCGGGCCGTTCCTTTCCATCCGGCGTGAACGCAAGCTACCGCGTGCGAAACCGGGTCAAGGGCAAGCAGCGGGACACAATCCGCGGTACGTACAACAAGCACTACTCCTGGAAGGTTCGTAATCAGCCCATCCGTCCGGGGAACCCGAACGGAACTCTCTTTGCCTGTAAGCATCGCCTGCGTCACAACCTGGATGGTATCGCCGTGGACCTGCTCCATCCATACAAGCTTTCTGGCTCCATGCCATAAAACATCGGGCTTTGGCAAAAAGGCTTGCTTTCCGAGAAATCCGTGGATATTGCCCCTGAATGCCGCCAAACACCCGGAGCGATACCAAAGAGGGGGTCGATTCACCTTAACCCTCCTCGATCCTCCGCAAGAAGCCATAAAAGCAAAGAAAAACCGAACGGTAGCGGGGCCTCCACCTCAATCTCGGCCTTCGTGACCGGATGCCGAAAGGCAAGCTGCCGAGCATGGAGAAGCTGCCCCTCAATCGCCTGGAAGGCCTCCTTGAGGGCGTTTGGCAACCTCTTTGGCAAGGCGGCCGTCTTCGGACCGTAGAGCCAGTCGCCTACAATCGGATGGCCGATTGCGGCCGTTTGCACCCTAAGCTGGTGGGTACGCCCGGTATGTGGCCGTAGCGAAACGAGGCTTACAAAATCAAAGCTTTCAAGCAGGCTGTAGGTAGTGAAGGCCGACCGGCCCTTCCCCCTCCCCGGCCTCGTCGTGAAACGCGTGCCCACTTTTTGCGACCTTGAAAGCATGTTGGCCATCTCGCCCGTCGGGTTACTCGGCTCTCCCCAGACGAGCGCAACATACTCCTTTTTCACGGTTCGTGCGGCAAACTGCCTCGATAGGCAGATGTGTGCTTCAAGCGTCTTGGCGACCACAAGCGCCCCGGAGGTATCCTTATCTAAGCGGTGGACAATGCCAGGCCTAGTAGGCTCGCCCACGTGAGCCAAAGAGGGGTACATATCGCTTAAAAAATCCACAAGAGTACGTACGGGCCTTCCGGCTCCAGGGTGGACGACGAGCCCTTTAGGCTTGTTGAGGACAAGCACGTGCTCATCCTCGTACAGAACGCCGAAAAGGGGCACTCTAGGGCCGGCCGGAGGCTTGGGCTCTTCCGGCCAAGGAAGGATATGGAGCTGCTGCCCGGGCTCCACCCTTTGCGCGGGTTTGGACGCAAGCTTCCCCGCCACCTTCACCAGCCCCTTGGCGATGGCGCGCTGAACGCTAGCCCTGGAAGCAAAAGCCCCTGTTTCGGCAAGCACGGCATCTAGCCGGCCTGGCCTAGCGGCCACGAGAACAACCCCAAGCACCGTCGAACTCGTATCGAGGGTTGCTCCCATCGGCCCATCCTTACAAAGAAACTCCGGAATCCGCCCCTAGGACGGCCGAAGCCTCTTTGATATCTCGCTGAATCTGCTCGGCAAGCGCCAAGGGGGAAGGAAATAGCTTTTGGCCCCTTAAGAATTTAAGGAACTCGAAAGACAGCTGCCGCCCGTACAAATCGCCTTCGAACCCAATGAGGTGGACTTCCAAGCTCAGGCGCTCGTCGTCAAAGGTAGGTTTTTGTCCAATGTTTGCCACAGCCCTGTATGTCTTGCCCTCCACGCGGGCAAACCCAGCATAAACCCCAAGCATAGGGGTATATTTCTTTGGGTCGAGGGCAAGGTTTGCCGTAGGGCATCCAAGGAGCCTCCCCCTGCCCTCCCCGCGCTCAACGACTCCATATACAGTGTAAGGCCTGCTCAAAATCTTCGCCGCCTTCTCGGCTTCACCCTTCGATAAAAGCTCCTTGATCCAAGAAGAGCTGATCGGCCGTCCAAAACAACAGACCATTTCCGGAGTATATACGCGAAAACCATACAAAGCGCCCATTCTCTCGAGCATGTGGATGTTTCCGCGCCGCCCACGGCCAAAGCAGAAGTCTTTCCCGACAACAAGCCACTTGGCCTTGAGAGCACCGACGAGGACACGCTCGACGAACGCCTCGGCGGATACCTGGGCAAATTCCATTCCAAATGTCTGGAGCCAAACCTTTGGAATGCCGAGCGAGGCCAACAACTCGAGCTTTTCAGGAAGGGGCGTAAGGTAGCGGTGGCCTGCTTTTGGGTTGAATACCTCCCTTGGGTGAGGATAGAGCGTATAGACCCCAAACGGGCACGAGACGGCCAATTCTTTGACCTTCGCGATCACCGCGAGGTGGCCGAGGTGCACACCGTCAAAGTTTCCGATGGCCACCACGTGCCCGTTTGATTCAGGGGAAAGTCCTTCAATGTCGGCAGGAAGGGTAAGCACCTCCATCCCTTCAGGTGCCCTTAACCCGCCTGATATCCTCGTCCCTCCCCATGACAAAAAGGTAGTCCGAATCTTTGATCACGAACGAACCGTCGGGGATGGGAT
>WOZJ01000031.1 GCA_011620345.1 Nitrospirota bacterium
GCCTCAAGGGGCTTGCCTAGAAGTTGGCAGAAGGCCTTGTTTGCCCACAAACGCTTGCCTTGAAGGTCTATCAGCGTCAACGCCTGCGGGGCGTTCTCTAGCGCTTGGGCCTTTAGGGCTTCGATGTCTTGCTTGAGGGCTTTGGGCATGGCCGCTCCTTATCTCTTTGGGTTACTGGGCATTGCATACTGGGTTGCATTCAAAAGGCATTGTAGCGTAAACCTTCAAAACGTTAGTAGTTTCAGAACCATACACGGATGCCGGCCACGAACGAGGTAGACTCGACCTGCTCGTGCTCTTCCCTGGCGAACCCGGCGGCCTCGCCGACTTTCCTTGTCCAGGAAACGCCGACGTAGGGGGCGAACTCCCGGCGAATCTCGTAGCGCAGGCGTAACCCAAGCTCGACATCGTTCAGGCCGTTGCCCACCCCGTACTCCTTAACGTCTTGAGCGGCCAGGTTGGCCTCGAACCTTGGCTGAAGGATCAGGCGTTGGGTGATCAGGAGGTCGTACTCGGCCTCCAGCCTTCCCGAGACGTCCCCATCCTCGCTTATGAACGAGGCGGCATCCAACTCGAACCCATAGGGGGCCAGGCCCTCGAGGCCGAACACGCCGAAGGTGCGCATGTCGAGGGGTCTAAAGTCGTGGCGGACTCCGGCTTGGAGGTCAAAGAAAGGGGTGATGGCCCGGCTGAATAGCCCTTGGATCTCGGCATGCTCGATCTTGTCGTTGTTGGTCTTCTCGCCCTCGGCTTTGACCCAGAATTTATTCATGTCCCCTCCGACCCATCCTTCTACATCCCACAAGAACCTCTCCCCCGAATCGTGCATCTGGTACTCCAGCCGATCGGCGATGGCGTGGAAGAAGACCTCAGTGTCTGAAACCTGGCAGCTCGCTCGCCCGGCGCTCACGATCAGGGCGAGGGCCATGAATCCTCCTTTCCAAAGAGTCTTGCTCATGCCGGGCCTCCTTTCTCATCGCCTTTTTCCGTGACTTGCATGACAAGGAACATTCCCGCTTCCATGTGGAACAAAAGGTGGCAATGGAAGGCCCAATTGCCGATCACCCTGGATGTCGGGGAAATAAGGAGCGAGAGCCTCTCGCCCGGCTTGACGTTGATGGTGTGCTTGTAGGGTCTGTGGTTTTCGGTGCCGTTTTCGAGCTCCATGAATTGCCCGTGCAGGTGGATCGGGTGCTCCATCATCGTCTGGTTCACCAGAACCAGCCTAAGGCGCTCCCCGATGTAAAGGGGGGTGGGTCTGTCGTGCTCGGAGAACTTCTTGCCGTTGAATGAGAACATGAATCGCTCCATGTTCGAGGTCAGGTTAATGACAAGTTCCCTCTCGGGAGGCCTTTGGTCCTCGTTGGGCTTGAGGCTCTTTAAATCGGCGTAAACCAGGACCCGCCACCCGTCTTGCCCGAGGCCGAGCCCGGGTTCATCGAGACGATCCTTGGTGTTCATGGCGCGCATAGCGATGTTGACGCTATTGCCTTTGGGCATGTTCTTGGCATGGGACATGCCCTTCATCTCCCGCCCACCGTCCTTCGTCATTCCGCCCATACCGATTTCTTCGAGGTTTCTGACGGGCCTTGGGCGCCTATCGGGGATGGGCCCCTCCCTTCCGGGAATCGGGGAGAGCGTGGCCCTGGCATACCCGCTCCTGTCGAAGGACTCGGCGAAGATCGTGTAGGGTTTGGCCTCTTTGGGCTCGATAATCGCATCGTAGGTCTCGGCCACGGCGATCCGGAGCTCGTGCACTTCGACGGGCTCGACGTTCACCCCGTCTGCCTGGACGATGGTCATATTCAAGCCGGGAATCCGGACATCGAAGTTCGTCATGGCCGAGCCGTTGATGAAGCGAAGCCGGATTCTCTCATCAGGGTTGAACAACCCCGTCCAGTTCATCTTAGGAGAATGACCGTTGATGAGGTAGGTGTAGGTCGCTCCCGTGATGTCAGCGATATCGGTCGGGTCCATCCGCATCCTGGCCCAGGCCAGGCGCTCTTTCAAGGTTTCGCCAAGCCCCTTGTTCGAGACATCCCTCATGAAATCGAACGCCGTCCTGCGCTGGTAGTTGTAGTAATGGCTCTCCATCTTGAGTTTGGAGTAGACCCGGTTCGGGTCCTCGAACATCCAATCCGAGAGCATCACCACGTACTCCCGATCGTAGGTGTACGGGTCGGGTTCGATTGGGTCGATGATCAAGGGCCCAATCACCCCGGTTTGCAGGTGGAAGCGGGTATGGCTGTGGTACCAGTAGGTGCCCGACTGGCGAACCTTGTAGTGGTAGGTGAAGGTCGTTCCCTTGGCGATTCCTGGGAAGCTCACTTTGGGGACCCCGTCCATCCCGGCGGGGAGGAGAATTCCGTGCCAATGGATCGAGGCGGGGTGTTCGTCTTCAAGGCCATTCGTGACCCTGAGCGTCACTTCCTCCCCTTCTTGAAAACGAAGGAGGGGCCCGGGAAGGGTTCCGTTGATCATCATCGCCTGACCTTGCTTGCCGTCGATCTCGAGGGGAACCGGGGCGATCAAAAGCTCGAAAAGGCGCTCCGCAGGGATGTCCTTGATCCCCCATGTGGCCGTACTGGCCCAAAGGGGTGAGGGGATGAGCCCCCTTAAAACTCCAAGGAGGCCAAAGGCCCCCGCAGACCCTAAAAATCGGCGCCTGGATAAGCATAGATCGGGGATCATGGCTCTCCTTTCTTCGCTTGCGTTGTCCGGCGGGATGGGGATTCTTCAAGGAACCAAGCGGGCCTCGTTCAGGAAGAAACCGGTATCAAAGCCCTGCTTTTTTCTAAATCATAGAGCAAAAGTTTATTTTTTTCCAAAAAGGATCGGCTTTTGGCTCGATGGGGATCTTTTTAGGGTATCCTGGCAATTATGGATAAAAAGGGGCATTTTGGCCAAACAAGCCGCTGTGGTAGCTTAAAAAGACTGGGAAAGAAGAAAACCACGACACCCTATAAAGATCCCTAAGGGAGAGGTTTATGATCCAATTCTATACATGGCCGACCCCAAACGGCCAAAAGGTCGCCATCATGCTGGAAGAAACCGGCCTGTCCTACCGGGCGATTCCTGTAAACATCGGCAAGGGCGAGCAGTTCGACCCCGAATTCTTAAGGATCAGCCCGAACAACAAGATCCCCGCCATTGTAGACGAGGAAGGTCCGGAAGGGAAGCCTTACGCCGTGTTCGAATCCGGGGCGATTCTTATGTATTTGGCCGAGAAAACAGGGCTTTACTTGCCCAAGGAAGCATTGGCGAAGTACGAGGTAATCCAGTGGCTTTTCTTTCAGATGGCCTCGATCGGCCCGATGTTCGGCCAGGCCGGGCATTTCATCAATTACGCCCCCGAGCCTATCCCCTACGCCATAGAGCGCTACACAAAAGAGGTTGTCCGGCTTCTTGGCGTGCTCGAAGGAAGGCTTTCAGAACGCGAATACTTGACGAGCGCTTACTCGATTGCCGATATGGCGGCCTTTCCGTGGGTTCGTATAGCGGACCACCTAGGGGTGAGCCATGGGTTCCACAACGTTTCTCGCTGGGTCCGCTCGCTCGAGGCCAGGGAAGGCGTAAAGCGGGGGCTTGAGCTGCTCAAGGAGTACCGGCACCCTGGGCCTTTAGACGAGGAGGCCAGAAGGCACCTGTTTGGACAATCCCAATCCCCTAAAAACTAACAAGCCTTTTTCCGGGGGTTTTGTTCTTAAAGCGGCATTGTTAGGGTTCTGTTTCTAGAGTACACTGGTATGAATTGATTTATCTATTTCCAAGGAGGAACATACCATGGCAGAGCCAAAAGTATTCGATCGAAAGCCGCAAGTTGTCGAGCTTAACCCTGGCACCTACGCTTGGTGCAGTTGCGGGGAGTCTAAGAATCAGCCGTTTTGCGATGGCTCGCACAAGGGCTCTGGGCTTGCCCCGGTACGCTTTGAGATCGAAGAAAAAAAGCGCGCGGTCATGTGCCTTTGCAAGCACAGCCAGAACGCGCCTTTCTGTGACGGCACTCACAAGGAACTCGGATAGGATAAGCCAATGAAGAATCTTTCCATGCCCTGAATAGGCGGTGCGGAGGGGGGCGATGGCGAGCATGGGAATTATGATAGGCAGAATCTTGCTGGGCCAGATTTTTTTGTTGGCCGGCATCCACAAGATGATGGACTGGCAGGGTATGTCGGCGTACATGGCCTCCCAGGGGATGCCCTGGATCCCCTTTTTCCTGACGGGGGCGATGCTTGTGGAAACCCTGGGTGGACTTTCCTTGATTCTTGGCATTCAACCAAGGATCGGGGCCCTTGTGTTAACGGCCTTCTTGATCCCAGCGACGCTCATCTTCCACGATTTTTGGACGCTGGAAGACCCCCAGAGGTCGCTTCAGATGATCATGTTCCAAAAGAACCTTGCCATCATGGGTGGGCTTCTTTTGTTCTCGATCTTGAGTCCTGCGGGAGGTCGTCAAGGCGAACGCTAGGGGTATTTTGTTTCATGGTTTATTTAAGAGGGAGGGTTCGATGGAGTACAGGCTGCTTGGCCGCTCAGGCCTTAAGGTTTCCAAGCTCTGTTTTGGCTGCATGACGTTTGGCAACAACCAGTGGGACATAGGCGGGGTGGACGAGCGGCTTGCCACCGAAATGGTTGCCGCTTGCTTCGATCATGGGTTGAACTTTTTCGACACGGCCGATGTCTACAGCCATGGAGAATCCGAAACACTCCTTGGCAAGGCGCTCGGGTCACGAAGAAAAGAGGCCGTCGTCGCGACGAAGGTTCGGGGCCGGATGGGTAAGGGGCCGAACGATGTGGGCCTATCGCGCCAGCACATTTTAGAATCGTGCGATGCGAGCCTGAAAAGGCTGGGCACAGATCATATCGACCTTTATCAGGTGCACAGCTTCGACCCTGAAACCCCGCTAGAAGAAACGCTTAGAGCGTTAGACGACCTGGTTCGCTGGGGAAAGGTTCGTTACATCGGGGTAAGCAACTTTGCCGCATGGCAGTTGACGAAAGCGCTTTGGGTCTCCGATAAGGCGGGCCTCGAGCGGTTCGTTTCGCTCCAGGCCTACTACAGCCTGGTGGGCAGGGACTTGGAGTTTGAGCTCGTGCCGCTTTGTCTCGATCAAGGGCTCGGAATACTTCCTTGGAGCCCCTTGGCCGGAGGGTTTTTGTCGGGAAAATACCGTAAAGATGCTTCGATACCGGAAGGCAGGCTCAAAGGCCAACTGGGAGACTTCATCCCGATCAATAAGGAGCAGGGTTATAAAATCATAGAGGTGCTGGAAAATACCGCCAGGGCTAAGGAAGCGAGCGTGGCGGCCACGGCGCTCGCCTGGCTTATCCACAAGCCCGGGGTAACCTCCGTGATCATCGGGGCGCGCACTATGGAGCAGCTTCAGGGGAATTTAAAGGCCGCAGAGATCATGCTTTCGAACTCTGAGATGGAGCGGCTCGAGAACGCAAGCGCCGTTCCCTTGCCCTACCCCCAGTGGATGCTCGCATTTACCCAGGCTGACAGGTAGGGGGGATGGCATGAGGCTTCAGGGTAAGAAGGCCCTCGTTACGGGAGCAAGCAAAGGGATCGGCCGGTCTGTGGCGCTCGGGTTTGCCAAGGAGGGGGCGGACGTGTTCCTTACGGCCAAAGAAGACCAGAAAGGCTTGGACGAAGCTCTTGAGCAGGCAAGGGCGTTGGGCGTCAAGGCCCAAGGCGGGCTTTACGACGCGGCCTCTTTAGAAGAAGTCCGAAGGCTGATGGACAATATAGCAAGCACCTTCGGGACGCTAGATATCCTCGTAAACAACGCGGGCATCATCAGGCCCACGCCTTTTTTGGAAATCAGTCCCGAGCAGTTCGAGCGGACGCTTCGTATCCATTTGTATGGTACGTTTTATCATATGCAAGAAGCCATTAGGCGGTTTATGATGCCAAAAAAAAGCGGCAAGGTCATTAATCTTGCCGCTCCCGCCGCCTTGATGGGATTTTTAGGCGTGGCCGATTACGCGACTGCCAAAGGCGGCATCGTAGCGCTCACGAAGAACGCGGCAAAGGAGCTAGTTCCATTCAACATTCAGGTCAATGCCGTCGTCCCTGTCGCCGAAACGCGCATGACGGAGGTGCTGTCTGGATACTATGCCAAGCGCTTTGGCATAGAAGAAGGCAAAAAGCTCGATGCGCTCCCTGAAACAGGTAAGCTTGTGGGTACATTCGTGTACTTTGCTAGCTCTGATTCGGACTACGTGACGGGCCAGGTGCTCGCGGCCGACGGGGGTATGTTTTGCTAGGGTTAGGCAGGGCGGAGGAGTCAAAACGCCCGCTTGTGGCCGTGAGCTTTGATTTGGGGCAGGAGGCCAAAGAAAGGATCGAGGCCATCCTAAACCCCGTGGCCAAAGTCGTACATTTAAGAGACCTTAGCCCAGAAGAGCGGGAGGCCGCCTTAAAAAGGGCGAGGGCGCTGTTTGCCTGGGCCCCGCACATGGAACTCTCCAACGCCGAGCAGGAGATGCTCGAAGGGGTCGCCTTCATGCAGCTTCTTTCGGCTGGCGTAGATCATTTGAATCTTACGCGTATCCCTGCGGGCCTCGTTGTGACGAGCAACGTGGGCGCCTATGCCAGGCCGATGGCTGAGCATGCGCTCGCGATGGTGCTTGCTTTAACAAAGCGCCTCTTTATCCACCATGATAAGCTCAAGCACGGCGTCTTTGACCAGCTCTCCGAGAACAAGGCGCTTTTTGGGGCCAAAGCCGCGATTTTGGGTTTCGGGGGGATCGGGAAGGCCGTGGCCAGGCTCCTTAGACCCTTTGGTGTCAAGATTCTGGCTCTCAACCGAAGCGGCAAGAGCGATGAGACCGTGGATTTTCTAGGAACCCTCAAAGACTTGGACGGTGTGCTCCAGGAAGCCGACATCGTCGTTGTTTCGCTTCCATTGAACCGCTCTACTCGTGGGCTGATCGGTAAGCGTGAGCTTAACCTCATGAAGCCCGACGCCGTTATGGTGAACGTCGCCAGGGGGGAAATCGTCGAGGAGCGCGCGCTTTACGAGCATCTAAAGGCGACACCTACGTTCATGGCCGGGATCGATGCCTGGTGGACGGAACCCTTCAAGCAGGGTAGGTTCGAGTTGAACTACCCCTTTTTCGAGCTCCCAAACGTCCTTGGAACCCCCCACAACTCCGGGCTTGTTCCCGGCTCTTTGATCGAAGCCGTTCAGAAAGCCTCGGAGAACATCCTGCGCTTTCTTACAGGAGGGCCGCTTGAAGGGGTTGTACGAAGGGAAGATTATCTCTAATGGCGGCCTGGCGTTGACGCGACTCCGCGGCCGTGCTAGCCTAGCGCTGCTATAACCAAAGAATATAAGAATATTTTAAGAGGCTGGGGGGTATGGCGGACGAGGTCTGGAGGCTTGGCGTTCAAGGGCTCCTCGAGGCTTACCAAAGGGGCGCGACAGACCCCTTGGAGGTCGTTGGTTGTCTTTTGGACCGCATTCACAAGATAAACCCCAACATCAACGCGATCGTTACGCTTCATGAAGAGGCCGTACTCAAGGAGGCCGCGGCCAAAAAGGAGGCTATCTCCAAGGGCGACCCCCTAGGCCCGCTTCACGGCATTCCTGTCTTAATCAAGGACAACATCTTTACCAAGGGAATGTTGACGACGTTTGGCTCGAAGCTCTACAAAGACTTTGTGCCAAGCGAGGACGCCGTTTTGGTCGAGCGTCTCAAGGCGGCCGGGGCGATCGTTTTGGGAAAGACGAACCTGCCCGAGTTTGGGCTGATCCCCGTGACAGACAACGCCCTTTTTGGCCCAACCTCGAACCCTTGGGACCTTGCCAGAGTCTCCGGCGGGTCATCGGGCGGTTCGGCAGCGGCCGTCGCCTCGTTCCTGGCGCCGGCAGCGATCGGGAACGACGGGGGCGGATCGATCCGCATCCCGGCGTCGCTTTGCGGCGTTGTTGGCTTAAAGCCCCAGTTCGGCCGCATTCCGACATACCCTAGGCTTCCTGGCTGGGAAACCATGAACCACGAAGGCCCGATCACTCGCAGCGTCGAGGATGCCTGCTTGCTCATGGACGTTCTAACGGGCCAAGACGAGCGCGACCGCTTCTCGATCCAATCGTTTGAGGGGAGCTTTCTGGACGCTTTGGCAGTCGGCATCGAGGGCAGGCGCGTTGCCTACGCGCCTAGCCTTGGATACACGGTCGTTGATGAAGAAATCGAGGAGATCACGAGGAAGGCCGCACTGCGCTTGGAAGAGCGCGGTGCGAAGGTGGAAGAGGTCCAAATTGATTGGCCGAACCTTGAAGCTGACCTTACGATAAAGGTGCTTTCGGATACGCTAGCGGCCATGGAAGGGGTCTGGGCAAAATGGGAATCCCTCATGTACCCCCTTTATAAAACATTCCTTCCAATTGGCGAGATGATGACCGCCAAGGATGTCGCGCGCGTGCAGTTCCACAGAGAAGACCTCTGGGAGCGGGTTTGGTGCCTCTTTGAAGAATACGACCTGCTTTTGTGCCCGACGACGGCCGTGAGTGCCTTCCCGAAGGCCGATATGGGCCCGATGGGCCCGGAGGCAATTAACGGCGAACCGGTAAGCCCTTTTGCCTGGATCGGTTTTACCTACCCGTTTAACTTTACGGGCCAGCCTGCGGCCTCTATTCCCTGTGGACTCACGAAAGACGGCCTGCCTGTCGGCCTTCAGGTCGTAAGCAGGCGTTTCGATGAGCGCTCCGTGCTTTCCGCCTGCCATTGCCTTGAGTCTATTTTTAGCCTTAAAACTTCCATGCCAAGAGGACTGCAGGCCGGTGCTGTTGTAAAATAAAGCATATATTCCATACACCCCGCCCTCTTTCATTCAAGGTGCAAAACGCCTCCTTCCTTTCTTGACTTTTCTTTGTTCGCGCGCTTAGAATTACCCATTTCTCATTCTGTCTATAACAACCCGTAAAACGAAGAGGGCGTTGGAACTATGGAGCACATCCCGGGCCTGTTTTGGGTCGTACCGGTAAGCGGAGCCTTGAGCGTCGTGTTCGCGTTATGGCTGATCGTGAGCGTTCTTCGTTCAGGCCGGGGCTCCTTGGCCATGCAGGACGTAAACGCGATGATCTCCGAGGGCGCTTGGGCGTTCCTGATACGCCAGTACTCCACCATCGGCATTACATCTATCGTCGTGGCGGCCATTCTTGGCGTCCTTCTTGGCTCTTTGAGCAGCGAGGTTGAGCTTTCGAGGCTCAAGGTGACCGCTCTCGGCCTGGGGCTTAGGACGGCGGCGGCCTTCCTGATCGGGGCGTTCTGTTCTTGCCTTTCCGGGTTCATCGGGATGCTCGTGGCCGTCAAGTCGAACCTAAGGTGCGCGGCCGCCTCGCACAAGGGGTTTGGCCCCGCCATGGTTGTCGCGCTAAGGGGCGGAGCGGTTTCTGGGTTTTTGATCGTCGCCTTAAGCCTGATCGGTGTCATGGCCATCTTCTTCGCCTTCGGCGGAGCCGAAAACCCGGCTACGGCCCCGCATCTGATCGTCGGGTTTGCCTTCGGTGCCAGCATGGTCGCCCTGTTTGCCCAGCTTGGCGGGGGCATCTTTACAAAGGCCGCCGACATGGGGGCGGATTTGGCGGGGAAGGTCGAGGCCGGCATCCCCGAAGACGACCCAAGGAACGCGGCGGTCATCGCAGACCAGGTGGGAGATAACGTGGGAGACTGCGCGGGCCGTGGAGCTGACCTGTTCGAATCGACTGCCGCCGAGAACATCGGTGCCATGATCATCGGTGCCAGCTTGTACGCCGCAACCCAGAACCTAGGCTGGGTATTTTTTCCGTTCATCATCCGTGCCTTCGGGCTGATCGCCAGCATGGTCGGCATCATGTTCGTTCGGGGGGGCTCTGAGCAGGAAGACCCGATGAAGCTGATCAACCGCGGCTACTACGTTTCGATCGGCCTGAGCATTATTGCGATGTACGCGACTGTTAAGACGATGTTTGGCGACCTCTGGTTGTTCGGTGCCGGTTTGGTGGGGATTTTGGCAAGCGTGGTGATCGTGTTCATCACGCAGTATTATACAGAGGCTCGCTTTTCGCCGACCCGTAGGATTGCCGAGGCCTCCAAGACAGGGCCAGCCACGACGATCGTGACAGGCCTTTCGGTAGGCTTCGAGACGGTTGCCCCAACGGCACTCGTCATCGCCGTAGCCCTGCTCGCTTCGTACTGGCTGGGCACGAAGATGGGGCTTAACGTCGAGCCATGGCTTTCCGGCGCCTACGGGACGGCCGTGGCCACGATGGGAATGCTCATGACCTGCAGCTACATCCTGGCCGAAGACACGTTCGGGCCGATCACGGACAATGCCAACGGGATTAACGAGTTTACTGGAGCGGGCGGCAACATCCGCAGGATCACCGACAGGCTTGATGCCGCGGGGAACACGACAAAGGCGCTCACAAAAGGGTATGCCATGGTTTCGGCCGGACTGGCCGCGTTCCTTCTGTTCCAGGCTTATTTCGATAGAGTCTCCCTGTTCCAGTTCGGCGTAGAGGGTAAGTTCACGGATGTCAACCTCATGCGGCCCGAGGTGTTCGTCTGCGCGCTTGTGGCTGTCGTCATGGTGTTCCTGTTTAGCGCGCTTGCTCTAAGAAGCGTAGGCGAGGCAGCAAGCGGCATCATCGACGAGGTACGTCGTCAAATCAAGGAAAACCCGGGCATCATGGCGGGTACGGCAAGGCCGAATTATGCCAGGGCCGTGGACATTACAGCGAAGGCGGCGCTCAAGGGTATGATTGCGCCTGGGTCTTTGCCGGTCCTCCTTCCGCTCGTCGTGGGGCTCGTCTTGAAGGCGATCCCCGGGTACAACGCACCCATGGGGGTAGGGGCCTTTTTGATGGTCGGGACGATCGCGGCGATCCTTATGGCCTCGTTCATGAACAACGGCGGGGGTGCCTGGGACAACGCCAAAAAATTCATCGAGGATGGCCAGCTAAGGGACGAGTTGGGAGGGGTGATCAAAAAGGGCAGTTTTGCCCACCAGGCCGCCGTTGTCGGCGATACCGTGGGCGATCCCTTGAAAGATACCGTAGGGCCCTCGTTGCACGTCGTGGCCAAGCTGATCGCGACTGTCACGCTTGTTTTGTGCCCGCTCTGGATATAACCGGGCCCGTTTGAGCTCTGGGGCGCCTTCTCGCCTGGTTTATGAAAGGCTTTTGGCCAAATTGAATCGGCGGGAAGGCGCTTGAGCAGTTTTAGGAGGTGCACCGCCTTGACTGCGTGGCGTGCTAGGGGTACACTAACTCAGATGCACTTAAAAAATATAGAATCCTCGCGATTCATCCGCTCTAAGCCCGTCTTTTTTTGCCCGGCGGTTCCTAAGGGTGGTTTTGCCTTAAGCCCGCTAGAGGATTCTTGTTCGCTCCAAGGTCGTCTTTAGGCTTTGCCGGACCCAAGAAGCCGAAGTAAGCCGAAAACCCAAGCGAAGGTGCTATTAATTGCTATGGCGGTGTCATTAGGATACCCGCCAATTCCCCGTTCTGCTTGATCTGGTCGTGCGGCTGGCTTTGGTGGGGCGGATTCTAAGACAAACGTCATAAGGAGTGTTCCATTGACGAGTTTTCAATCGATGGGTCTTGCACCCGAATTGTACCGCGCCCTTGCTGAAGAGGGCTTTTCCGAGCCGACGCCGATCCAACAAAAGGCGATTCCTCTGGTTCTCGAAGGCCGTGACCTAATGGCCGCAGCCCAGACAGGAACAGGGAAAACCGCGGCGTTCGGCTATCCAATCCTGCACATGCTCAAAGGGGGCCGTTCCGCAGGTCCGAGAGCGCTGGTTCTTGTGCCGACACGTGAGTTGGCGATGCAGGTTGAGGGAGCGATTCGCACGTACAGCCGTTACCTGCGGTTCCGGACGGCGGTAATCTACGGCGGGGTAGGCATTTTTGAGCAGATCGACAGGCTTAGGCGTGGGGTGGACCTGATCGTTGCCACACCGGGCCGTCTTCTGGACCATGTTCAAAGGCGGACGGTGAACCTATCGGGCATCGAGAAACTGGTCCTCGACGAGGCCGACCGCATGCTCGATATGGGGTTCATCCCAGATATTCGCCGCATCGTTCCCTTGCTTTCGATTAAGCGGCAGACGCTCCTGTTCTCGGCGACGCTCAACTCCGGAATTCGGGACTTGGCAAGAGGGCTGCTTCAAAACCCTGCCGTCGTGGAGATTGCGCCGGAAAACATCACCGTCGAGCAGATTTCCCAGCGGGTGCACCCGGTCGATAGGATACGAAAGACCGAACTCATCACCCACTTGGTCAAGGCGGGCGACTGGAAGCAGGTGTTGGTGTTCACGAGCACGAAGCACGGTGCTGAACGGCTTGCCGAGCAACTTTCCAGGGATGGCCTCAATTCGACCGCCATTCATGGCGACAGGTCGCAAGCCGCCCGTTCCAGGGCGTTGGCTGATTTTAAAATGGGTAGGGTTCGCCTTTTGGTGGCCACCGACGTCGCTTCTCGCGGCCTCGACATTAAGCAACTACCCTACGTTGTCAACCATGAACTTCCAAGCGTTCCCGAAGATTACGTTCACCGGATTGGCCGAACCGGCCGGGCAGGTCGCTTGGGTGAGGCGATATCGTTGGTAAGTGAAGGCGAGTATATGCGCCTAAAGGATATCCAACGCCTCCTTCGGCAAGACATCCCTTCCGTGCCCGTTGCTGGCTTCGAGCCGACCTATCGGCCCGCAGATGGCCGCCCAACCGGCCGAGGCCGAAGCTTTGGCCCGTCACAAAGGGGCTGGAGCTCCCGCGGTACAGCTAGATCTCGCGCATTCTAAGCTCCGTTCGCCACGCAGCCTAAGATGGGGGGGCATGCCCCCCCATCGTCATGGGCTCTTCCGATTTTACCCCGCCTATTTTTGTCCGAGTCCCGAGCGGCCCCAGAAAAAAGCCTACGCCCGCTTACAAGTATCGCCGGGGCAGGCATTCACCTCGATACTAACGTGCGCCAGGCCAGGAATGTGGGAGAGTCTTTCTTTGTAGCTCTCGGGTGGCTTTGGCTCGTGCGTGACGATCGCCACGATCGCGGCCAAGTGGTTTGGGCTTACGCTCCAGACGTGGAGGTCTGTGATTGCGATGTCCCCATCTTCGAGTGCGGTCCGAATGCGAGCGGCCGTATCAATCTGGGTGAAATCCAGCAAGATGGCCCCCGTTTGAGCGAGTAGCCCGTAGGACCAGCGGGAGATGACGAAAGCGCCTACCAGCCCCATCGCCGCGTCCATCCAAACCCAGCCGAAGAACAGACCGGCTAGCAGCGCGATGATGGCCGTCACCGATGTGAGCGCGTCGGCCAGCACGTGGAAATAGGCGGAGGCCAGGTTTGGGTCTGAGGCCTTGTCGGTTTCGTTGGCATCCAGGACGTAGGCGGAAACGAGGTTGACCCCAAGCCCCAGCCCCGCGACAAACAGGGCCTCCTTGAAGCTTACGGCTACGGGGTTAAGGAGTCGCTCGATCGATTCAAACCCCATGAGTAGTGCAACCAGTCCTAGGCCAATCGCGCTTGCAAATCCCCCTAGCGCGCCCACCTTGCCAGTCCCAAAGGAGAAAAAAGGGCTGTCTGCCTTTTTCCTGGCGAACAGGTAGGTAAAATAGGAAACGAGCAGGGCGCTGACGTGCGTCGCCATGTGCCAGCCGTCGGCCAAAA
The DNA here is from genome assembly GCA_011620345.1 of Nitrospirota bacterium. Taxonomy (GTDB): domain Bacteria; phylum UBA2233; class UBA2233; order UBA2233; family UBA2233; genus UBA2233. Next base: position 13,660 of record WOZJ01000031.1, read on the forward strand.
GCGCCATAGAGCCAAAAAGGGTACCCGAGACGATTTCTGCAACCATCATGCAAGCGGTAAGGCCGACGACGCCCAGCACGCGCCTCTCTTTCCTTGATGTGTCCTGGAGGAAGTTGTGGGGTTGTTTCCAAGCCTCTAGGCCGTGGGTATGCATGGAGGTGCCGCCTTTTCTTTGTTCGTTTCCTTTTAGTTTCGTTCTTAAAGACAGGAAGCACAAGGGGTTGCCCATGCTTGAAGCGCAAAGTCATGGGCTTGGCCGGAGGTTTTCGCTTTCTTAAGGGGGCAGGGTTTGTTAAGGTAAAAAAAGAATAATCATGGATAGACCGATACGCATGCAAGGAGAAGCCGATGAAGGCAATTCGGCTCTACGGACCAGGCGGGCCGGAGGCGCTCGTTTACGAGCAGGTTCCAGACCCTCGGCCCTCACCTTCCGAGGCCGTGGTGGCGCTCAAGGCGGCCTCGGTTAACTACCTCGATCTTTGGGTCAGGAAAGGGAACGTCCCTGTCCTGTTTCCCTTGATTCCAGGGCTCGAGGGAGCGGGGGTTATAGAGGCGTTTAGCGAACCAGACGGGCCATCACCCGGCTTGAAGGCCGGAGATAGGGTCGCGGTGACGCCGTGGCTGTATCCTGATAAAACTTACCGTGAGCCCGCCAACCTTGGTGTCACCACGCTTGGGGTGCACCGCGACGGCTGTTACGCCGCAAAAATCGCCGTACCGATAGAGGCGCTCATCCCCATCCCCGAGGGTATGGGGTTTGAAGAGGCAGCCTGTATTCCTGTCGCCTTCACAACCGCCTACCACATGCTCGTGACGCGCGCTAGGCTCGAGCCCGGAGAGACCGTGCTGATCCTCGGGGCGACGGGAGGCGTGGGAATCGCTTCCGTCGAGCTTTCCTCACTTTTGGGCGCTAGGGTGTTCGCGGCAAGCCGCGACCCGATAAAGGCGCAAAAGCTTAAGGCGTTGGGGGTCCACGTACTTTTGGACGCTTCGAGCGCCTACCATGAAGAGGTTCTTGAGCTCACAGGTGGCAAGGGCGTGGATCTTGTCGTCGAGATGGTGGGGCAGGCAAGCTTTGCAAAGAGCATTGCCTGCCTAAGGAAAGGGGGGCGGCTTGTGGTGTGCGGTTCGAGCTCCGGGCCGTGGGCGAACGTGAACATACAAGAGCTATACAGGAGAGAGATAGCCTTCATCGGCGCCTACGGTGGGCTACCCCACGAGCTAGAAAGAGTTTTTACGCTCTTTGAAGGGCGCAAGTTCAAGGCCGTTATCGGCGAGACACTCCCGCTCAAGGATGCCCCGAAGGCCCATGCGCTCCTTGAGTCGAGCGGGCATTTTGGGAAGGTCGTGCTTACGATGGACGACGAAACCTAAAAATTAAACAAAGGAGGGGTTTCGATGAAGGCGATGGTTGTCAAGAGACCCAAGGAAAGGCTTATCCTCGAAGAACGGGAGAGGCCAACCCTTGGGCCTGGGCAGGCGCTCATAAAGGTTCATGCCTGCGGCGTGTGCCATTCGGACCTTCACGCGCTTTTGGGAGATTTTCCCTTTGCCAAGTTTCCTTTGGTGCTTGGCCATGAGGTGGCGGGCGTCGTGGAGGCGTTTGGAGAGGGCGTAAACTGGCCAAAGGTCGGCACGCGCGTGGGGATGCCATGGCTGTACTCCGCTTGCGGACACTGCCCGGCCTGCCTCAAGGGTGATGAGGTGCTTTGTCCCGAAATGCAGGTTACGGGCGTGACGGTGGACGGGGGGTATGCCGAGTACATGCAGGCGCCCGCGGCCTATCTCACCCCAATTCCTGACGAGCTCACCTTTGAAGAGGCCGCACCGCTTATGTGCGCCGGGCTTACGGTGTACAACGCGCTCGTCAACGCGGGCTTCAAGCCGGGCCAGAAGGTGGCCGTGATCGGACTGGGCGGGCTTGGCCATATGGCCGTGGCCTACGCCAAGGCGATGGGGGGCCGTGTGGCGGCGGTATCCTCTTCGAGCGCAAAGGAGGCCCAGGCCAAGATGCTTGGAGCCGAGCGCTTCATCGATACGGGCAGCGTTGGGGTTGAAGGCGGCCTCAAAGCGTGGGATGGCGGGGCCGATATCGTGCTCGCGACGGCGCCGAACGCCAAGCTGGCGACCGAGGCAATAAAAGGCCTTGGAGCCGACGGTGTCGTGGTCGCGATTGGTGTTATGAGTGAGCCTATCGAGGCCTCCGCGATGGAACTAATCTCTGGCAGGAAGAAGCTGATCGGTTCGCCCTCCGGATCACGCAAAGACCTCCGGAATGCGCTCGAGATTGCGGCCAAGCTGGGCGTACGGGCGCAAGTCAGCACTTATGGGTTGACCCAGGCAAACGAGGTGCTCGAAAAAATGCAAAAGGGTGAGCTTCAAGGGAGGGCCGTTTTGGTTCCCCGTTGATGCCTAGGGATCTCCGGAGGCCAGCTTTGTCGGCTGCGTCTGTGGTGGAGTAATATAACCTCAATACTGGGCTGCTTTTGCGTGCTTTTTTGTTGGGGGCGGTGTTGATGACAGACCGGCTGTTTCGAACGCTGAGGGGGAGGCTGCTTGCGATCATCGTGGTTGAGGCCATCCCGGCCCTGGCCGTTCAGGTATATTCGTTGCACCGCCAAGAAGAAGTCGAGGCCGAGGCCAACCGCACGCTCCATACGGCTGCAATAACCCAGGCATTTGCCTTGGACGAGCTTTTTAACCGTGTCATACGCGTACTCGTGGCGGTTTCTCATTTCCAGTCAGTCTATATGCTCGATAGCCTTGGAACCCTTGCCGCGTTATCTGCGCTGAGCAAGGAATCGCCGGATTATGCCGAGATTGCGGTGTTTTTGCCCAATGGCCAGCTTCTTGCGGGTAATACCCACTTTCGCGATGACGACGATGAGAACGAGGATAAGAAGGCAGCACACTCCTTCTGAGCCCCGACAGCATTCTTTTGAAGCCCGGCCCCTTGAGCGCCGAAGAGTGGGAGGTCATGAAGACGCATACCGTGCTGGGCGCTCGAATACTCAAAGGCGGCTCTTCGCCCTACCTGGATATGGGCATGAGGATCGCGCTGGGCCATCACGAGTGCTTTGATGGGAGCGCCTATCCCAACGGGCTCAAAGGGCGGAAGATTCCGCTGGAGGCCAGGATTACCCAGCTTTGCGACTGCTACGATGCGCTAAGGAGCAAACGCCCGTACAGGCCCGCGTTCGAGCATAAGGAGACCTTGGGCATCCTCATGAAAGGCGACGGCCGGACAAGCCCGGAGCACTTCGACCCGGAGGTTTTGCTGACATTTGAGCGGAGTGCTTCAGGGTTCGAGGAGATATTCGAGAATTTTCAAGACGAACCGGATGTTTAAAAAACTGGCCAAGGAGGCGTTTAAAATGGAGCTTAAAGGCCGCATTGCCCTTGTGACGGGTGCTTCCAAGGGAATCGGCGAGGCGATTTCGCTGGCCCTCGCAAGCGAAGGGGTTTGCGTTGCGTTAGCGGCAAGGAACCAAGAAAGGCTTCGGGCGCTCGAGGAAGCGATTCGCAAAGAAGGCGGTGAAGCGATCGCCATCACGGCCGATTTTTCCTCGGAACCCCAGATCGAGGGCGCGTTTCAAAAGATCGAGGAGGCGTTCGGCAGGCTTGACATCTTAGTGAACAACGCAGGCATCGGCGTTTTCGGGAAAGTGGGAGAGCTGCAGGTTAATGATTACAGGCGCATGCTTGAAACGAACCTCTTGGGTCCCATCGTGGCCAGCCATTACGCCGTAAACCTGATGAAGCGAGCGGGTTCCGGCCACATTGTAAACGTCTCGAGCGTGGCGGGCCACATCGGGACGCCCGGCTGGGCCAGCTACAACGCGAGCAAATGGGGGCTCCGGGGGTTTTCAGAGTCATTAAGAAAAGAGCTAATCCCCTTCGGCATCAAGGTAAGCGTGCTCTCGCCCGGCGTCGTGGAGAGCGAATGGGGGGAGAACATGCCAGAAGATTGGCTAAAAAGGAGAAACCAGGAGGTGACCCCGCTTACGCCCGAGGATATGGCAAGGGCCGTTATATTCCTCTTGCAACAGCCAGAACGGGTGTGCATCAACGAAATCCTTGTCCGTCCAACCAACCAGGAGCGCTAAAGCCATGACGATGAAAGGCCCAACGATCGAGGACATCCTTGGTATTGCCGATTCCTACGGGTTTCCGCTCGAAGAAGAGGAGGCGGGCGTTTACCAGAGGGCGATCGAGCAGGCGCTTTCTTCTTACGCATTCTTAGAGACGCTGCCGGAATCCAAGCCTCCCGTGAAATACCCAAGGGATGCGGGCAGAAAGCCACGCACCCGAGAGAACCCCTTGGGGGCGATCGCTTGGATGTGCGACATTCAGGGCGCTCTATCGGGCAAGCTCTTTGGAAAGACGCTAGCGATCAAAGACAACGCTTCCGTGTTCGGAATGCCATTGTTGAACGGGTCGCGCTTGATGGAAGGCTACATCCCGGATACCGACGCCAGCGTTGTCACGCGCATCCTGGATGCGGGGGGGCGCATCGTGGCCAAGAGCGTGTGCGATAGTTTTTGCTTTGCCGCTACCGGCCACACCCCAGACTCCGGGCCCGTGAGGAACCCCATTGACCCGAGCAGGCTTGCTGGCGGCTCGTCAGGGGGGTCTGCAGCTTTGGTGGGTTCTGGGTTCTGCGACATGGCCCTGGGAGGCGATCAAGGGGGCTCCATCCGTATTCCGGCCTCTTGGTGCGGCTTGGTGGGGTTGAAACCAACCTACGGGCTCGTTCCCTACACGGGCGTGTTCCCGATCGAGCCAACGCTCGACCATGCGGGCCCGATCGCCAAGACCGTTGCCGACTGCGCGCTTCTTTTAGAAGTGCTCCAGGGCAAGGACGGGCTTGATTTTCGACAGTCCGTTTGTCCTGATTCCTTGCCTTCGTATGCGCGTAGGCTTGGTGATTTTCCTAGCCCCTTGCGCGTTGGCATCGTCAAGGAAGGGTTCGGCTGGGAGGTTTCAGAGCAGGAAGTGGACAAAAGCGTGCGCCGAGTGCTCGAAAGGGCCGCCTCTTCGAGGATCCAGATCGAGGAGGTTTCGATTCCGCTGCACCGCCAGGGGATTCATTTTTGGAACGGGGTCGGGATCGAGGGCACGTTCCTTACGATGGTCCGGGACGAAGGGTTGGGCCATGGCCATTTAGGCTATTACGACAGCCATTTGGCGAACTTCTACGGCGTAGCCCGCCGCCAGAGGGGCTTTGATTACTCGCCCACCATCCGCATGGTCGTTTTGCTAGGACATTTTATGAGAACGGCCCATGCGGGGCGCTACTATGCCAAGGCCCAGAACCTAAGAGGGCTTTTGAAGGACGCCTACGACGAGGCGCTAACGTCCTGCCACGTGCTCGCCATGCCGACGACCCCGATGCGCGCATACAGCGTTCAAGAGTTCGATACCGCCAAGACGCTCGATTTCGGGCTAAGGCCGCTTTTGAACACCGCCCCGTTCGATTTGACCGGCCATCCGGCGATCAGCATACCGGCAGGAAGGACAGACGGGCTTCCTGTTGGGCTTATGCTCGTTGCCAAGTCCTTTGATGAGCTCACGCTCTTTCAGGCGGCCAATGCTTTAGAGGGCACCTTTTCTTCTCTTTAATCCAAAGAGAAAGGCTTTTGACATGGACGCTCAGAATGCTTCCTTTAGGGAGCCTTCCAAAAGCAGGGTGCGCACGTTTCGGCCCCCAAAAAAGCCCAAGGAACGGCTTCGTTTTCTCAAGGCGCTCGCTGGCCTTTTTCTTGAGAGGGCCAGATTCGTCCTCTCTCTTCTTAAGATGCCAAGTCTTAAGCCGCCAAGGCTCAAGCCTCCAAGAAAGCTTTTGCCGGGGAGAATACCCCGATACCCCTTGCTCGCTGCGGTGCTTCTTCTTTTAGGGCTAGGGCTGCTCCCTGCCGGTTTTATGCGGCCTAAGGGCCGGGTGCAGCCCATGCGCCAGCAGAATAGCTTTGCCGTTACCAAGAACATGGCGGAGCTTTCTAGAGCGATGAACCAGCATGCCCCCTTCTTGATCAACAAGGAAACCCTGCTTGAAAAGGCTTCAATAGAGGGCAACAGGCTTATCGTCCGCTACAGGCTCGTGCGCAGGGCAAAAGGAGAAATGGACGTCGAGGCCTTCTTGAATGAGGCCAGGCCTTTCTTTTTGGCCAGAGCCTGTCTTGAACCCAAGGCCTTGGAAGTCCTCAAGTCAGGGGCTGCCATCTCGTACGCCTTCTTTGATAAAAACGGCTTGGCCTTAGGGGAAGTGCCCATTGCGTGGCCGGATTGCTCGAGCCTGCAAGCGCCCTAAACCAAAGCATCATGGACACGCCAAAGTGAAAGAGGCGGCAGCCTCTCGGTCTGTTGCGCATCGCCATTAAAGAGAGCCAGTACCTGGAGCCAGCGATCCATAAGACCCTTAAGGCCCTTTAATGAGGTGCGGCTTATGCCGATTGGCGTGGGAAAGACTAGATACGGAGGAAAAAAGCCTTGAGAAGGAATGTTTTGGCTTTGGTAATGGTCGTATTTGTCGGTAGCATTACCGGCTGTGCGCCGAGCGAGGAAGGGTGTAAGGTGTGCTGTGTGAGGCAGGTAAGCATGTTGTGGCAAGTGGCTTAGAGAAGCCTGATAATGCATGCAGCCGGCGAGAAAACGTCTGGATATAAAGAAAAGGCCCCGGAGGGGGGGAGGTCCCTCCGGGGCCTTGGATGGGCTAGGAGGCCGTCTGGTAGGGGCAGGCCTCCTTCGAGTCGACGTAAGGGCAAGGTGCGAACTGCTCGGCCTCGGTCGAGGCCTCCAGCGCGGCCAGGGCGCTTTCCCCGCCCGAGGCGGCCTTGGAAACCTCATCAAAGTAGCCGACGCCGACGAAGCTCTGATGCTTGGCCGTCCTGTAGCCTTCCTGCTCTTTGGCGAACTCTCTTGCCTGAAGGTCTGCATACGCGCTCATGCCGCGTTCTTTGTAGCCCTTGGCTAGGTCAAACATGACGAGGTTCATCGCATGGAACGCCGAGAGCGTGATGAACTGGTATTTGTACCCCATGCCTCCAAGCTCCCGCTGGAACTTGGCGATTTCGGTATCGGAGAGCTTGCGCTTCCAGTTGAATGAAGGTGAGCAGTTGTAGGCGAGCATCTTGCCGGGGAAGCGTTTGCGTACGTTCGTTGCGAACTTCCAGGCTTCCTCCATGTTGGGCTCGGATGTCTCAAACCAGATCAAATCGGCGTAAGGGGCGTAGGCCCAGGCCCTCTGTATGGTCAAATCGAGCCCGCCTTTGATCCTGAAAAACCCCTCGAACGTGCGCTCGCCCGTCATGAAGGTATGATCCAAGGGGTCGATGTCGGAAGTGAGCAGCTGGGCAGAGAGCGCGTCGGTTCTGGCGATTAAAACGGTTGGAACGCCCAGCACGTCGGCCGCAAGCCTTGCAGCCGAAAGCTTCTGGATGAACTCTCTTGCCGGCACGAGCACCTTTCCGCCCAAATGCCCGCATTTTTTTGCAGACGAGAGTTGATCTTCATAATGGACGCCCGCGGCCCCGGCTTCGATCATGGCCTTCATCAGCTCGTAGGCGTTCAGCGTTCCTCCGAACCCCGCCTCGGCGTCGGCCACGAGCGGAACGATCCAGTCGGTCCCGTTTCGGCCTTCGGTTGCGGCGATCTGGTCTTGCCGGACGAGTGCGCTATTAATACGCCTAACAAGCGAAGGGACGCTATCTACGGGATAGAGGCTTTGGTCCGGGTACATTTCTCCCGAAGTGTTCGCATCGGCCGCTACCTGCCAGCCGCTTACGTACACCGACTTGAGCCCCGCCTGAACCTCCTGAATGGCTTGGGAGCCGTTCATTGCGCTGAGCACGTGGATGTATGGCTCCTCTTTGAGCATCTGCCAGAGCTTCTGGGACATGAGCTTGGCGATCGTATGCTCGACGCGTATGCTGCCCCGCAGCCTTACGGCTTGGGCGGCGCTGTAGAGACGTGAAATTCCATGCCAGCGCTCGTCTTCTTTCCAGGAGCGCTCCAGTTCCCTTACTTCTTCTTCTTGTTGCCGGGTAAGCTCCGACTTGCTTGCCATGAGACTATGCTCCTTGTTCGTGGTTTGTTGTTTACCGGACCGTTCTCGTATACCGAGCCCTTAATCGAGGTACTCGTAGGCGAGCGTCGTCATAAACGCATAGAATTCCTTATCGAACACGAGCTTTCTAAAGACCTGCTCCGCTTCGTCGAATTTTCTACCGCTTTGCTCGTCCGGTCCGATTGAGGCCTTGATCTTTTTGAGCTCGTCCTCGATCAGTCCCGAGATGAGCTCTTGGTTTACTCTCCGGCCGTCTAATAGCTTGGCCCCGTGCCTTAGCCATTGCCAGAGTTGGGCCCTAGAAATCTCGACGGTTGCCGCGTCCTCCATCAAGCTGTAGATGGCCACGCATCCCGTTCCTCGAAGCCATGATTCGAGGTATAGGAGGGGTACATTGATGTTGACGCGCAGACCTTGCTCTGTAACCGTCCCTTCGGGGACTCGAAGGAGGTCGGAAGCCCGAATCTGGAGGGCGTCTTTCCTTAAGTTGTGCATCTGGTTTTTGCCGGGGATTTCGGCCTCGAAGATCGCCTTTACGGGCTCGACAAGCCCAGGATGAGCGACCCATGTGCCGTCGTGGCCCTGGCTTACCTCGCGCACCTTGTCCGCGCGAACCTTCTCCATCGCCAGCGCGTTGGCTTCGGGGTCGTCCTTGCGGGGAATTTGGGCCGCCATCCCGCCGATGGCCATCACGCCGCGTTTGTGACAGGTATGCACCAAAAGCCCGGCGCAGGATTTAAGGAAGTGCTTGTCCATCGTTACCTGGGAGCGCTCGGGAAGAACCTTGTCCTCAAAATTGCGGAACTTCTTGATAAAGCTGAAGATATAGTCCCACCTTCCGAAGTTGAGCCCTGCCATATGCTCCCTTAGCTCGTAGATGATTTCGTCCATTTCGAACGCGGCAAGGACCGTCTCTAAAAGGACGGTGGCCTTGATGACGCCTTTTGGCAGGCCAAGCTCCTCCTCGGCGAACGTGAGCACGTCGTTCCAGAGCCTTGCCTCAACGTGGCTTTCCGTTTTTGGAATATAGATGTATGGGCCCGTTCCGCGATCAACGAGCTCCCGGCCGTTGTGGAACAAAAAAAGCCCCAAATCGAACAGCGAGCCCGACATGGGCCTGCCCTCGATAAGCACGTGACGCTCGGGCAGATGGAGCCCCCGGGGCCTGACAAACAAGACGGCCGGGTTACCCGTAAGCCTGTATTCCTTCCCCTCCGGGCTCGTGAACGTGATCGTTCCGCGAATCGCGTCGTATAGATTGAGTTGGCCTTCCACCATGTTCGCCCAGCCGGGAGAGTTGGAGTCCTCTAAGTCTGCCATAAAGCCGTTCGCCCCCGAGTTGAGCGCGTTGATCATCATCTTGCGCTCCGTCGGTCCGGTGATTTCCACCTTTCTGCACAGGAGCCCTTCGGGAAGGGGGGCCGCTTTCCACTCACCCTCCCGAATATCTTTCGTCTCCGGCAAAAAGTCTGGGAGCTCACCCGCGTCGATCCTCGCTTGTCTGGCTGTCCTGGCCTGGAGCAGCTCATGAATACGGTTGCGGAATTTGAGCTCGAGTTTGGACAGGAAAGCCAATGCTTTTGGCGTCAAAACTCTCTTGTAAGGCTCCGGAGTGGGGGCATCGAGTTGAATGCCTTCGGGTACGAGGTTTTGGCCTGATTCATTAGAAAGACTGTTCTTTGGTGCCCTATCGTGCATCATTTGAAAAAACCTCCCTTTGTTTTTAGATGTGATGTTTTGAAATCAACGCCACCCATCCTTCCTCTTCTTTCATGTTAAAAGTTGTACATATATAAATCTAGATAGATGTTCAATATAATGAACATGTGTTCCATAAGTAAGAAAAAGAAGGCCAATATTAGACCTGATGACGGCATGAAGATTGTAAAGAAGATTAAAAATAAGGAGACGTGTGCTCCAGTTAAACTCGTAAGATTGAGGCTAGTGCGGAAGATGCGCCTCGATTGCATACCAATATCCGTGAAACGCTTAAGGCCTCTATTGTCGAAGTGCAAGCAGGATATAACGATGGGAGATAGGCTAAAGACCTGGCGGCCCTACCGCTGGGGCTGCAAAGCCCACGCTATCAATCTTGGTGTTGGGAGTTTTTAGCGAGGGCCGCCGCGGCCCTTAGCGTGGCGCCTTATGGAGGGGGGTTCCTAGGGCCTCTAGGCAGGCTTCTTTGATTCCTTCTGAGAAGCTCGGATGGGCATGAACAGCGGCAGCAATGCCGGAGAGCGTAATGCCTGCGCTCATGGCGAGCGTCGCTTCGTGGATGATTTCGGTTGCGGCCTTGCCGACGATCTGGGCTCCTAAGATTTTTCCATCCTTGGAGTTGGCAATGACCTTGATTTTCCCCAGCGGCTCGTTCGAAGCGAGCGCCCTTCCGAGCGCACCGTAAAGGTAGGTGCCCGTGCGCACGTCCCCGAAGCGCTCCTTGGCCTTTGTTTCGCTTAAGCCCACCCAGGCGGCCTCGGGGTCGGTATAGAGGCAGTTTGGCACGGGCAGGTTTTCCAAATCGAGCGCATTCTCTCCCCCTAGCGCGTTTTCGGCGGCAAGGATGCCCTGATGAGTGGCCGCGTGCGCAAGGAACGTACGGCCAGTGACATCGCCCGCCGCGTAGATGTTAGAAATGCGCGTTTGGAGTCCCTCGTTCACAAAAATCCCTTTGTCGGCGGGGCCTAAGGGAAGCCTTTCGAGCCCAAAAAGGTTCGGAGTTCTTCCTATGGCGAGCAAGACGGCGTCTGACAAGAAGGCTTCTTCTTTGCCTTCTTTCAAGAATACGGGCCTTGGCCCGGGTTCGATACGCACGAGGCGCGCGCCGAGCACGAGCGAAATCCCCTTGGCCTTTAGACTCCTTTCCATGAGCGCGGCCATGTCGGCATCGAGCATCGGAAGAAGGCGTGGCAGCATGTCTACAAGGGTCACCCGGCTGCCCAGCGCCTTGTAAACCATGGCCATTTCGAGCCCGACGAACCCGGCCCCCACGATGACGAGCGTTTTTGGGACGTTTTTTAGCTCGAGCGCTTCGGTGGATGTCCAAACACCCTGTTGTGCGATGCCTTGGATAGGCGGGACAAGCGGCGAGGAGCCCGTGGCGATAAGGAAATGTTCGGCCTTGATGCGCTCTGCGCCTACCTGAAGGGTCTTTTCGTCCAGAAAAATGGCGGTTTCATGGGCGAGTCGGATTTTGTTTGCCATAAGGAGGCTCTCGATCCCTTTCTTTAGGCGGGCGATCGTTGCCTCTTTGTGGGCTCGAAGCTTGTCCGGGGCGATCGAGAAGTCCCCTTCAAGCCCGGATTGACGTGCCCTTTCGATTTCGAACGCCATGGATGCGGCATGCAGGTAGAGCTTAGAAGGGATGCAGCCGACGTTTAGGCACGTTCCGCCAAGTTCGTCTTTTTCGACGAGCAAGACCTTGGCGTCTAGCTGGGCAGCCCGGATGGCCGCAGGGTATCCGGCGGGCCCCCCGCCGACGACGACAAAATCGTACATTTTTTTCTTTCAACGTTGTTTGTATCTTTCTTACCATGGCAAAAAGGCAAGGCGGGATCAAGCCGGAGCTATTCCAAAACGCGTGTTGTCCAAAAGCGTTTTCGGTGAAAGAATGGTTAGAAGGGAAAAAAGGAGGCAAACGATGGACATCAACCCCAAATCCATCCTTTTTCGAGACCTACGCGAGGGTGTAGCGAATGTCATGAGCCGCTACGGGCCGGAGTACTGGCGCAAGCTGGACGAAGTTTCGGCTTACCCCGAGGCGTTCGTCAAGGAGATGATGGAATATGGCTACCTCGCAGCGCTCATCCCCGAGGCGTACGGGGGCTCGGGTCTTGGCATCGCCGAGGCCTCGGTGATTCTAGAAGAGATCAACCACTTGGGCGGCAACGCGGGCGTGTGCCATGCCCAGATGTACATCATGGGGACGCTCCTAAGGCACGGCTCGGAGGACCAAAAGCGCCGCTATTTGCCCGACATCGCCAAAGGCAAGCTCCGCTTCCAGGCCTTCGGCGTGACGGAGCCCGATGCCGGCTCGGATACGCTCTCTATTAAGACATTCGCCAGAAAGGCGGGTAAGGGCTACATCGTAAACGGACAAAAAATTTGGACCTCCCGGGTGGCACACTCGGACCTGATGCTTTTGATTGCAAGGACGACGCCCAAAGAAGAGGCGAGGAAGCGCACCGAGGGCCTAAGCGCATTCCTTGTGGACCTAAGGGCCTCGATTGGCAAGGGCGTCACGATCCAACCGATTCCGACAATGATGAACCACCACAGCGCCCAGGTGTTCTTGGAGGATTTAGTAATCCCCGAGGAGAACCGCTTGGGAGAGGAAGGCCGGGGGTTTTCGTACCTTCTAGACGGTCTTAACGCCGAAAGAATCCTGATCGCCGCCGAGTGCATCGGGGATGCCTACTGGTTTTTGGAAAAAGCGAGCGCGTATGCCTCCAGCCGGGAGGTGTTCGGCAGGCCGATCGGCCAGAACCAAGGCGTGCAGTTCCCGATCGCCAGGGGTTACGCAAGCACTCGCGCGGCCGATTTGATGCGCTACGAGGCGGCCGCACTGTTTGATAAAGGAGAGCCCTGCGGGCCCGAGGCGAACATGGCCAAACTCCTTGCCGCAGATGCCTCGTTCGAGGCGGGCAACGTGGCCATCCAGACGTTCGGGGGCTTCGGGTTTGCCAAGGAGTACGACATCGAGCGCAAGTTTCGGGAAACCCGTCTCTACCAGGTGGCACCCATCTCGACGAACCTGATCCTCGCATACCTGGGCCAGCACGTGCTCGGAATGCCGAGGTCCTACTGAAGGAGGGCTTCTATGCTGTACTTCGAAGATATAGAGCCAGGTCAGAAGGAGCGGTTCGGGAGTTATCACGTTACGAAAGAAGAAATCGTTGCTTTCGCCGGCCGCTACGACCCCCAGCCGTTCCATCTAGACGAAGAAGCGGCGAAACGCTCTCTTTTTGGCGGGATTTGCGCGTCTGGGTGGCATACGGCCGCCATGACGATGCGGCTCGTCGTGGACGACTTTACATCAAAGGGCGTAGCGAGTATGGGTTCTCCCGGCGGTGAGCACTTAAGGTGGCGTCGCCCGGTCTACCCGGGCGATACGCTCTCGGTCGAGGTTGAGATCTTGGAGAAGAAAGACCATCCCAAGCGGCCAAACGTTGGGCTCGTAAAAACAAGCTGGACGACGTTCAACCAAAAAAACGAACCCGTCATGACGCTCATCGCCGAGATGCTTATGGCCAAGCGGCCTGAATGAAGATGCAGGCTTGTAATCCTACGGCTCAAGGCCATTGGCCTCGAGATCGAAAAAGCCGCTTTACCCTATTTCGCCGCCTTAATTTTAAGA
>WOZJ01000065.1 GCA_011620345.1 Nitrospirota bacterium
CCTCTCCACAGGCTGACACCGTGGAACTCACGGCCAGGTTTCTCAAGTCCATATTCTATATGAATGCGCCAAAATAAGCAACTACACCAGAAACTGCGAATTGCCTCAAATTAAATGTTACCCTTCTTCGGGCGGCGTAACCGCCGGGGTTCCTGGAGCCTTGACTGATTCCTTCTCGCGTTTTGTCAGGTTTCTCTCCTTGAATTTTAACAGTTGCCGTTCAAGCGTATCTGCTAGGAGGTCAACCGCCGCCGAAAGGGTTTCGGCGTTTTCTTCCGCCCTAAACGTCCCATGCGGTGCGTTTACAAGCGCTTTGGCAATGTGGTTCTGTTTTTGTTCCTCGAGCGTAATCTCGACAACGGAGGCTTCCTCTAAATAACGATGGAGCTTGCGGAATCTTTTCTCTACGTAATCCTTTAGGCGGTCCTTCGCATTTTCGTTGGCGAGCTGACGAAACTGTACTGCAATTTCCATGTTCGAGCCTCCATTGGCTTAGTCTTTCCTCGATGAAGATGCGCGCAATCCCATCTCTTTGCGATATTTTGCGATCGTTCTCCTTGCTACCGTTATCCCCTTGGTCTCCAAGAGCCGCTCGGCGATGACAATATCCGAGAGGGGGCGGTTTTTGGGCTCATGATGCACGATCTCCCAGATCAACGCCTTGAGCGTTTTTGCCGCAACGCCGGCCCCGTCTCTCTCTGGCAACGCATGCGAGAAGAAGGCCTTGAGCGCGACGAGCCCCTGTGGCGTTTGGGCATACTTGCCGGCAATTGCCCGGGAAACCGTAGATTCGTGGATGCCGACCTCCAAGGCGACATCCTTGAGCATGAGCGGCTTGAGGCCCTCTAGTCCAAAGTCCAAAAAGTCTCGTTGAAGGCGGGCGAGTACCGTGGCGACCTTATAGAGCGTCGTTTCTCGCTGCTGTACGCTCCTTGCAAACCACAACGCCGAACTGACCCGCTTTCTAAGGTAGCCTACCGCCTCCCTATCGAGCGTGTCCGGGTTTGCCAAAAGACCACGATAGGAGGGGCTGATACGGAGCCTTGTGCTGAACGGGCGGTTGATCGTGACGATATAATCTTGCCCTAACTTTGTCATGACGACGTCGGGGAAGACGAGAGAAACTTTCGAGGGTTCGATTCGTTTGGCCGGGGCAGGGTCGAGCTTTGCAATCAACGCAAGCGAGCGTCTGGCCTCGTCTTCATCCACGCCAAACTTACGAGCGATCAGCTTTGGGTCGGGCTTTTTGATGTCCTCGTGGTGCTCCAAAACGAGCCTGTCCGCAAGCGTGCCCTCGAGCCCCATTTCTGTGAGTTGGATATGCAGGCAATCTTTTAAGTCTTTTGCGAAAATGCCGGAAGGCTCAAGCTTCTGGAGGGCTTCCAGAACGCCCTCCGCCCTTTCTAGGGGCATCCCCGCCTCACTTGCCGCTTCTTCAAGAGGGATACCAAGGTAGCCCCTCTCGTCCAAATTGCCTGCCAGGATCTCCGCGAACCGTGCTTCTTCCTCGGAGAATCCGAGCGAATGGATCTGGAACGTGAGGTATTCGAGCAAAGAGGGCTCCGAAGGCTGCTCTGGCCTTGCAGAAGCTTCCGGCTCGTACAGGTGGAAGGATGCTTCCGGAAGGTCGTTGGAAAAAAGGTAATCCATGAACTCCCGGAGCTCTCCCCGGTCTTGAGCATCTTGGGCCTTTTCTTGGCCCTCTTCGGGAAGGGCAAGCTCAAGCACGGGGTTGGCAAGCACCTCCGCCTCGATGCGCTCCTCCAGCTCCAGGCTCGTCATTTTGAGGAGCTTGAGGGCGAGCTCGAGCCTCGGAGTCAAGCTTAGACGGGTCGTTAGTTTCGTTTCTGTCGAGAGCTTCAATTTTAACCCCATGGCTTACAAGGCGAAATCTTCCCCTAAGTAAAGCCTTCTTGCCTGCTCGCTCGCCAAGATTTGCTTGTCGGTCCCTTCTTCCAGAATCTTTCCGTCGTACAGGATGTAGGCCCTGTCGCAAATGGCAAGCGTTTCGCGGACGTTGTGGTCCGTAATGAGGATCCCGATGTCCTTGGCCTTGAGCCGCCTGATGATCCCTTGCAAGTCCTGGATGGTAATCGGGTCGATGCCGGTAAACGGCTCGTCCATCAAAAGGAACAACGGTTCAATGCACAGGGCTCTAGCAATCTCCAGCCTCCTGCGCTCGCCGCCCGAGAGCGAATAAGCCTTTTGGCCGGCGAGCCGGCCGATCTGGAGCTCGTCCAAGGAGCGTTCGGCCCTAGAGAGCCGTTCTTTGCGATTCAGGGGCTGGAACTCGAGGACGGCCAGGAGGTTCTCGAAAACCGTCAAGTTGGTGAACACTGAAGGCTCCTGGGGAAGGTAGACGATCCCTTTCTTCGATCGCTCCAGAAGCGATGCAGACGAGATGTCCTGGTCGTCTAGGAATACGCTCCTCGAGGGGTTTTTCAAAAGCCCCGTGACCATGTGGAACGTGGTCGTTTTTCCGGCTCCGTTCGGTCCTAAAAGCCCCACCACCTCGCCCCGTTGGACATGGAGGGAGACACCCCTTAAAATATGGCGTTTTCCGTAGTTTTTGTTGAGATCGTGGGCATGAAGCCGTTTCGCCGTTTTTGTGTTCATGGCGTACTTCTAAACATTAGGGTGTTCGAGTGGATTCCTGGAAGAGCTTGATGTTTACCTTCTCGTCGCCGTCGCTCAAGACCTTCATCCGGTTGGTTAAAAAATCTACGAGAATTTTGCTACCCATAAGGGAGCTCTTTCCTTTGAACAACACAGGCTCTTCTTCGAAGATCATTTGGCGTGTCGAAGGGAAGAACGTCGCCTTGCCGCATTTGACCACCATATTCTGGTAGACAACCTTCACGTTCCCCGCTGCCAGAATTTTCGACACCGACTGCGTCTTCGGGTCGAGAAAGGCCTTTAGGCTGTCGCAGACCATGACGATATCTCCGTAGACGGCCTGCACGTCGCCTTGGTAGGCCATGACGCTTTGGTTTCGATCAAACGTTAGGGAGTTGCCCTGGATGGTGATCGGCCCTTCATCTTGCCGCATGCCCATCTCTTTGGCCGCTAGGGGGGCCGTCAAGATAAGCAAAGCAAGCAAGGCCGCCCAAAGGCTCCTCATCGCTTCTTTGCTCCTTTTGAAAGCTTGCCAGGTTCTAGGCGCGTTCTTGGGGTTCCGCCAAGCTTTAGGTTCTGGTTCCCCTGTAAGCTTGCTTCCAGCCCCTTGCCTTCTAGCCAAGTTCCAGGGCCCTTGATTTGTACCGTGTCTTGCGTGGTAAGGCGACGGCTTTCCGGGGTAAACGTAAGGGAGTCGGTTGTTAGTAAAAAGTCGTTTGGAAGGTACGCTTTTGTGTTGCCCCATAGGGTGATTTTAAGCGGTTGGCCAAAATCTTTTGCAAAAAGAATCCGGCCCTTGTCGGCTTCAAGCACGAATACTTTTCCATCCGGGGTTGTCAGGTGAAGCCGAATGCCCGTAAGGTCTGTTTTTGCGCTGTTTCTAAGGAGCGAGGCCTCTTTCGCTTCGAGCTCCCAGGCGTTTCCTTGTTTGTCGTAAAAGGCGTGCCGAAATGTCCGGAACAAAACCGCCGGCCGCTCTGGCTTGAGCAGAGGTTCGGTGTTAGGTTTTGAGAGTTCCACGCTTGCCTTGAGCGCGCTGCCTGGCAGGGCAATGTAGGCGCTAAGCGCAAGAAAGCTCCCGATGAACGCCGCAAACAAAAAGACGTAGCGCATAGCCCTCAAGCCCTTTGCCGTGCGTTCGGTTTGAGAATGTCGTGCATATGAACGATTCCGACGAGAAAGCCGGGTTCGTTCGTGACGCAGAGCGCCGTAATGGCGTGCTGCTCCATCTTTTCCAGCGCTTCAAGTGCTAAGGCGTCCTCGAGGACTCTTTTGGGGTTGGGTGTCATAATTTCGCGAGCCAGCCTTTCCCAGATTCTTTTGTCGCTTTGAATCGCGCGGCGCAGGTCCCCGTCCGTAATGATTCCCACGAGCCTATTTTTGGCATCCAAGACGGCGGTGACGCCGAGGCCCTTCGAAGATATTTCGAGGATTGCCTCGGCCATGGGGGTACCTTCGGAAACCTTGGGGAGTGCCTCCCTTGCGTGCATTAAATCCTTGACGCGCAGATGCAGCTTGTGCCCGAGCGCGCCGGAAGGGTGCCTTAGGGCAAAGTCTTCTTTTTGGAAGCCCTTGAGGGTGGCAAGACAAAGCGCAAGGGCATCGCCCACGGCCAAGAAGGCCGTTGTCGAGCAGGTTGGGGCGAGCCTAAGCGGCGGGGCCTCCGTCTCTACGGGCAAGACGAGCGTGAAATCTGCGCCTTGAGCGAGGCTCGAGCCTGCCTTGGTCGTAAAGGCCAGTACTTTGACGTCCATCCTCTTGATGAAGGGCAGAAGCAAGACGAGTTCTTCGGTTTCTCCGCTTGCCGAAAAAAGAAGGACGACGTCGCTTGCGCTGATCATACCCAGGTCTCCGTGGAGGGCATCGAGGACATCCAGGCAGAAGCTCTCGGAGCCCAAGCTGGCCAGCGTTGAGGCGATCTTTTTGGCGATCAGGCCGGATTTTCCGACACCCGCCGTGACGATCTTGCCTTTGCACCTGGCGAGCTCCATCACGGCACGCTCGAAGTCTTCTTTGAGAGATTCGCCGACCTTAAGCAGCGTCCTTCCCTCCAAGGTGACGATTTCGCGGCCAAGGGCTACGAGAGAGCCGTCTGAAATCTGCTGTTCCATCCCTTTTTAGCCTCTAAATCCGCTATTCTCAGGTCTTTATTCTAGCATGGATACAGAACCGGGATAAAGGCAGGCACTAAACCGCCCGATAGCCCAAGGCTTTCCAGGCCCGTCAGCGGAGGGCGCGGCCTTACACGCGGGGCGAGTTTGTCCCGCTATCGTGGGGGATGAAGGAATACTCGATAGCCGGGCCTTTCCAGGCCCGGCAGGGAGGCGATGCCATGCAAATGCGGGTTATGTTTGGCCCGTGCATCGGAAGCGGGCGCGATTGTCTCGCCTATCAGAGGGGATATATTCTAACAATCAAGCCCAAGC
>WOZJ01000069.1 GCA_011620345.1 Nitrospirota bacterium
CTGCGAGCGCTTTTGTCGCAGCCATACTTAAGGGAGCGGGACAAGTTCAAAACACTATAGCCGGGGCTTTCCAGCCCCGGAGGCAAGGCCCTACGTGGCGGGACTAAGCCCAAGGTCTTCTAGCCACGACGGTAAGGCAATGCCCTGCAAAAGCGGGACAAGAATGTCCCGGCTATCTAGAGAATGGCCGCACCCCCATTGGATAGCCGGGGCTTTCCAGCCCCGGAGGCAAGGCCGCACATGGCAGAACAGGAATGTCGCGCCTATCGAAATGTTTTCTGGTTGGCCAAACTTCGCAGGCGGAAGAACCGTGGTGCATAAGGCTCGTTAAGGCAGGAACCCCCCTTCATATTGCTGCAACATTCATCCGCTACGATGGTGTGAAAAAACCGGAAGGAGGCAGGGTATGGCAAACAGGATCGGGGCATGGCTCCCAGCAGGATTCTTGTGTTTGTTCGGGGCGTTCGGGCCCATCTTGCCTATCCACTGCCAGGAACTCCCGGTTCTCGACCCCTCTACGGCGGGCCACAAAGAAGACCAAGCCTATGGGGTGCGTAACCTGATCGGGATAGAGCAGCTCTATCAAGCCATCCAAGACGGCGACGAAAAAGGCCTCAGGTTCGATCTATCCGGGATAAAAATACTGCTTGATGGCTCGATCATCGACCCGAGCAACGTCTACGGGACGCTCGCTGTCGGCCCCGAGCCCTTTGAGGCTCTAGAGACCGATTATGCCTATGGAAGACTCCGGCGCGAAACCCCCCTCGAGCAAGGCCAAGGGCTGATCGATCTGGCCTACCTTTTGGAGCCAAGCCACAACTCCGAGGGTTGGGAAGAAGAAGGAGAGGCTTTCTTGAGGGCCGAGCTCTTCATGGAAACGCCCGGAAAGGACAGAACCCTGGGGGTCTGCGAGATTCCTTTCCGCTTCGGGTTCGACGGCACCTTTCGAAAACTCCCGGCGATTCTAGCCGGCCCCTTCGTTTCGCTGGCCACCTCCCAAAAACCCGATGAAATTACGGTATCCTTTCAGACGACGGAACCCCTTCGAGCGAGCGTGAGCGTGAACGAACGCTCCTTTCAGGACAAAGAACCCACGAAAGAGCACACCATCCTCGTTTCCGGACTACTCCCCGGTAATGTGTACAACTATCGTGTGACCTTCAACGGCTACGCCTCACGGCCTTACTCCTTCAAAACCGCCCCCAAAGCGGGGGATAACCCCCCTGTAACCTTCGCCTACACGGGCGATAGCCGCGAGGGCGTGGGCGGAGGGCAAGAGGCCCTCATGGGGGTCAACCACCTTACTTTCGGGCGTCTCGCCAGCCTAGCCTACAGGAGAGAGGCGGACTTCCTGCTTTTCGGCGGAGACCTATTCAACGGCTACACGAGTTCCGTAGAAGATTTTGAAGCCCAGCTTTTTTCCTGGAAACGGGCCCTATCGGGCTTTTGGCACGAACGGGCCGTCTACCCGGCCATGGGCAACCACGAATCGCTCCTTAGGGTTTTTAATGGAGGCGACATCCGCCTGGATCGCTGGCCGTATGCGACCGACAGCGCCGAGGCTTTGTTCGCCCGGGCTTTTAACAACCCAAACAACGGGCCCGAGACATCGGATTCAAGGCGCCCCTCCTACAAGGAGAACGTCTACTCCTTTAGGTACGGTCCAGTCTGTATCGTCGCCTTCAACAACAACTACTGGGCGAGCTTCAACGAAAAAGAGTTTGGCGGAAGCCCCGAGGGTTACATCCTTGAAGACCAGATGGGCTGGATCAAAGACGAGCTCGATAGGGCCGCTCAAGACCCGAGCGTGCGCTTTATCGTCCTTTTCGCCCAAGAGCCCGTGATTCCCAACGGGGGCCATATAGACGATGCCATGTGGTACTTGGGCGATAACGCGGTAAGGGCCTCAACGTTCAAAGATGGAAGGGTTACGCCCGAAAGGGAGGGCATCATCGAGGTGCGCAACAAACTTATAAGGCTCGTGACGTCCAACCCGAAAGTGGCCTGCGTTTTAGGCTCCGACGAGCACTCCTACCACAGGACGCTCATCTCGTCGGATGTCCCGTTGGGCGACCCGGAAAAGGACGATGCCGACCACGACGGGGTAGTCTGCGAGTCTTCCGAGAGCTGCTCGGCACTGGATGTCCGCCACCCCACCTGGTTCATCACTTCTGGCGGGGCGGGTGCCCCCTACTACGCCGAAGAGCCCACGCCATGGAACGTCTATCTGAAGAATGCCAGGCCAGGGGATTACCTCTACACCTCCCAGGCCAACATCTTGATCTTTCGGACCGAAGGCAACACCTTGGGGCTCGAAGTATACAACCCCTACGGGCAGCGAATCGACTCGATCGAAGACCTGATGGCAAAGAAACGCTAAGGTGGATGCCGTTGTGAACGGGCCTAACAAACCTTAAGGGAGGCTTTATGGGCGGCATGACGATCAGGCTCGTTGGCTTGCTCCTTTTTGGGCTACTTTTTCCTTTTGTAGGTACCGCTTGCAGCCAGGGCACGCCCCCACCTACAGAGCCTCCTCGGCCCGAAGCCCCCTGGCCTGCGGGCGCCCCCCTTACTGGCTACACCCCGAACCACTGGCGCTTAAGCCCAGCGGGAACCCAGGTGATCGTTGGCGACAGGCCGATGGGGATGGCGCTCGATCAAACAGGCCGATACCTCTTTATCACGAACAACGGCCAGGGGGTGCAAAGCCTGGTCGTGTTCGATACGCTCGCGGGCGGGATCGTCGAAAAAAAGCCCTACCCTCCCCCGGAGGCGCTGTTTTTCGGGATCGCTGTTTCCCCGGACAACGCTCGCGTCTACGCCTCGGCCGGTGGCAACAACAAAATCCGGGTTTACGCCTTCGAGCCTCCAGGGCTAACCGAGTTGGATCCGTTCGTGCTGGGCCAAGAAGACGACGGACTCTATCCCACCGGCCTTGCTCTCTCCAAGGATGGCAAAACGCTCTACGTCGCCCTCAACCTAGCCAATGCCGTTGCTAGAATCGATTTGCAATCCAGAGCCGTCCGTACGCTTTCTTTTGGCCCAAGGGCGAGCAAGGATTTTACGGGGCCGTTACCCTACGCCCTCGAGCTCTCGAAGGATGGCAAAGAGCTCTACGTTTCGCTCCAGAACGGGGGCGGCATCGCCGTAGTGGACTTGAGAAGCCTTGAAGAAAAAAGAAGGATTAAAACTGGCATCCACCCAACCGCCATGGCTCTTACCAATGACGGCAAAAGGCTTTACGTCGCCAACACCAACACCGACACCGTTTCTGTCATCGATACCCTCTCGGGCAAAATAGAGGCTACGCTCAACCTTTCTCCTTACCAGGGCGCCCTGTTTGGCTCCATGCCGAACGCGCTCGCCCTCTCGGGCGACGATGGCACGCTTTTTGTATCCAACGGGGGGAACAACGACATTGCATTGGTCGATACAAAAACCCTCACGGTCAAAGGCCTGATCCCAACGGCATGGTTTCCGAGCGCGCTTGCTCTCTCCAAGGATGGTAAAACCCTCTACGTGACCAACATGAAGGGCTTGGGCGCAGGGCCGAACCCCAAAGGGCCGAACCCGGAATCGAGCGAGCCTTACGAGCAGTACATCGGCTCGATGATTCAAGGAACGCTAAGCGCGATCAAGGTTCCAGATGAAGAGACGCTTAAGCGCTACACCGAGCGTGTAACCCAAAATAACGGGTTTGACGAGACGAAAAACCAGCTCGCCCGGGGCTCAAAAATGGCCCCGCCGCATTCGATCCCTAGGCGTCCGGGCGAGCCGTCTTTCATTCGGCACGTGATTTACGTAATCAAGGAAAACCGCACCTATGACCAGGTTCTAGGCGACATGCCCCAAGGGAACGGAGACCCAAGCCTTGTGCTGTTCGGCCCTGATACCACGCCCAACCATCACGCCCTGGCCAAAGAGTTCGTCCTTTTTGATAACTTCTACGCGGACGCCGAGGTGAGCGCGGACGGCCATAACTGGTCTATGGGGGCGATCGCCACGGACTACGTCCAGAGGAACTGGCCCGCCAACTACTCCGGCCGCAACCGCCCCTACGACTTTGAGGCAGGATCGGAGGCCGTCCTGCCTCCGGCCGGCTACCTCTGGGACTTGGCCCAAAGGGCTGGGTTGAGCTACAGGGTTTACGGCGAGTTCGGAAACGCAGGAACGTCTGGAAAGACCGAACCCGCCGCGTTCGCAACGAACCTTGAAGGGCATCTTGCCCCCGATTTTCCGGCCTACAACCTCAGAATCACGGACCAAACGCGCTTCGAAGCCTGGGAAAAAGAGTTCGAAGGCTTCGTGAAAAAAGGAGTTCTTCCTTCGTTGATGATCGTGAGGCTTCCAAACGACCACACGGCCGGGACGCGCCCAGGCATGCCAACGCCCAAGGCGATGGTTGCCGACAACGACCTCGCCCTGGGCAGGCTGATCGAGGCCGTCTCCCGCTCTCCTTTTTGGAAGGACACGGCCGTCTTTGTCGTCGAAGACGACGCCCAGAACGGCCCAGACCACGTCGATGCCCACAGGACACTGTGCCTTATAGCCTCGCCGTACGCACGCAGGGGCGCGATCGATTCGAGCTGGTACTCTACCGTCTCGCTCATTAAAACGATCGAACTGATCCTTGGGCTTCCTTCGATGAGCCAGTTCGACGCCGCGGCCACGCCCATGCTCAACGCCTTTACAGACGAGCCGGATACGCGGCCCTACTTGGCGCGCATCCCCACGCAGCCGCTCAGCGAAGTCAACGGGGAAGACGCCTTCCGGGCCAAGGACTCGCTCGCCTTGAACCTCGATCAAGAGGCCGACAGAATGGACGAGCAGGCGTTCAACGAGATCCTCTGGGGGGCGATCAAAGGGCCTGACACCCCCATGCCAAACCCCAGGCACGCCTACTGCCGACCCACGCCCTGGCTTGAGGAAGATGACTGAGCTAGGGGCCTGGAACGGCCCTCGTGAGGGGGGGCCGCCCGGCTAAAGTTGGTTGAGGTTGGCCCGTTTGTCGTTCCAACAAAGCAAGAAAGGTGCCGTCAACCGCTGAAACGGAGCGTTGAAACACCCCTTCCGCCGCCTTCGGAGCCTGCAAAAACGCCCGTCGCGTAAGCGAGCCAAAGAAATTGTAGATTCCATACTTTAATGCTTTCTGCTCGTTGTCGTCTACCAAAGTGGACGTTGTCAACCCTGGACAACCGCTTCTGTTAAGGCGTATGGTAATAGCCTCCATAAAAATGCGCAAAAAAACCCGAATGGATATTTCTAAAGTCATGGTCCGGTTCTCTGCTTTGGGCAAGCTCGAAACGTTGGTAATGGAAACCCTCTGGAAGTCCAAAGAAGGGGTCTCAGGCAAGGAGGTCCACGCCAAGGTACATGAGCAACGCCATATAGCACTCACAACGGTACTCACCGTGCTCGAGCGCCTTCAAAAAAAGGGGCTCGTAGTCAGGCTCAAAGACGAGGGGAAGACGTTTAGGTTCGCCCCTTCCCTTCCAAAAGAGAAGTTCTATCGGGAGCTTTCTAGACAGGCCCTTCAGGGGCTTATCGAGAAGTCCCAGCAAGGCACGTTGAGCGCGTTTGCCGAACTCTTGGGCACGCTCACGCCCGAAGAGAGGGCCGAACTCGATCGGCTCGTAGAACAAAGGAAGGGCGGGGATGAAACGTTGGAGGGCTAGGGTCTCCCCGTTTGGGCTCGCTCTCGGGCTGGCACTAGCCTTGTTGGGCCTTGAAGCCCTGGGAACGCTGCCCGAGTTTGGCCTTCTTGGCCAACCATTGCGCTGTGCCCCGTTTTGCAAGCTGCATTGTGCGCTCCAACATGGAGACTGGAGACCCCTCACCGAAGCCTGGCTTTTGCTTTGGGCGGCAACCGGGCTTGTGCTCTGTATAGCGGTTCTCTTGGCCGTTTTTCATGCGGGCCGCATCGTCTGGACGACCAAAAAGGCCCTCGAGGCGCTCCGTGCAAGGCCAGTGAGCCTAGATGGGCCCATGGGAGTGAGCGTGTTCGCAAATGCGGACATGCCTCTGGCATTCACCGCAGGCTTCTTCAGGCCTAAGGTGTACGCATCCGAAGCGCTTTTGGCCGAGGTGCCGCCAAAAGAGCTTCATCTCGTGCTGGCCCACGAGCTCCACCACGCAAAGAAGAAAGACCCGCTTAAGGCCTTGATCCTGGCCTCCCTCGCTTTCGGCTTTCCCTTCCTCCCCATGTTTTCCTGGCTAAAGGCGCGCTTTTTGGAAGATGCGGAGATCCAGGCCGACGATGCGGCGCTTAAGGCCGTGGACGATCCTCGCCTGCTCGCCCGAACGCTTCTCAAACTCTCGGCCCGAGCAACGACCATGTTTGCCGCCTTTTTTAGCCATGGGCCTGAATCCTCGATCGTTGCTACAAGGGTAAGGAGGCTTGTGGGAGCCAAAGAGTCCGCGCCCGGCGGGCGGCCATCCTTTTCGGCTCTTTTGTCTTCTGTCTTGGTTTACGGGTTTTTGACCCTTGGACCCGCCCTGGTTCTTGCCGGCCGTTTGACTGGAAAGGCCAGCATTTTAAGCTGTCTTTGCAGCTTTGGCCTTTCTTAAAAACCCCTTTTTTCGCGGACCTTTGATGCTTGACCGATAAGACACGGATAGGTATAATTGTCAATATTACCTATATGCTAATAGATAATTCTCCTCTCCCATCCCCATCGCAAGGAGGACACCGTGGAATTCGAAACCACCGCGCTGCACGCGGGCGAAAGGCCCGAAAAGCTCTACGGGGCAATTTCTGTCCCCATTTACCAAACCTCGACGTTCGAGTTCGAGGACATCGGAAAAACCAGGGGGTTCGACTACACCCGCTCGGGCAACCCGACGAGAAAGGCGCTCGAGGATACGCTCGCCGCGCTCGAGGGGGGCAGCTTTGCAGTTGCGTTCGCAAGCGGAATGGCGGCCGAATCCACGCTCATGCACCTGCTCGCCCCGGGCGATCGTATCCTTGCCCAGAAAGACCTCTACGGCGGCTCCTACAGGCTGCTTGCCGCCATCCTTAAGCCATGGGGGATCGAGACGGACTTTGTCGATTTCTACAACTTGGGTGATGTTGAGCGCACCGTATCGCCTAACACCCGGATGGTCTGGATAGAAAGCATATCCAACCCGCTGCTTGGCGTCCCCGATATTCCAGGGATCGTCCAAATTGCCAAAGATCACGGCCTCCTTAGCGTAGTCGACAACACGTTCGCCTCTCCTGTCTTCTGCAACCCGCTCGAGCTGGGGGCGGATATCGTCGTCCATTCGACGACAAAGTACATCAACGGCCACTCGGATGTTATCGGTGGAGCCATCGTTACAAAAGATCCCCGCCTGGCCGAGCGCATAGGCTATTTCGCCAACGCGCTCGGGACAACGCAGGCCCCTTTCGATAGCTGGCTTGTCTTGAGGGGGTTGGACACGCTTTGGCTTCGGATGCGTTGTCATGAGGCCAACGCTCTTCAAGCGGCCCGTTTCCTTGAGACGCACCCTGCGGTGGAGCGAGTCTACTATCCGGGGCTCGAGACCCACACGAGCCATGCGCAGGCCAAACGCCTGCTAAAAGGGTTTGGAGGCGTCGTTTCGTTCGTCGCAAAATGCGGACAAGAGGGCGCATTCCGCTTCCTAAGACAAATTCGCCTTATCAAGCTGGCCGAATCCTTGGGCGGAACGCACTCACTCGCGCAACACCCAGCCACGATGAGCCATGCGACCATGCCCCAAGACGTGCGTAGGGCGGCCGGGATCGAAGAGGGCCTTGTAAGGCTCTCTATCGGGCTCGAGAACCCCAAAGACCTGCTCGCCGACCTTCAGGAAGCGCTTAAGGCTTAAGACCAACGTCGAACTTGACGTAGGCGCCCCTTTTGATCATGCTGAAGGTCAAGGAGCACGAAAAGAGAACCAAAAAGGACCCCTATGGCGGAGACATTGTTTGCGCAGGCCATTGAACAGTTCGAGCGGGCGAGCGTCTGCCTCGATGTAAGGCCCTCGACACTTGCAACTCTTAAGCGGCCAAAACGTGAGCTCACCGTGAATTTTCCCGTCGAGATGGACGACGGCTCCGTCAGGGTCTTTACGGGCTACAGGGTACACCACAACGCCACGCTCGGCCCCACAAAGGGCGGCATTCGGTACCACCCAGGAGTCGACCTAGACGAGGTACGAGCACTTGCCATGTGGATGACCTGGAAATGCTCGCTCGTCGGTATCCCGTTCGGCGGGGCCAAGGGAGGGGTGACCGTCGACCCTCTAGCCCTGTCCCTCAAAGAACTTGAGAACCTAACGCGCAGGTTTACGACCGAGATCAGCATAATGATCAACCCGGAGGGCGACATCCCCGCACCGGACTTGGGCACAGGCCCAAGAGAAATGGCTTGGATGATGGATACCTATTCCATGCATAAGGGGTACTCGGTACACGCGATCGTCACGGGCAAGCCTGTTTTGCTTGGCGGTTCGCTCGGAAGGGACGAGGCGGCAGGGCGTGGCGCGGGGATCACCGCACTCGAGGCGCTAGCGCTCCTTGGCATCGCCCCCCAAAGCGCAAGGGCAGTCATCCAAGGCTTTGGCAACGTGGGGCAGGGCGCGGCAAAGTTCCTGGAGGGTTCCGGCTTAAGGCTTGTTGGCGTGAGCGACGTGACGGGCGGGCTCTGCAACCCAGACGGAATCCGCTTTGAAGAGCTGATGGAGCACGTCAAGGTTCACGGCGCTCTCAAAGGGTTCCCCAAGGCCGAGGCCGTCTCGAACGCGGAGCTTTTGGAACTCGAGTGCGAGGTGCTTTTGCCTTGCGCCGTCGCCCGCCAGGTCACGGAAGAGAACGCCCATAGGATCCGCGCAAAAGTGCTCGCCGAGGGCGGCAACGGGCCGACAACGCCGGAGGGTGAGAGGATTCTTTTGGAGAAGGGCGTATTTATCGTGCCCGACATCCTGTGCAATGCGGGTGGCGTGATCGTCTCGTATTTTGAATGGGTTCAAGACCTCCAGTCGTTTTTCTGGAGCGAGGACGAAGTCAACCGAAGGCTCAAGGACATCATCGTTTGTGCGTTCCATTCCGTGCTCGCAAAGGCCAAAGAAAAAGGCATCGACAACCGGACGGCCGCACAGGCGTTGGGAATCGAACGCGTGGCCAGGGCGATCGAACTTAGAGGCATCTATCCCTAAAGTCATGAGACCACCCATTAGCCTCCAAACCTCTTTTTGGCCCTACGCCGTCCTGCTGGGAGCGCTCGCATGGTTTTGGATGTCGCTGGCGCCGAATGCCATAGCCCTCCACTACAAAGACTCGCTTTGCATCGCAACGACGGCTTTTAGCGCGGAGCCATACGACAAAGACGCCAACCTTCAAAAAATAGAGGCCTTCATGGCTCAGGCCAAAGATCAAGGCGCGGAATTCGTCTTGTTCCCTGAAATGGCGCTCGTTGGATACGGCTCGGACAAGGCACGCAACCGAGAGTTGGCCGAGACCATCCCTGGGCCTTCGACAGGTCGGCTCGGCAATCTCGCGGCCAGGTTGAACCTCTGGGTAGTCGTCGGGATGCCAGAGCACGACCCCGGTACGGGTAAGCTCTACGATGCGGCCGCCATCATCCCGCCATCAGGCGGGGCCTTCGGCTTCCGCAAGCTCCATACGGTCTCGAGAGAGCCGCTTTGGGCAAGCGAAGGGGACACCCCCATGGTTTTTGAAACCCCCTGGGGCCCCATGGGTATCGCCGTCTGCCAGGACAACTACCTCTACCCGGAGGTTGTCCGATACAGCGCCCAACACGGGGCTCGGGTCCACCTTAGCCCTACGGCCTACTCCGGCCACGTTTTGATCGACTCTCAGGCAATCGACAACTTTTACCGCACGCTCTACTTCAACATTTTGGCTTCCTGGTCGAAGGCCAACCGTATCTTTTTGGTGAGCGCAAACGAGACTAGCGGGAATTTCATCGGAGAGAGCGCGATCATTGGCCCAGGCCGCTTTGGATGGCCGAAAATTTATGCGGGGCCGTCGGGCAAGGAAGAGGGCGTTTTCACGGCCTGCCTCGATCTGCGCTTGAGTGGCCGTTAAGCTATTCAGGCCAAACTCAAGCTAGACCAAACCCTGCGATTGTGTTAAGGTGGGACTTTTTACGGGCCTTCTGAAAGCCTTTTTTGAGAAAAGAGGTTGACCGTGCGAGCACATGCAAGGGCTGGCCTCACCCTGTTGGCCATTTCTATGGTTGGCGCATTCCAAACTCAAGAAGCGCTCGGTATGCTTTCAATCAACCGCTCTCAGTCCCCCCAAGCCCTCGAAGAAACGCCACCCTTGAGCCACGGAGCGATGGCGGAGCGCTTTTTCGATGTTACCGGCAGGCGCATGTTTTTTGCAGGACGGGAAGACGGCTCGGGCGAGGTCTGGAGCCCGCCTTTCCAGATGCTGGCCGAGCTTGTTCCTCTGTACGGCAATACCGCCAACGTTGTCCCGTTAACCTACCGTATCGCCCAGCACGCCAGCGCCATAGAGCTTGCCACGCCAAACGGCGATTTGCGCTTAACCTACGTAGCCCATCCCACAGAACCTGCCCTGCTCGTCAAGATCGAGGCGGAGGGCGGGGTGGAAGAGTTTAGCTTTCGGGTAAGCTCCAAAATCCGGCCCAACTGGCCGCTCTCTTCCGCCAATCTTGCCCCTGTGAGCAGGAGCTCTGCGCGCGTCGGCAGCTTCGAGGCGGTAACGTTCGATAGACAAGGAGAACAACGGGTCATCGTCGGAGGGATCGGCGTGACCGGCACGAATCTCGGCGCGGAGGGGCCCTCATACGTTCAGGTACACATCGAGCCAAAAAAGCCTGCATACTTGGTCGTAGCCGGGATAGGGGCAAGCGACGCAGAGAACCTTTTTTTGCGCATCCTAAGCAACCCAGAGGCCACCATCATTGAAGCCGAGGAAGAAGCCCGAAGGACGTTTCGCGGGTTTCCCAAGATCGAAATTTTCCCCAAGACCTCCGTAAACACCTATATCGAACAGGCGATCGCATGGTCGATGATGGCAACCGACAGGCTCTACTTCGAAACGCCCGGGGTCGGCAATGGCTACGTGGCCGGAATAAACGTTTCCGGCTCGACGACGGGTGCAGACTTCATCCCTTTCGACAACGGCAGGCCCGGCTTTGCCTGGTACTTCGGGCGGGACTACCTCTGGATGAGCCTCTCTTTGTCGCTAACGAACCAATGGGAAAAATCAAAAGAGAACTTCCGCCTGCTTGCGCGTTACCAGGACGATTCTGGCAAGATCATGCACGAACTTCCCACCTCCGTCGAGCTGCTTGGTCTGGATCGATGGAAGAGCGATTTTCCCTACTTCCTGGCCGCCGCGGACTCGACACCGCTGTACATTGTAGCGCTCAAGCGTTACCTTGATTGCTCGGGGGACGTCGAATTCCTCCAAGAGCTTTGGCCCTCGATCGAAAAAGCGTTCCGATGGCTTGTGACTACCGACTACGACGGAGACGGCCTGATCGATAACTTTGAGGGCCACGGCTGGGTCGAGGGGGGACCGTTGGCGTACAACCAGATCGCCAAAGGGCATACTACCTTTTATTTGGCCGGAATTTACGTTCAATGCCTACAGGATATGGCATCCATGGCAGGGCTGTTCAGCAACCCAGACCTCCAAAAAATGGCCCAAGACAGGTTGCCCAAGGCGCTCGCCGCGCTTGAAGCCTACTGGAACCCTCTAGGATTCTACAACGACAGAAAGCTTGCGACGGGAGGCTACAGCGCCGAAAAGACGATCGCGCCCAGCGTTCCCATTTTGTTCGGCCTTTGCATGCAAGAAAAGGCGATCGCCAACCTGGGCGTGATGAACGACCCAAAAATCCTCACCCCATGGGGGGCGCGATACATCGCAAGCGACGAGCCCGCCTACGACCCAACGCTCTACCACTCGGGCAACGTTTGGCCGTTGTTCACGGGATGGCTCACGCTCGCAAACTACAAATCAAGGCTCGAGAACGCGGGCTTCGCGGCGTTCATGACGAACGTCCAGCACACCTACTCGAACACGCTTGGGCTTGTCGGAGAAGTATACCGGGGAGACAGGTTTGTCGAGGTAGGCACGCCGCACCAGGGCTGGAGCGAAACGGCCGTTACCCAAGGGTTTTTGGAGGGCATGCTCGGCCTCAAAATAGACGCGCTTCAAAACCAAGCCACGCTTTCCCCCCTACTGCCCGACTCGATCGAAACGGTGCACGTTTCCAATATCAGGGTCGGACCTGGCCGGCTCGATGTGCAAATATCCAGACAGAAGGACGGGACCTACCGTTTGCTAAACCAAAGCCAAGGGGTTTATGTCCGCTTGGTACAGCAGCAATAAAAGAGCCATGAAAACAAAAGATTCCCTCGCGAATTTGAACACGGAATCGGCAAAGCAGACGCTAACCGTCAACACGATCCGGGCGCTCGGCATCGATGCGATCGAGCGGGCTCAATCGGGGCATCCTGGCATCGTACTAGGGGCTGCCGTAATCGGACACACTATCTTTCACCGGTTCCTTAAATTCAACCCCGTCAACCCTTCCTGGCCCGACCGGGACAGGTTTGTCCTGTCGGCGGGCCACGGCTCGATGCTGCTCTACGCCCTCCTTCATCTTACGGGGTACGACGTGAGCCTCGATGACCTAAAGGCCTTTCGGCAGTTCGGCAGCAAAACGCCTGGACACCCGGAGTACGGCCTGACCCCTGGAGTCGAGACGACCACGGGGCCTTTGGGCCAGGGGTTTGCCAACGCCGTCGGGATGGCGATCGCAGAGCGCTACCTAGGGGCTCTGTTCAACGCGCCCGGGTTCCCGCTGGTTGACCACCGGACGTACGTGCTGGCCGGGGACGGAGACATCATGGAAGGCGTCTGCTACGAGGCGGCGGCACTCGCCGGCCATTTAGGCCTGGGCAAGCTTACCGTCGTCTACGACGCCAACGATGTCACGATCGAGGGGGCTTTATCCATTTCGAGCTCGACGGACGTGGCGGGCATGTTCCGGGCGCTCGGCTGGAGCGTTTGCCATGCCGACGGGCTTGACAGCGCCTCCCTCATCAACGCGCTCAACGAGGCCACGGCCCAAACCGAGCGGCCGACGCTTGTGATTGCAAAAACCCGCATAGGGTTTGGAAGTCCGAGCAAGGAAGGAAAGGCCTCCTCGCACGGCTCGCCCCTTGGGGCGGAAGAGGCCATAAAAACCAAGGCAGCGCTCGGCTACCCCTCCGAAGGGGCGTTCTTCGTGCCGGAAACCATCAAGGCACAGGCACTGCTTTTCAAAGAACGTGGCGAAAAGCTTGAAAGGGATTGGCAAGACCTGTTCGATCGCTACCAGCAAGCCTTTCCAAAGAAGGCCGGGCTCTTTAAAGAGCTTGTTGAAGGACGCTTGCCGGAGGACGCCTTGAAGAACATCCCAACATTCTACCCGGAGGCAGGGCGGCTCTCTACGAGGGAAGCCTCGGGCAGGGTGCTGAACGCCCTCGCCAAGCACCTGCCCACGCTAATCGGCGGGGCGGCCGATCTTGCGCCTTCCTCGATGACCTACATGGAAGGGATGGGCGATTTTCAGAAGGAAAACCCATCTGGACGCAACATCCGGTTTGGTGTACGCGAGCATGCCATGGGGGGCATTTTAAACGGCCTTGCGCTTCATGGAGGCATTTTTCCTTTCGGCGGCACGTTCCTTGTGTTTTCCGATTATATGCGCCCTGCCGTGCGTTTGGCCGCGCTCATGCGCCTGTCGGTCATTTACCCCTTCAGTCATGATAGCTTCCATGTGGGTGAGGATGGCCCCACCCATCAGCCCATCGAGCACATCGCGAGCCTAAGGCTCATTCCAGGGTTGAGAGTCATTCGGCCCGCCGATGCCAACGAAACCGCCCGGGCGTGGAGTTGGGCGCTTCGCCACAGAGAAGGGCCTGTAGCATTGATCCTTTCTAGACAAAAACTTCCCATCCTGAAAGAGACACTCAAGGACCCACAAGAAGGACTTGAAAGAGGGGGTTATGCCCTCTTAGACTCGGAGGACGATGCACCCCGAATAATCCTTGTAGCAACGGGGTCGGAAGTCCACCTGGCGATGCTCGCCCACCTGGCCCTCAAGGAGGAGGGAGTGGCCTCTAGAGTTGTTAGCATGCCTTGCCTCGAGCTTTTTCTGGCCCAGCCCAAGGACTACCAAGAAAACGTGCTCCCTAGTACCATAAAGAAACGGATCGTCATCGAGGCGGGTGTGACGAGCGGATGGCCCAAGGTAGCCACGGATGAAGGGGTTTGCCTCACGCTCGATCGCTTCGGGGTTTCAGGAAACGCAGCCGACATCGCCAAATCGTTCGGGTTTTCCTTGGAGCGCGTGCTTCAAGAAGCTAGGCGACTGCTCAACCAGACTAGCCGTTGACGACTTGTCCTCCGTTGGGGTGGAGAACCTGCCCCGAGATGTATGAGGCGTCGGAAGAAGCAAGGAAAACGTAACACGGAGCCACTTCATCGGGCTGCCCGGCACGTCCAAGGGGGGTTGACTTCCCGAACCTCTCGACCATTTCCGGGGTAAAGCTGTCTTGTGCGGGGATGAGGGGGGTCCATATCGGCCCAGGGGCCACGGCGTTGACCCGAATCCCCCTAGGGGCCAGCTGAAGGGACAAGGATCGGGTGAAGGCAACTATAGCCCCTTTGGTTGAAGAATAGTCCAAGAGTAAGGGGTGGCCGGAATAGGCCGTCACGGAGGCCGTGTTGATCACGGAGCTGCCAGGGCCCAAGTGCTTCAAAGCGGCACGGGTCAGGTAGAACTGGGAGAAGATGTTCGTGCGGAAAGTCCTTTCGATTTGCTCGTCTTCGATGTCCTCGAGGCGCTCCCTGACATGCTGCTCCCCGGCGTTGTTCACCAGGATATCCAGCCCCCCAAAATGCTGAACCGTTTCTTCGATCACACGCTCACAAAATGGTCGGGATCCGACATCACCCGCAAAAAGCAGGCCTCTTCTTCCCGATGCCGAAATATGCCCTAAAGTCTCGCGGGCATCCTCGGTTTCGTCGAGGTAGACGACGGCGACATCGGCTCCCTCCAGAGCGAACATGATAGCCACGGCCCTACCGATTCCGCTATCCCCACCCGTCACGATGGCTCGCTTCCCTAAAAGCTTTCCTGCAGGCTTGTAGCCCAATGCCTCGCCTTGGGGCTTCGGGGTCATTTCCTTTTGAACGCCTGGCTGCTTATCTTGTCCTTGAGGGGGAAAGGATTCCCTATCCATGGCTCAAGTCCCCTTTTTTCGCACTTGCTTGTCCCTGTTTTCCGCCCACTCCTTGCCCTGAGCGGTCGCGATGGCGATAGCCCTCTCTTCGGGATAACCCTCTTCGAGCAGGGCATTTCCGATTTCGATCATTTTTTTTCGAACTGGGGCCGTAAAATTTTTCCATGAAACGGGGTAATCGTGCTCATTCCAAGGCATAACCCCCTCCTTGGCTTGTAGGGTAGGATGATTTTTCTTTTAGGATAATAAAATTCTACAATGAGTTCAACCAAGGGGTGTCGCTTATCAAAAACGCCATGGGTGAAGGGGTTAGCGTCTGGAAGAGCCCTAAGGCCCCGGGGCATTTTGATGCCGAGCCACTTGAAGTAGAATAGAACCGCTCGGTAATTTTTTGATTAATCCTAAGGAGGAAGAAATCGTGAAAGCGCCGAAACATCCGAACAGGAGAGACTTCCTTAGACAAACGTTGATCGGCGTTTGTGCCGCAAGCCTCCCTGCAAGAGCATGGGCACTCTTACCGGATAAACCCATCCCCAAGCGCCCGCTCGGAAAAACCGGCGTTTCGGTCCCCATTCTTGGACTTGGCGGGTATCATGTCGGCACGATTAAAGACGAGCGGCAAGCGATCAGGCTTGTCCGGGAGGCAATAGACCTAGGCATCACTTTTCTCGACAACGCCTGGGAATACCACCACGGGCGCTCGGAGGAGATCGTAGGCAAGGCCCTCCAAGGGGGGTACCGACAGAAAGCCTTCCTCATGACCAAGGTGCACGGCCGGGATAAAAAATCCAGCCTAAGCCAACTCGAAGACAGCCTAAGGAGGCTCAAAACCGACTTTATCGACCTTTGGCAGTTCCACGAGGTCGTCTATGAGGACGATCCTGACCTCATTTTTGCCAAGGATGGCGGGATCGAGGCGGCCTACGAGGCCAAGAAATCGGGGAAAGTGCGGTTCGTTGGGTTTACGGGCCATAAAGACCCAAAGATTCATCTCGACATGCTCTCTAAGGGGTTCGACTGGGATACGGTCCAGATGCCCGTGAACGTGCTCGATGCGCATTTCAAGAGCTTTCAAAAGAACGTCCTGCCTGTCCTTGTCGAACGCAACATCGGGGCCATCGCCATGAAAACGCTGGCCGACGGCCATTTGCTGAAAGCCGGCGTGGTTACCCCCCAAGAGGCCCTGACTTACGTCTGGAGTCAACCCGTCTCTACGATTGTCTCTGGCATGGACTCGTTAGAGCTCGTACGGAACCAAGCACGTCTTGCCAGCAATTTCGTGCCGCTTTCGGCCGAAGAGCAAGAAAAGCTCCTACAAAGAACTGCCAAGGCGGCCAAAGGGGGCGCATTCGAGCCCTTCAAGACGAGCAATCGGTATGATGGATGGAAAGGACGCGAAATCCACGGTATCCCCTTAGGTCAAGCCTAGGGCCCACCGCGAGGGAGGCGGCTTTGAATTCCTTTTGAGAAAGCCTGCTTGGGTGCTTGAATACTCCCTTAAGCAACCCTCAACGGTCGTCTTTTTCGGGCTCGCACGCGTTCGAGCCTAAAGATGGACGATGGTAGCAAAACCGTCGATGGACCATCTTCCTAAAAACCTAAACTTCTTTTAAGTGAGGTCACCATGGCTTTAGCGAGGACAGCAAACCCGGCCCTCAACGAAACCGCGTTCAGGAATTATAGGGTTCATGCTGCAGAATCGATGACGATCGGGGGTACGGTCAATAAAACGGCGCTCCTTGTGGTTATCGCTCTCCTTTCTGCCTATTTCACTTGGAGTCGGTTTATAAGCACTGGGAGCCTCCAGGCCATCCAACCCTTTATTCTTATCGGTATTCTGGGCGGCTTTATCATCGCCCTTGTTACAGTGTTCAAAAAAACGTTCGCTCCTGTCGGCGCGCCCCTCTATGCTGTGGCCGAGGGTTTAGCCCTAGGCGGGATATCGGCCGTCTTCGAGAAAAGCTACCCAGGCATCGCGGTTCAGGCGATTTTCTTAACTTTCGGAATCCTCCTTGCCCTCCTTCTCGCGTACAAATCCCGGCTCATCCGAGCGACAGAAAACTTTAAGTTGGGGGTTTTCGCCGCGACGGGCGGGATCGCCATCGTGTATCTCCTGAATTTCGTCATGGGTTTTTTTGGAGCCAGAATTCCCTATCTTTTCGATAGCAGCCCGCTTGGGATAGGAATCAGCCTTTTCATCGTCGTCATCGCCTCCCTAAACCTCGTCTTGGACTTTGATTTCATCGAGGGAGCCGCCAGCCGGGGGGCGCCCAAGTACATGGAATGGTATGCCGCCTTTGGGCTGATGGTCACTCTGGTCTGGTTGTACCTGGAGATTCTGAGGCTATTGTCCAAACTCAGGGAACAAAAGTAGCATTTCGTTTGCATTTTGGCTCAGTGCCCGTCTTGGGGAATGGGAGGAGTTTTCGTGTTTCCGAGTGAAATGTCATGGGGGTTTCTAAAAGGACCCTGGCAACCTTAAACGGGGCTTAGGCATGGAAGAAGCAAAGGCAAGGCGTTCTGTCCTAGAGCACGGGCAGAAAATGAATGCGCTTGGAATCAACCAGGGGACTTCGGGCAACTTAAGCCTTCGGTTTGGAGAGGGACTTTTGATTACCCCATCTGGAATCCCCTACGAGGAGATGACTCCGGAGGATGTGGTGTTCATGAGGATGGATGGAAGTTACGAAGGACGACACGCCCCTTCGACAGAATGGCGCTTCCACAGGGATATCATGGCCACAAGGCCGGAGGTCAACGCCGTCGTGCACGCCCACCCCGCCTACTGCACGGCGCTTTCGATCGTTGGGCGCGGTATTCCTGCCGTCCATTACATGATCGCCGCGGCCTTGGGGGATGTCCGCGTGGCCCCGTACGCCACGTTTGGAACCGAAGAGCTCTCAAAAAATGCCTTGAAGGCGCTCGAGGGGCGCTTTGCCTGTCTTTTGGCCCACCACGGGATGATAGCTTTGGGCCTTACGCTCCCAAGGGCGCTTTGGCTGGCAAACGAGGTCGAGACGATCGCCCGCCAGTACACCATCGCCTTGCAGATCGGCGAACCCAAGGTATTGCCAGAAGATGAAATCCGGCGTGTGATTGAACGGTTCCAATCCTACGGGGTGAAAGACAAACCCAAAGAAAGCCCAGGAGAGAATTCTTCAGAAAATGCCGTATAAGGCGTATACGCCGATTACGCCCCCGCGGCCAGGCGACCCGCTTCGAACGCTTCAAGGTTGGAAGCAAGCTTTTTTTCCGGGATAGAGTCCTTAAGCGCCAAAAATGCGTCTTCTTTGGTAAGCGAAAGCCCACTTTTCGCGACGAATGCGCCAAGAATTGCCGTGCTCGCAAGCGCAGGGCTGCCCAAGGCCTTGGCGATACCTGTCAAATCAAGCCAGAAGGCCTCCTTGGAGAGCGCATCCAAGTCTGCCCTTAAGGCCTCTTGGGTCGGGTAGTCCATCTCGCCCGCAATGACGCCCATAGGATAGACAGGCCTATCGTTGAGAACCATCCGGACCTCCGGGCTGCCAAACCCCTCGAGGACTCTCAGCGCCTCGAGCGGCTCGAGTGCAACGACCCAGTCGGCGGCACCTTTGGGGATCTGCGGGCTCAAAAGGCGCCTGTCTACAGAAACCCGGACATGGCTCATGACCGATCCGCCCCGCTGGGTGGCCCCGAACGTCTCGCCGATCGTCACCCAAAGGCCTTTTGCCGCGAGCATTTTAGCCAGCATCCTGGAAGCAAAGACATTGCCTTGGCCTCCCACGCCCGTAAGGATCACGTTCCAGGGGTCTTTTTCAAGCCCTATGCCGCCCATACGAGCTCCTTTTTTTGTATCGCCCCACTGGGACAGATTTGTGCGCAAACCCCGCAGCCTGCACAGAGCACGTCGTCCACGCGCGCTTTTTTTGCATTTTTGTCCCAGAAAAGCGCAGGGCAGCGAAAGACCCGCGTGCAGAAGCGGTTGCACCCGCAGGCCTCTCCAAGGCAAACCGCCTCGTCCACCGCGACCTCGTAGGCCCCCTTGCCCTTCCTTTGAGGAGAGAGCGCGCAGGGCTGCTTTAAGATCAGCACCCTAACCCCCTCCCCTTTTTCGCCCATCATGCCAAGCAGAAGCCTTTCGGTTTCTTGAAGCTCGAAGGGGTCGGCCACGAAAACCTTTGCCCCTATCGCAAGACAAACCCCTTCAATATCCACGGCCATGGCCCCCTTACCCTCTGCATCAAAGGCAAGCCCCGGATGGGGTTGGAAGCCCGTCATCGCGGTGCCTTGATTGTCGAGGATCACCAAAAGGAGGTCGGAGCGGTTGTGGACGGCGTTGATAAGCGCAGGAAGGCCCGTGTGGAAGAACGTCGAATCGCCCATGACGGAAAGGGTGCGCTGGTCAAACCCAAACCTCCCCAGCTTTCCGAACCCGGAGCCAAGGCCCGTTCCAGAGCCCATCGCATGGAGCGTCTTGATCACCTGGAATCCAGCGGGCAGCATGGCAAGCGTATAGCAGCCGATGTCCCCGCAGACAAACCCGCCTCTTCCGTCCAGGGCTAACGCCTTCGCGACCGAAAAGAACGAGGCCCTGTGCGGACAGCCAGGGCAGAAGGCAAGCTCCCTTTGAGGGGCGTGCATAAGGGTGGCCTCTGCGGCCTTTGATGCGTAGGCCTTGGGGACGGGCTCGTAGGAGAGCCCCAGTGCTCCTGCCAACGCCTCGGCGACGACATCAACGTTGAGCTCGCCAACGCCAGGCAGCGTGCCTTCGTCCTTGCCTAGGAAGCGTTTTTGTCCAAGCTCTCCATGATGCTCTGCCACGAACGCCTTGAGGGACTGCTCTAGAAACGACACCCCCTCCTCGACGATAAAGACCCGCCCCGGGGCTTTGAGATGCGCCTTGAGCAGGCCTTCTGGCAATGGGTAGGTTGTCGTGAGCGCAAGAAGGCCCGCCTTGTCCCAGGCGCTTAGCCTCTCGATCGCCTCAAAAGCGTAAAGGACGGCCACGGAGGAGGCAACAAGCAGGGTTTCGGGCTTATCGGGCCCAAAGTAACGGTTCAAGGGGAACTCTTCAAACCTGGCCTTCAGGCCAGCGAGCTTTTCTTGCAGAAGCATGCGCTTCAAAGGGACCGGCGCGGAGATCATCGCTCCCAAGTCCGGGTCGAGAATGAAGCCCTCATGCCGGAATACTGCGTTCCTTCGGGGTTTGGGCAACGGACCGAGCTCCACGACGCCGCTTGCGTGCGAAAGCCTGGTCACGCTCCTTACGAGCACCGGAATCTTAAAGGCTTCCGATATTTCGAAGGCAAGCTTTATGACTTCCTTCGCGCTTTCGACATCGGAGAGTTCGAAAAGCGGAAGCTCGAGCATCTTGGAAAAGTAGCGCGAGTCGGCCTCGTTCACGCTCGAGTGCGCTCCCGGGTCTTCGGCGAACACGAGAACCATCCCCGCACGCACGCCAGAGAGCGCCAAGTGCAAAAGAAAATCCGAGCCCACGTGCAGGCCGTTCTGCTTCATGGCAGCAAGCGACCGAATACCCGCGAAAGAGGCGGCCGCTGCGACCTCCATAG
This sequence comes from Nitrospirota bacterium, assembly GCA_011620345.1. Classification (GTDB taxonomy): domain Bacteria; phylum UBA2233; class UBA2233; order UBA2233; family UBA2233; genus UBA2233. The sequence goes on from WOZJ01000069.1 coordinate 20,787, forward strand.
CGACCTTCTCGTTGACCGACCACTCGGTGTAGAGGTTGGCCTCTGAAGCGACCAGTGCCAGGCTCTCCAGGATCTCGGAGGCCGGCGTTCCGGGGTAGCTTGCCGCAACGCCCAGGCCCGCCTCGAGCGCCCCGCGGGCGATAGCCTCGTTGCCGAGAAACAGCGCCCTCTTGCCGGGGCAATCCTCAATGAGCTCCTTCATGGCTACCCCCTTCCGTTTCGATGGCTTCGAGGAACTTTGGCAAAAAGGGGTCTTGGATGTCGAGATAGCCAAGCTTCGGACCAGGACCCGTCTTCTGACGTAACGCCCGGATGGCCTTTTGTTTTTTGGCCCTGGCCGCCGTCTTGAGCGCTTCGAGCGCGCCCCTGGGAGCCTCGCGGACCTCCAAAACGCCAAGCTCTACGGCTTGCGAAAAAAACGCCTCTCCGCGCTCCGAGCGGATGAGTACCTGGTTCCAGGTTCGCATCTCCTCCCAGGGCTCGTTGGTTCTTGCCGAGCCCACAGAGATGTCGGCAAGCTCGGCCGTCGTATCGAGGCAGAAGGCGCATGCCTCCCGGATCATGGGCTCGAACCCATCGAAGGGCAGCTCCGCTAGGCCCGAATCCCCAAGAATTTCGAGCGTTCCCTTTCCCGCCGGAATGTCCATCGCTACGAGCCTTCCGACCCCAAGCTCCTTCAGGCGTTCCTTGAAGGGCCTAAGCGAAAGCGTCCACCCGCAGAACACGCCCAAAACGATAGAAAGCGCATCGCCAGGGTGGTCCTCGAAGCGTTCCGAAACGCTCCGGATCTTGGCAAGCGCCTGGGCCTGGCAAGGCGTGGCTACAACCCCGATGCGCTTGAACCCGGCCTTTCTCGCCGCATGGTAGCCGGACACGGTAGGAGAGACAAAAAGGGTACTGCCCGCGTAAGAAATGACCTCCTTTGGGCTCGAAACGAGCGCGGGCGTCATGGCAAGGCTCTCTTTCTTGCCCGCCACGACGGCGACGTCCGCAAACCCTTGAGCGAGCGCCATGGCTAGAAGCACGCTCAGCGTCCCGCCGTGCTGGGCCTTGGCCCGGAGCATTGGGTCGCTTGCCCTTGCGAGCCTATAGCCCCGTATGCGCCCAAGCTCGGGCGTGCTCCCACCTTTGTTGGAGGGCGGACCGTAGATCTCGCTTAGCCTTAAATTCCAGCGGGGACAATAGGCGCTGCAACGGCCCTCATCGTTGGAAAGGCTGCAAGAAAAAACCTGCCGGACGTCATCCTCCCAAAACCCCTGGTAGGGGCATAACCCCACGCAGGCTCCGCAGCCCGTGCAAAGCCCAGCGTCCCAAACGTTGGCCTTCAACGAATTCTGGCCCACCTAAACCTCCTTCGGTTCAACCTTCCTTGCTTGGGCCATCTTGCAACACGACGGCCAAAAGTTTCTTTGGTCCGTGCATCCCGAAAAACGGCACCCCTTGGATATCCGCGCTTTGGCTCGGGCCAGAAACGAGCGTCACTTGGGAGGGCATCGCCAAGGGTGGGGCAAGCGCGATTGCGAGGGCTCTCAAGTCCTCTAAAATACTTCCGGCCTTCAAAACGATCACGCTCAAAGGAGGGGCAAGGCTAAGGAGCCTCGGGTTTTCCTTCCCGTGCACAAGCGCCAGGGCGCCTAGCTCAGAAACGCCCCACTTGGCAACGCTCACCCCCGCATAGGCCTGAAAGGCCGCCCTTTTAAGGCCTTCCTCGTCCTCTGGAGCCAGGGTTCCTACGACCCCCGAGGTCTGCATCGCCTCTTGGAATGCTGGGCCAAGGAGCGCGTCGGCAGCCCTTGTAAACACCACCCTTTCGATGCCTTCGCTCTGGAGAGCCTTAAGGAGCGCGCTCCCGACGTCACCGCTTTCTTTTTCTAAGATAACCATGGCAGAGTTTTGCTTAAGCCGCTCGATGAAACGCTCGGTCAGGCCGTCTTTTCCTGGCGCCCTTGCCTGGAAATCACCGAGCCGTTCTGGTTGCCTTGATTCTCTAGGGGCCTTCTTCAGCCGCCCAAGGATGGCATCGCGCGCGTTCACGGCATTTTTTCCTTGTTTTGGGCTGCCCCGAAAGCCTCCCGGAAACGCCGAGGGGCGAGCAAAGGAAGGCCAAACCTCCTGCCTAGCGCGTTGTAAAATGGCCTCAAGATTTTCAGCCCAAGGTTCTCTCTCATGCCCCCCGACAGCCCAAAGCCAGCCACGCCGTACGCTATCCCTTCCAAAGAAAGCAGACGCTTTCTGGCGAGCTTTTTTCGAAGCTCGAGGATAAGCATTGGATGGTCGATCCCGGCAGGGCAGACCTCTTTACACGCCCCGCAGAGACTGCAGGCTTGAAGGAGCTCGTTGGCGGCCTTTAGCCCGACAAGCATGGGAGTCCAGACAAGCCCCATCGGCCCAGAGTAGGCAAACCCGTAAGGGTAGCCGCCGACCTGGGCGTAGACCGGGCAGACGTTCAAGCACGCCCCGCAACGGATACAGGCCAGGGCAGGGCGTGTTTTGGGGTCTTCGTATATCTTCGAGCGCCCGTTGTCCACGATCACAACGTGAAGCTCCTCCGGGCCATCGAACTCGCCAAAGCGCCTTGGGCCCGAATCTATCGTGACGTAGGCCGACATCCTCTGGCCCGTACAGCTTGGGGGCAGCAGCCGAAGGACATAAAAGGCATCTTCGATGGTTGGTACGAGTTTTTCGATTCCCATGAGCGAAACCTGAACCTTTGGGACGGACTTTAGGAAGCGGATATTGCCCTCGTTCTCGACGCCCAAGATCGAGCCAGTTTCGGCAACGGCAAAGTTCACCCCCGTGATCCCAACCTTGGCCTCGGAGAACTTTCGCCTGAAAAATTCCCTAGCCGCAACGCCCAGTGCCACAGGGTCGGTGACGGGTCCTTGAATGAAACCCATATCCAAAAACAACGCCGAAACCCGCTCGACGGGCACGTTGATGGCGGGCCCGACGATGTGAAACGGAGGAAGCCCTAGCACTTGGCAGATGAACTCTCCCAAGTCCGTCTCTAGTGTCTCGAAGCCTTCCTCACCAAGAAACTCCCTTAGCCCTATCTCTTCGGTGAGCATCGACTTAGACTTAAGCACCGTCTTGGAGTTTTGCGCCCCAAGGAGACCAAGCACAATCAGCCTTGCCTCCTTGGCGTCCCTGGCCCAGTGGATGTTAGTTCCGTTCGCTTTCGCGTTCTTTTCGAACGTTTCCAGAAGCTCTGGCAACACCTCGAGCGCATCCGCCCTGATCTCTGCCGCCTTTTTAAGCGCACCCTTTGGATCCGGAAGCTCGGAGAGCGCCGCCTCCCTGAGCGCCCTAAAGGCAAAGGGCAGGATCTTCAAAAGACGCTGGGCGTCTTGGTCCTCGAGCGCGTCTTTTGCTACCCTCCGAAACGGGATCGACCTCATGGCCTGGCCCTCCGCTCGAGCGCCTCGTAGAGCACGCTTGCGATGTGCCGCACCTGCTTCGTTTCGTGCTTGCCGAGTGCCCGGCTTAGGTGGGTCATGCAACCGGGCTCGATCACGACGAGCACCTCGGCTCCGCTTTGAAGGAACGGCTCGAGCCTCGCATGAGCCATCGCCTTCGAAACTTCTGGAAGATGGAAGGAAAACGCACCCCCAAACCCGCAACAGGCCTCGGCAGACTCGAGCTCACTGGCCCCTTGTCCTCTTGACGATGAAAGCAGCGCCAAGGGCTGGGAGCGGACGCCAAGACCCCGAAGGGCCCTGCATGAGGGCCTGTAGGCAACCTTGCCTTGGATATCCAGGCCGATGCCTTCGATTCCAAGCTCATCCACGAGGAACGAGGAAAGCTCGAACGTCCTTTGGGCAAGCTCGAGCGCTTTCGCTTGCATTCTGGGCTCGTCTTCAAAAAGCGTTGGGTAGTGGAACTTGATCATCTCCGCGCAAGAGCCCGAGGGAACGACGAGAGGTTTTCCGTTCTCCACGGCACTTATGACCCCGCGCGCCAAGGCGCGGGCCCTTTTGGGGCGACCTTCGTTCAAAAAAGGCTGTCCGCAGCAGCCGGGCGTATCCGGAATGTTCACCTCGACCCCCAAGCGACGAAGGAGGTTAAGCGTGGCGAACCCTATGTCCGGAAGGGCTAGATCGACCAAACAAGGCACGAAAAGGTTCGCTTGGTACACCCTGCCCTCCTTCCATAAAACCGTTCTTTGTATGTCTTTAGCATACGCTTGAGTAAGGGGATCCACAACCCTTCGTACACGAAAAATGCCCTTGGTCGCATGCAAAGCCGAGGCTTGCAAATGCGGGACAAGAATGTCCCGCCTATCTTCCCATCTGATAGCCGGGTCTTTCTAGGCCCGGCGCAAAGAGAGCTGGACAAG
>WOZJ01000070.1 GCA_011620345.1 Nitrospirota bacterium
TAACGATGAAGCGCATCTTGGTCATCGACGACGAGCGGAACATCCACTACTCGTTCCGGCGGATCTTCAAGGGTCGCTATGAGGTACTATCTGCCTACGACTCAAAAGAGGGCATGCGGAAGCTAAGGGAAGACCAACCCGACCTTGTCCTTTTGGACGTCAAGATGCCCTACGAGGACGGAATTGAAGTGCTTCGCAGGATCCGAGGCGAGTTCCCCATGCTTCCCGTGATCGTCATGACCGCCTTCGGGACGACCGAGACGGCCATCAACGCGATGAAGCTCGAGGCCTACGATTACCTCCTCAAGCCTTTCGACGTCGAGGCCTTTTCCGAGCTCGTCGCGAAGGCCCTCGAGGTCCGTGGGTTTCTGGAATCGATCGGAGGGCCCAAGAGCCCCCTTCCGCCCCAAGAAAGCGAGCTTGTCGGCCAAAGCGTCTTGATGCAAGAAGTCTACAAGATGATAGGCCGGCTTGCCAGGACGGAGGCGACGGTGCTGCTATGGGGAGAGTCGGGTACGGGCAAAGAGCTGGTTGCCAAGAAGATCCACGAACACTCTAGCCGTAGGGATTCCACGATGGTGGCCATCAACTGCGCGGCCATTCCGGAGAGCCTGATCGAGTCGGAGCTGTTCGGCCACGAGAAGGACGCATTCACGGGCGCCGCTGCGAGAAAAAAAGGCTTGTTCGAGGTTGCCGACGGTTCGACCTTGTTCTTGGACGAGGTGGGCGAGCTTTCCTTGCCAATCCAAGCCAAACTGCTTCGGTTCTTTCAGGAGCGCGAGATCTACCGCGTGGGAGGGAAAGAGCCCGTCCAACTGGACGTGCGGATTGTCGCGGCCACAAACCTAGACCTCGAAGAGGCCCTTAAGCGCGGGACGTTTCGAGAAGACCTATATTACCGGCTCAACGTCGTAAGGTTGAACCTTCCGCCCTTAAGGGCGAGAAGACAAGACATTCCCCTTCTTGTGGAGCATTTTTTAGGCAAGTTCAGGAGCGAGCTCGCCAACCCTTACCTCCACGTTACCCAAGAAACGATGGACGTGCTCCTCGCCTATACCTGGCCGGGCAACGTAAGGGAGCTTGAGAATACCCTAAGGGAGGCCGGGCTCAAGGCCAAGGGGGGCAAGATTACTCCCTTGGAACTCTCCATCCCCCCATACACGCTCGATTTAGAGCCGGAAGCCATCGGGACAGGGCAAGAAGAACCCTTCGAGGCAAGCCTTGAGAGGTTTCTCATGAAGAACCCGGGGACGGCTTTCGATCGGCTCGAAGAGGCGGCGGTCCGAAGGGCGCTCGAAATTTCCAAGGGCAACCAGGTCAAGGCGGCCCAGCTTCTGGGCATCACCCGCAACGTGCTCCGCCACAGGATTAAGCGATACCACATCCTCGATGCCTAAATTTAGGCCATGGGGGAGCGATGAGGCCTTGTTCGATCAATGGTTTCTGGGCCGAGCGACCGGCATAAACGAGGGGGGCGTGCCGAGCCCCTTTAGCGTTTGGCGATGATCCACACGGCATGAACGATGCCAGGGATGTAGCCAAGCAATGTCAGGATAATGTTGATCCAAAAGTCCTTCCCGATCCCGACCTGGAGGAATACGCCAAGCGGCGGCAAGAGAATGGCGACCAGAATCCGCAGGAAATCCATCTTGTCTCCTACGCTTCGCATGTTTAAATTTTCCTAAAATTATAGCAGAAGCGAGTCGATCCTCGATTTTCGGCAGCATAGGCTTGGTAGGCCGGCCTGCAGGTGTGCTACGCTATCCATATGCATAAGCTCCCCACTGTAGTGATCGGCGTGGATTTGGGCGGAACGTACGTGAAGGGAGGGGTCGTGACCCCGGAAGGGGAGGTCCTTTTTCGCGAGAAACGTCCTAGCCGCGTTGACGTGGGGCTTCAAGATGCGCTGGATGCGATTTATTCGCTCATTGATGGCCTTCAATGCATGGCCGACCAAAAAGGGTTGAAGGCGGCCTCGCTCGGGGTCGGATGTCCTGGCCCTTTGGAGCCCAAGACCGGCGTCCTTCTTGACCCTCCAAACTGTCCTGCCTTGAAGAATGTCAACCTGAAAGAGCGGCTCGAGAAAAGGTTTGGCATTTCTGTTTTCCTTATCAAGGATGCGAGTGCCTCCGCCCTGGGGGAGCGCTGGAAGGGCTCGGCAGAAGGGCTTGGGCATTTTGTTTTTCTCACGCTCGGGACGGGCCTTGGCGGAGCAGTTGTGAGCCAGGGGCGGCTGTTTGAAGGTTCGTCCGGGATGGGGGCCGAAATAGGCCATGTGAGCCTGTTTCCCGACGGGCCGCAGTGTAGCTGTGGAAGCTTTGGATGTGCCGAGGTTTACCTCTCAACGCGGGGGCTTTTGAGCAGGGTCAAGCGCTCGATGGGCGAAAAGGGCATAGAGGACGGGCCGGGGCTTCAGCTTGCCCAAAGGGTCGCTTTGATGGCCCGCAGGGGAGACCAAGGCGCTCTGGAGGTCTTGGAAGGCTTCGGCAAAGATTTGGGGGTTTTGTGCGCCTCGCTCGCGAACCTTTACAACCCCGAGGCGATCGTCGTCGGTGGGGGGCTTGCAAACCTTTGGGAGGGGTTCTCCAAGGCGGCCATCCGCGAAATAAAGCGGCGTGCCATGCCGAACCTTGTTCAGGGGATGAGCTTACTCAAGGCCAAGCTAGGGGACGATGCGGGCGTTATAGGGGCTGCAAGCCTGGCGTTTTGCGGTAAGGCTCCCAAAGGGGAGTCTATCGATCGGCGGCCATGGGGTAGCGGCGATGTGCTCTCTGTAGGGCAGGGATACAAGGTAAAGCGCCTTAGGGTTTCCCCTCAATCTAGGCTGAGCTACCAGCGCCACTTCCACCGCGACGAGGTGTGGGCGGTCGTGTCTGCTCGATCGGCGTTCATCACGATTGACGGGGAAAGGTGGCCTCTCAAAGCGGGCGATTCGATCGCGATTCAAAAAGGCCAGCTCCACCGTCTCGAGAACGCTTCCGAGGATGCCGAGCTTGTCCTCATCGAAACCCAGATCGGAGCGAAGCTTTGCGAGAGCGATATCGAGCGGATTGAGGATGACTACGGAAGGGCGGATGCGTAGGGCTGTCTTCTTTTGGCATGAATGAGCGTTTGGACAGAAGCCTGAAGTAAGGGCGAAAGGATCACCATGGACGATTCTACGGGGGATTCGGCGGTATTGGGCGCCTTTTCGGAAGAAACGGTCCGGGGGAAAACCGGGCGTTCCAAGGAAGGTGGCCGGTACAGCGTGGGTGAGGAGGTTGCAAACGCCATTACGCATGGCCTAGGGGCAGCCTTGAGCATCGCGGCTTTGGCTATCTTGGCAACTCTTGCAGGAAAGCGCGGGGATGCTTGGCACGTGGTAAGCCTTTGCATTTATGGGGCAACGATGGTCTTTCTCTACAGCGCCTCAAGCCTCTACCACAGCGTGCCCGCACCCCGGGCCAAAAAGATTTTTCGAATTCTGGATCATTCTGCCATTTTTTTGTTGATCGCTGGAACATACACGCCGGTTACGCTGGTACTCATGCGAGGGCCATGGGGCTGGGCTCTCTTCAGCGCTATTTGGGCCATGGCCGTCTGCGGGATCGTCGTAAAGGCCATTCTGTGGAATAAGTCGAAAATGTTCGGCTACCTTGGAGTATCGCTTTATATCGCCATGGGGTGGCTGGTGATCGTTGCCGTTAAGCCAATGCTCGAGATGTTGCCATTGGGGATGATCGCCTGGCTGCTTGCAGGAGGGCTCTTCTATACCCTTGGCGTTCCTTTTTACATGTGGAAACGCTTGCCTTTCCACCATGCGGTTTGGCATCTTTTCGTGTTGGGCGGAAGTGCCTGCCATTTCTTGGCCATCCTGTGGTACGTGTTGCCAAAGCAGTAAAGGGAGAGATGACGCTCAGCTGAAGACGATCGTGCGGTCGCCAATCAGGATCACTCGATCTTGCGCGTGTGCTTGCACGGCTCGGTACAGCACGCTGCGCTCGACATCGCGGCCGAGACGGGCGAGCGCCTCGGCATCGTGAGTGTGGTTGACGCGGATGACGTCCTGCTCGATGATCGGCCCTTCGTCTAAGTCGGCCGTCACGTAGTGCGCGGTTGCGCCGATCAGCTTCACCCCGCGCTCGTGCGCTTGGTGATAGGGCCGTGCGCCTTTGAACCCGGGCAAGAACGAGTGATGAATATTTATCGCGCGCCCGCGCAGCTCGGCACACAGCTCCGCGGAGAGGATCTGCATGTAGCGGGCGAGCACCACCATGTCGATGCGATGTTCGGCGATCACCTCGCGCAGCCGCCGCTCTTGCTCGTGGCGCGTCGCGGCCGACACGGGCAGATGCAGGTACGGGATGCCACGCTCGGTCACGAGGCGTTTGCAATCGGTATGGTTGGACACCACGAGGGGGATGTCGACGTCCAACTCCCCGTTGCCGTGGCGGTAGAGTAGGTCGAGCAGGCAGTGGTCGAATCGAGAGACCATCACCAGCGCTCGGAGTCGCTCGGTTTCGGGCCGCACTCGGACGTCGAACTCGTTGCTCGGGAGCTCGGCCGCGAACGACCCTCGCACCGCTTGGGCGTCGGCTTTGCTGCGGAAACGTGTACGCATCACGAACATCCCGGAGTCCGGATCGGTGAACTGTGCGTTCTCGATGATGTTTCCGTCAACGCTCAGGATCGCCCCCGTCGCCTGATGGACAATGCCCGGCCGATCGGGGCAACGCAACACCATGACATAGACCTTGGACATGTCGTCCACGCTAGCCGCGCTCCTTGGATGGATTGCTCATGATAAATCCAAGTTCATCCTAAGGATTAGGGCCCAAAAGTGTCAAGCGTACCCTTAGCCTTTTCAACCGGCATGTATACGAAGAAATACGGCCTCATCGCTCATGAGGGTTTGAGCGGCTAGGCGAGTGTTCCAAAACTTGGGAGAGGATTTTTTAAGATTTAAGAAC
>WOZJ01000064.1:0-21947 GCA_011620345.1 Nitrospirota bacterium
GGAAGGTATGGGCGACGTTTTGCATGGTCAGCGTTTCTAAGCTTACCTGGCAAAACCAAGGAAAAGGGCTAGGGCCCTATCCAGCCTGACCCTCAAGTGCTCATCAATCTTGCCAAGCCTGGCCCGGATCCTTTCTTGTTTTAGGGCTGTGATCTTGTCCGCCATGATCTGTGAGGGCCTAACGAGACCTGTTTCGTTGCAAGGTTCTACATCGAGGCGGAAAAGCGGCGCGTCTTGCAGTGTGCTCGTAATTGGGCAAATGACGATGCTTACGTGCGTGGGGTTAAAAATATCCGACTGAACGATCACCGCAGGGCGGGGTTTTCCGTAGTCTCCGGGAGCGACACAGAGGACAATGTCCCCGCGTTTCAGCTCCAATCCCAGCCTTCGGTGTCCCTTGCGGCCTCGACCCAATCAAGCGTTTGCTGCTCGCTTGCTAAGCGGCTGACGAGCGCAGACTGCCTTCTGGCTTCCTCAATAAAGCCCGATAAGCGCGTATCCGGTACCCAAAGCTGGATGGGGCGCAGACCACGGGCTCTCAACCTAGCCCTCAAGGCCCTCATTTTTCTGGCCGCTTCCGTCATAGGAGGAGCCCCTTTTTTTGGTGAACCCTCATATTCCAATTGTAACATGTTACCGGATGCCCCGCCTAGCGGGTACCTAGGCCGACGTTGCTTCATAAACTGGAAACGCCCATGCTCGTCCCCCTTGGCTCGGCGGGCTCACGCCTTGGCATCGTGTATAAAAACCATGAAAGAGTAGTAGGCAGAACAGCATAGCTCGCTGATCGTGGTATGGGAGGCTTCGAAGGTTGCCATGATCCTGCGAAATCGGCCACAATGATATTGCGTGGGAATTTTGGACACAATATCAAGCCCCCGAAATGAGCCCGGCAAAGCCGAGGAGAAGATAAGATGGAACTTTCCGGCTCATGCCATTGCAAGGCCATCACCTTTACACTGGAGAGCCATACCCCTTACCCATTCATGATTTGTTACTGCTCGATCTGCAGAAAGACCCAAGGGGGGAACGGCGGGGCCGTCAACATTATGGGCGAAAAGGGCACGCTCAAGGTAAACGGCGGGGAGAGCCTTTCCGTTTATCAGGCGCGCATCGAGATGCCGGACGGCCGTGTGGAACAAAGCCCTGGGCAAAGGCATTTCTGCAGCGGGTGCGGCTCGGCCTTATGGATGTGGGATCCAAGGTGGCCCGAGCTTGTCCACCCCTTCGCTTCGGCGATCGACACCCCCCTGCCCATCCCCCCAGAGCGCGTCCATATCATGCTTAGCTACGCTCCAGCATGGGTCATCGTTCCCGAAGGGCCAGGACATGTCCATTTCAAGGAATACCCGGAAGAAAGCATCGAAGGCTGGCACAAGACCCGAGGGCTATGGCAGGACTAAACTCGAGCGTTCTTCGATGCCATTAAGCAGAATTGCCTGTTCGCATGAGAAACACGGGGAGGCCCTAGATGTCCAAAAGGGGCCCTAATCAAGCTTAAAACAAACAAAAGGAAAGCATGATGATCAAATTGTACGGTTCGCCAATGTCACGCGCTGCTCGGTGTCTGTGGACGTTAGAGGAGCTGGAGCTGCAGTACGAGCACGTTCCGGTTGTACCTTCAGCAGAAACCCGCACACCCGAGTTTTTAAAAATCAACCCCAACGGCCACGTACCGGCACTTGAAGACGACGGCAAGGTCTACTGGGAATCTTTGGCGATCAACCTCTACCTTGCAGAAAAATACGGACAAGGCAAGCTCTGGCCCGCATCAGTAGTAGATCACGGCTATTGCTATCAATGGAGTTTCTGGGCAATTACTGAAGTCGAACCACACCTGATCGCTATAGTTAAAAACCGCGTTGCTTTGCCTCCGGAGCAACGCAGCGAAGAAGCAGCCAAAGCCGCCGAAGAGGCTTTAAAGGCTCCATCGAAGGTCATCGACGATTACCTTGCGGGACGCGAATACCTGGGCAAAACGTTCACTATCGGCGACTTGAACGTTGCCTCAGTTTACAGCCTTGCTCTCTTTGGACGAGTTGACCTTTCTAGCTACCTCAACCTCAATGCTTGGCTACAGCGTTGTCTTAGCCGTCCTGCCCAGCAAAGGGTTGCTGGGATGAAAAAATAGCATTAACCGGCTTAAGCTAAAGGCAACCAACCCAAGCTTCCGCACAAACGTGCCACGGAAAGGCCCCAACATGGAGCGTGTCGTTCTTGCAGGCGCAGGCCAGTTCACCAACCGCTCAAAAAAACTGGAAGACGCGCTCGAACCGCTGGCCCTCATTGAACGCGCCTTCGAAGCCATGAATTCCGAGCTTGGCGGGAGGACTCCGCGCGCTCTGGACGTGCTTGCCGTCGTCAACATCATTGCTTGGGATTACGGGGACGCGCCGGAGCTTTTGAAGTCCCGCATCAAGCTGTCCGCCAAGCAGTCGCTGTATACGACCATTTCGGGGCACACGCCCCAGTGGCTCGTGGGAGAGCTCGCATGTAGCATCCAAAAAGGCGAGGTCGATTCCGCGCTCATTGCCGGGGCCGAGGCGATGCACGCCGTAAGCCTTTTTAACAAGGCCGGAACCCCTATCCCCTGGACAAAAACAAGGCATACCATCCCCCAGTTAGGCGATTCGAGACAGCCCGTTAAAGACGAGGAATTGACCCACCAGGCATTCCTCCCTATCCAGATTTACCCGCTGTTCGAGAACGCGCTTCGGGCCAAAAAGGGTTGGACCTTGGAAGCTCACCGCGAATTTTTGGGCAGGTTCTGCGCTAGCTTCGCCGCGATAGCCAAAGAGCACCCTTACGCCTGGTTCCAAGACGGCAAAAGCGCCGATGAAATAAGGACCGTCACGAAGGTAAACCGCATGGTCGGGTTTCCTTACACCAAGTACATGAACGCCATCATGAACGTGGACATGGCCGCCTGCCTTCTTGTTTTATCGGAAACAAAGGCCAAAGAGCTCGGAATCCCCGAAGAGCATTGGGTCTACCTGCACGGCTGCGCTGAAGTTTCTGATCGTTGGTTCGTGACCGACCGGGAGGATTACGCCTTTTCCCCGGCTATCGGCCTTGGAGCACAAGAAGCCTTAAAAATTGCCCATACCGAACCTCAAGCACTTTCCCACCTGGATTTTTACAGCTGCTTTCCGTGCGCCCCGCAGGTTTCCGCCGAAGCGCTCGGAATCCCCTTGGAAGGCCAACGCCCTCTTACCGTCACAGGAGGCCTGGCGTATTTTGGAGGACCGGGGAACAACTACGTCACGCACGCCCTGGCCACGATGACGGAACTGCTCAGGAAAGACGCGGATGCCTTCGGGATGGTAAGCGGAATGGGCTGGTTTTTTACCCGGCACAGCTTTGGCGTATACTCCAAGAAAAGGCCCGAGGCTATTCCAGTCGTTGCCGACAAGGAGGCGCTCCAGCGCCGGATCGAGGCCCTCCCCAAACCTACGTTCGTCCAAAGGCCGGATGGAGAGGCCACCATCGAGACCTACACCGTCATGCACGACCCTTCGGGCGATCCGGCCTACGCCATCGTGATCGGCAAGGACAAAAAAGGGGGGCGCTTTATCGCCAACGACGCGCAAGACACAGGCTTCATGCGCTTTCTTGAAACCAGCGAGGGCATCGGCCTAAAGGGTACCGTAAGGCTCGATGAGCGAACGGGGCGCAATGTCTTCTCTCCAAGTTAGGCCCATGCGCGCTCCCGAGCATGTCCGATCCGAAGTCAATTTGCTCGGAAGAGCCCTAGGAAAAGCCATTCGAGACGTCTCGGGGGAAGAGCTCTACGCGCTCGAAGAAGAAGTGAGGCTTTTATCCAAGCGCATTGCGGCGAAGGCGGACGCAGCGCGCCTCAGGGGACGCCTAAGAAAGCTAACGGGAGGCCTTTCGCACAACGCGCTGCACGGCCTAGTACGCTGCTTTTCGAGCTACTTCCACCTAGTCAACATCGCCGAAGAGCGCCACAGGGTGCGGGTAAATCGCCTGCTAAACGCTCAGGCAAGCCAAGAAAACCCCCCTCAGGAGTCGGTTGCGGCGCTCATCAAGGCCGTTAAAGACATGGGACTTTCCAAAGACGAGGCCAGGGCGCTGCTTTCTAACCTTAGGCTTTGTTTGACCTTTACCGCCCATCCGACCGAATCTCGGCGGTTTTCCCTAAGGCGTCAGATCGAGAGCATCGCCAAAATACTCGAGCGCATGGATAGGGGGCAGGACGGTCAAGAGCTTTTGGAGGCCCGGGTTGCGCTTCTTTGGAGCACCAGGGAGCTTCATGACCATCCGCCAAGCGTTCGAGACGAGGTTCGGGGCGGCCTCTATTACCTGCCTACAAGCCTATGGGAGGCTCTGCCAAAGCTTTTGGAGGAGCTAACGAAGGCCTTCGCCCTCTACTATCAAGAAGAGCCCGACCTTCCTTTGCCCCTTTCCTTTTATAGCTGGATCGGAGGCGATAGAGACGGAAACCCCTTTGTTACCGCTGAGGTCACCGACTGGGCCCAGCATTACGCCACGGATCTCATCAAGGAGAACTACGAGCGCGCCCTTCAAAAGCTGATTCTCGACCTTTCCGTGTACCAGGGCTATATAGCGCAGGCGAACCCAACCCTCAAGCCCAATCAAGGCCCCTACCCTCCAGAAGAGCTGTTCCGAAATGCCCTCGAAGAACTCAGGCAGAAGCTTGGTCAAGGAAAACTCCAAGCAAACGAGCTGGCCGGGGGGCTAAGGGACATCGCCGGGCTTCTTGATGCATCGGGCTTAAAGGGCGTCGCCAAAACGCTCGTCAAACCCTTACTCACCCGCATCGAGGCATTCGGGCTCGAGCTTGTCCACCTGGACTTGCGCGAAGAGGCCTCTCGGCATACAAGAGCCGTAGACGAGTTGTTTAATGTAGCGGGCGTTTACCAAGGTTATGTAAACCTTACACCAAACCGGCGACAGCAGCTGCTGCTTGAAGAGCTCAAGACAAGAAGGCCCCTCATGCCCAGGGGCTACGAGCCAAAGACGATCGAACTTCAAACCGCCCTTGGGGCGCTCGAATCATGGCGGGCCAAGGGAGCCTACATCATCTCGATGACACACCACGTCTCCGATGTCCTTGAGGTATTTTTGCTTGCGAGGGAAACGGGCCTTTATACCCCCTCAGGGCCGCTGCCTTTCAACGTTACCCCCTTGTTCGAGACACTCGAGGACCTTTTCGGTTCCCCGAGGTTTATCCACAGGCTTCTTTCGGTCCCTTTGTTCCTGGCGCACGTTCAAGCACGCGGCGGAATGGAGGTAATGATCGGTTATTCCGATTCTAACAAAGAAGGGGGTTACCTTCCGGCCAACTGGGCTCTCTACAGGGCCCAACAAGGAATCGTGCGCGCCGCGAAGCGCTTCGGGGTTGGAGTATCCTTCTTTCATGGGCGTGGAACCTCGACGGCCAGAGGAGGGTCGCCCGCCGGCAAGGCCATTGCTGCCCTTCCACACGGCACGATCGGTACGCGCATGCGGATCACAGAGCAGGGCGAGGCCTTGACAGACCGCTACTTTTACTCAGACTTGGCCTACCGCAATTTAGAACAGCTCCTGTTTCATTTCGGGCTTGCCGCAGTAAGGGAGCGGCTCCGGTCAAAGGAAACACCCAAGCCTTGGATGCTTACGATGAAAAAGGCCGCCTTAAGCGCGGCCAAGGCCTACAGGGCTCTCGTTACGGCCCCACAGTTTTTGGATTTTTTTAGGGAACTCACCCCGATCGCTGAGATTTCCGAGCTTAAGATCGCCTCGAGGCCGGCATCCAGAAACTTGGGGGACAACGCGCTGCAGGGGCTACGCGCGATCCCATGGGTCATGGCCTGGAGCCAGGTTCGCTTGAACCTTCCGGGTTGGTACGGTATCGGTTCGGGCCTATGGGGCCTTGATCTTGCCCTGCTCCGCGAGATGTACCAAGGATGGCCTTTTTTTGGCTCGCTCATCGACACGGCCGCGATGAGCCTGGCCAAAGCCGAGCTGGGCATCACAAAAGAATACTTAAGGCTCGTTTCTAAGCCCCTCCAGCAGGCATTTTTCCCAAAGATCGAGGCAGAGTTCCTGAATACCAAGGCGCTTCTAGAGAGCATCCTTGAAGGACCGATCCTTCAAAATGACCCTACCCTAAAGACGCTCATCGGTCTTCGCAACCCCTACTTAGAGCCTCTCCACCACATTCAGGTCGAGCTCTTAAAACGCACCCGCGGGCTTACTTCCGAATATCCGGAATGGCCTAGGCTAAGAGAGGCCCTGCTCTCGACGCTTTTGGGTATCGCTGCAGGCCTAAAAAATACGGGCTGATGAAGAGGCGCAAAAAAGCGCGCTTCCATCAAGGGGCACCCACCGCCGCCATCACCTCTTGAAGGAGCTCGCGAGGATACGCTTTCCCTGCCGTCTCATCCCAAAGAGGGCGTAGGGCCCTTGCAAAGGCCCTCTATTTTCATAATGCCCCTTTGCTGTAGGCTAATCGATGTCAAGCTCGGCGAAATCGAGCGCGGCCGAGATGCCGAGCACCTCGTTGCAGCCGTCCTCGATCATCGAGAGCTTGGCATCCCGAAGGAGCATTTCGACGGAGGACTCCTTGGAAATGCCAAGGCCGCCGAAGATCTGTATGGCGTCGTGGGCGTTCGAAAACGCCGCCTCCGTACAGTACGTCTTGGCCGTGATCGAGTATCGGGTCTTGGGCGGCATGGTGGAGAAGTTGTGAATAAGCGCCGCCCTTGAATAATACCGGGCCGTCTCGGAGCGTCTGAACATCTCGAAGAGCTTGTGCTGGACCAGTTGATGCTCGATGAGGAGCTTGCCCCCTTGAACGCGTGTGCGGGCATAGCCAAGAGCCTCTTCGAACGCGGCCCTGGCGAGTCCTGTAAAAATCGCTCCCATTCCGGCGTTAGCGGTGGCTAAAACAGCCTCGACTGCGAACGGGTACACCTCTTCATCGTCAACTATCATCCATGCGCCGGGGATTTCGGCATCTTCAAAGAAGATCTCGCCCTGTGGAAGCGCCCTCTGACCCATCTTTTCCAAAGGTTTGGCTTTGCTTACGCCCTTGATCTCGTTTAAGGGCGCAACGCAAATTCCTCCGCCTTTCATGCCGATCCCCGACTTGAGCATAGGGAACAAAAGCGCGTGCGTGGCGACGGGCCCGTTTGAAACCCATGAGGACTTCTGGCCGTTCAGAACCCAGGCATCCCCTTTTTTTGTCGCCTTTAGGCTTCCTTTGACCGAGATGTCGTCCGTTTTATGGGCCATAAGCCAGTCTGAGCCGTGGTCGGGTTCTGTGATTGCCCAACAGCCGATGAACTGCGCCTTGGTATCCTCGATATAGGGCATGACGAAACGATCGATCACTTCTTGGTTTTCAGCTCCAAAAATGCAGGTCCCCATTGCGGGGAAAGCGCTTACTGCTAAAGAAACCCCTAGGGCGCTCGAACCCCAGCCGAGCTCTTCCAAAAGAATATGCGCGCCCAAAGGATCGAGCCCAAGCCCCCCGTACTCTTCGGGGAGTAGCGCCTTGTGATAGCCAAGCTCGTAGCCCTTCTTCATCACGCCCCAGTAGATAGGGCTTTCCATCGCCTCTTGGGCGGAGAGCTTATCGAGCGCGAGACCCGCCGGCTTGAGGACTTCCTTGGAAAATTCGTGAACGCTTCGCTTTAAGTGCTCGTACTCCTCAGGAACGTTCATGTAGAGTTCGTCGTACATCACCACCCCCTAACTTCGTTTTTACTCTAAAGGCAGCCCTTCTTGTTTCGCGATCTCTGGGTAAAGCTGTTTTAAGGGTTTAAGCTGCGGCAGCAGGCCCAACACCTTATTGATCGGCCCTCTTGCCTTGATCTGGCGCTTGGCCACGGCCAGCGGGACGCTTAGCTTGTCCATCCAGAACCTATGAGCCGTATCCCCGCTCATTTCCATCTCCAGAAGGGCACCTTGAAGGGGCTGGTTGGCCGGACCCTCGACGACACCGTTCGGGAACAGCCATAACTCAGCTTCCGGTTCGTGGATGACGAAGTGCACGGTTACCCCTAGCTGCGCAAACTTGTCTCGAACCTCTTGTAGCTCGAAGGCCTGCTTCCACAGAACCCCTAGGACACGGTAGACATGTCCAGCGTCTTGGTACACGCTCATAACGACCCCCCGTTTTTATAGAGTTTATTATAAATACTATTCATCCCCTCTGGTCCTCTTGCATTGACCCTTTTTACAGGCTATGAATTGGCCTTCTAGCTTCCGTATTGGAAGGTTCGTTTCTGTAAGCCACCATATTGTCTAAAGGAAGAATAACATAGTAGAATAGTAGTATGACAAATATATTAGGCTAAAGCAAATTATGTTTAATTTTTGTCTTCCAACGACCTAAGCAAGGAGAGTGCCGTGATTGTCTATGGGGATGCCGTTGAGGTGCCAAACGTGGTGATCGACTATGAAAAGTGCGATACCTGCATTAACTGCCTAAGAACATGCCCGATGCAGGTCCTTAAGGTCGAGAACAAGCGGGTCGTTCAAGCATCCGAGCTATGCTTCGCCTGTCGAAACTGTGAAGCGGCCTGCCCTACTGACGCGATAAAGGTCGTCGGCCGCTACAAGGAGCTCAAAGGCAAACGGCCTAGCGGCATCGGGTACAACCCGTTGGTAGCGTTCCCGGAATTCCAAAAGCTCGCGAGCGACAAGGCGAAACTGTTGTCAAAGGGCCGGTAGGCAAAAGGAGGCGTTATGGAAACAAAGCCGAGAAGGGACGGGCCTAAAGAGACCACGGCCGCGTACCGCTACAACACCCAAGAAATCGAAAGGCTGATCAAGACGAGGAGGAGCGTCAGGCTGTTCAAAAAAGACGACGTTCCTGACGAGCTGGTCGAGAGGCTGATCGATCTGGCCCACTGGGCACCTTCAGGGATGAACGCCCAGCCTTGGAAGTTTGTCGTAATCAAAAACCGAGGTCTTCTGGAGGAGATCCGAAGGGCGACGGTCAAGGGCCTGGAGCTCACGATGAAGGTCTTCACCAAAAGGCAGCCCCACTGGCGCTTGATGAAGCTTTTGGTGCGTATCCTTAAGCCCTCGATGTACCGCATTATGGACCCGAGGGCCTTGCAGGGCTCGAGGGCGCTGCTCGAGGTCCCGCACACGGACGTCCTCTTGAAAGCGCCCGTGCTGATTCTCGTCTTGGGGAACAACGGCTCGTCCACGGCGCTCGAGGACTGCAGCGCCGCCACGCAGACCTTGGCGCTAGCGGCCCACGCTCACGGGCTCGGCAGCTGCTGGGTTGGGTTTGTCGAGAAATTCCTCCCGATGAACCGCAAGCTCTGCAAGAGGCTCGGAATCGGCGGAGAGTGGTTCCTGGCGACGGTATCCGCCCTTGGGTATCCGATTACGGATTACGGCAGAAAGTTCATCGAGCGGGATCCGGCCGAAATCGTGTGGGTCCGCTAGCGGCCACAGAAAGGCGGCCAGTACAACCAAGAAAAAGGGAGAAGACATGGCTTTAGGCAATAAAGCGACTCTTACCTGCGCCCTTACGGGCATCTTAACCGATCCGGAACGCTTCGGCGTTCCCGTAACCCCCGAGCAGATGGCAAGTCACGCCAAGGAGGCGTTCGATGCCGGGGCGAGCATCATGCACGTGCACGTGCGCGATCAAAGGCCGGGCATGGGATCGTGGCCCTCGTGGAGCCCCGAGGATGCGCTGGCCGTCGTGCAGGCCATACGTGAGGCCTGCCCCGGCGTAATCATCAACTTGAGCACGGGCATCGTGGGGCCTGACATCTCGGGACCCGTGGCCTGCCTTGAGCGGGTCAAGCCTGAAATGGCCGCGCTGAACGCGGGCTCGCTCAATTATCTTAAGGTCAAATCGGACGGGACGTGGGCATGGCCCCCTATGGTGTTCGACAACCCGGTCGAAAAAGTCGAGCAGTTCGCCCGGGTAATGTATGCCAACGGCATCCTGCCGGAGTGCGAGTGCTTCGATGCGGGGATCGTGCGGAGCGTCGAGCTCTACCGGCGGGCAGGCATCTTAAGGCCCCCGATCGATGTCTCGATCATCATGGGAGTGGAAAGCGGCATGCCCGCGAAACCCTCCTGGCTCCCTTTATTGATCGAAGAGCTCCCTCAGGGCGCAAGCTGGCAGGTGATCGCCATCGGCAGGCAAAACGTCTGGGAGCTTCACAAGAAGGCGGCAGAGCTTGGCGGAAACCTGAGGACGGGCCTAGAGGACACCTTCTACCTGCCAGACGGCACCACGACCCGCTCGAATGGTAAGCTCATCGAGGCGCTTGCCAAGGTTGCGAAGGAGGCGGGTCGGGACATCGCAAGCCCAAGCGAGACACGGGCTGCGTTTGGCATGCCCTCCGCTACATAGAGCCCTTCCTTTAGCCTCTTTGTGTAGAGGCTAAAGCAGAGCATCGGGCAAGAACTCTTCCTCCACAAACTTGACGTGGTATGCCCCCTCCCGAAAGGCCCTTGAATTAAGGAGCGCCTGGTGGAAGGGGACGAGCGTCTTCGGGCCTTCGAGGACGAGCTCTTTCAAGGCCCTGCGCATCCGTTCGAGCGCAGAGGACCGGTCGGTATCCCAGGCAAGGAGCTTCAGGAGCAGCGGGTCATAGAAGGCCGTAACCTTAGAGCCTGCCCGGATGCCACCGTCTACGCGCACCCCTGGGCCGCCGGGGGGCTCGTAGGCCGCCACGACGCCGGGACTCGGCATAAAGTTGCGTTTTGGGTCTTCGGCGTAGATACGGCACTCGATCGCATGCCCTTTCGGCAGGACGTCTTCTTGGCAAAACGACAACGGCTCCCCCGCGGCGACCCTAACCTGCTCACGGACCAGGTCAATGCCCGTCCGCATCTCGGTTACAGGGTGCTCGACCTGGATACGGGTGTTCATCTCCAGAAAGTAGAAGCGTTGCCCTTCGTCCACCAAAAACTCTATTGTGCCTACGCTGTGGTAGCCCACATGCTTCACGGCCCTAAGCGCGGCCTCGGCCATCGCTTGCCGGGTATCTTCGGTAATCAAGGGTGAGGGGCTTTCTTCCACGAGCTTTTGGTAGCGCCTTTGAATCGAGCAGTCCCTTTCGAACAGGTGGACGGAGCATCCGAAATTGTCGCAGACAACCTGCACCTCGACGTGGTGGGCCTTTTCGAAGTACCGCTCGATGTACACCTTGGGGCTGCCGAAGAACTGGGCCCCCATCTTGCTTGCACGCAAGAAGGCGCCCTCGAGCGCTTCTTTGTCCTTCAGGATCGCCGTACCGATCCCTCCGCCCCCGAAGGCGGCCTTGAGGATGACGGGGTAGCCGAGCTCATCGGCCGCTCTTTGTGCAGCCCCGGCGTCCTCTAGAAACCCTGAGCCCGGCGGGATAGGCAGGCCGGCTTCCTGCATGAGCCGCTTCGCCAAGACCTTATCGCCCATCTTGCGGGCAATTGCGGCGCTTGGGCCGATAAAAACGAACCCGGCTTTTTCGATGCGTTCGATGTAGTCGGCATTCTCGGCAAAAAAACCGTAGCCCGGATGGATGGCCTCGGCGTTCGCCTCTTTGGCCGCCTGAAGGATCGCATCCAGGTTGAGGTAACTCTTTATGGCCGGAGGCTCGCCGATGAGGTAGGCTTCATCGGCCAGCTTGGTATGAAGCGCTTCTTCGTCCGCCTTCGAGTAAACGGCCACGGATTGGATCCCCAACTCCTTAAGCGCCCGGATAACACGGACGGCGATCTCGCCACGGTTGGCCACCAGCACCTTCTTGAACACGCCTAGCCTCCCACGATCGTCGCATGTCGGCGCTTTGGCCTGTCCACGTGCTTGTCCTTGTACGCCTCAAAGTAGCGTATGCACTCTTTGCGTAAATCCCTTGGCGGGATAAGGTCGTCTACGATCATCTCGCCCGCAAGCTTGAAGATGTTGTAGCCCTCGCGGTAGGCGTCACGGAGATCTTTTTCGACCTTGGCGCGCTCTTCTTTGTCCTCGATCGCCTGGAGCTTGTTGAAGAACACGGCGTTGATGGCCGCCTCGGGCCCCATGACGGCCAGCTCGGCGCTAGGCAGGGCAAGCGTGATGTCGGGGTCGTAGGCGGGCCCTGACATGGCATAGATTCCGGCTCCGTAGGCCTTTCTGACGACGACGCAGATCCTGGGGACGGTGGCGCAGCTCGTGGCGAAGATGAAGTTCCGCCCGCGTCTTAAGATCCCACCCCTCTCGACGGCGCTCCCCGCCATGAACCCGGGCGTATCGCACAGGTAGACTAAGGGGATGTTGTAGGCATCGCACAGCCAGATAAACCCTGCCCCCTTATCGGAAGACTCGGGGAAGATGGCCCCGCCCTTGACCGACGGCTGGTTGGCTACAATCCCGATGACCTTTCCGCCCAGCCGGGCAAAACCCACGACGAGCTCCTGGGCGTACTTGGCCTTGATTTCCAAGAAGCTGTCTGCATCAACGAACGCCTCGATCAGCTTCCTTACGTTGTACGGGCGGTTGGCGTCGGGCGGGATGATGTCGTCTATCTTGGCGGGGTCCGTCTTGGGCTCCCTGGCCTCGGCCTCTGGCGGCAGGCAATCGGAGTTGTCGGGTAGAAAGCCGACGAGCTTCTTCACGATCTCGGCCGCCTGCTCCTCGGTATCGACGACAAAGTCGCACGAGCCGGAGACAGAGGCGTGCATCTGAGCACCGCCTAAAGCCTGCGGGGTAACGTCCTCGCCAATCACCATCTTGACCATCCTGGGCGAGGCGATTGCCATGGCCGCGTCTTTCATCATGATGAGGACGTCGCAGAACACCGGGGTGTAGGCCGTCCCGGCAAAGCACGTCCCGTAGAGGACGCCGATCTGGGGAACGAACCCCGACATGATGCTGTGATAATAAAAGAGGCCTATGCTTCGCTCGCAGTGGTAGCCGCCCGTTTCGTCAATCCTCGCCCCAGAGGAATCCACCAAGTACACCATCGGCTTACGCGCCCTGATAGCCGCGATCTGTGACAGGATAAACTTTTGCCCGTGGTAGCGCCCGATCGAGCCCGCCTTCACGGTATAATCGTTGGCCGCGAAGAACACCAGCCTGCCATCGATCTTTCCCGTCCCCGTGACGATCCCGTCGGCGGCAAACTCGGGATCTCCGCTCCTTGCGAACCGCCCGAACTCGGTGTAGGGTTCGCCGTCGTCCAAAAAGAGCTTTAGCCTGTCACGTACGAAGAGCTTGCCCTCGGCCCGCTGTTTTTCATGCCCCCTTTGTGGGCCGCCTT
The DNA here is from genome assembly GCA_011620345.1 of Nitrospirota bacterium. GTDB lineage: Bacteria > UBA2233 > UBA2233 > UBA2233 > UBA2233 > UBA2233. The sequence continues at coordinate 13,227 of WOZJ01000064.1, forward strand.
TTTTGATCCGCTCAAGCTCTTTGAGAACCTTTTCTTCTCTTTCCATCAAACAACCCCTTTAAGCTTGTTGGTTTCACGTTTCTATCTATAACAGCAAGAGCATCGCCCCAAACGTCTTGCCAAGTTTGTCGGCTCTTAGCGAGCGTAATGCCCCCCTTCCTGGAGAGCACCGTGGACGATGAATAGGCGCTGGCGAACACGAGCGGCTCTTGCACATCGTCGGGGTAAGGGAGCGTTGGTTTGTATATGCCTCAAAACCAGAGCCCGGCTCTGATCCTAACGCTCTTTACGCTCTTTGGGCTCACCCGGATACCTCTTCGATCTCGGCAAGCACGCTACCCTCATCGATGAAATCTCCCTCCTCGACGTTTATTTTCCGCACCAACCCCGATACCGGGGTTTGCACCTCGATTTGCATCTTCATCGATTCGAGCACGAACAGAGTGTCCCCCTCTTGGATGTTGGCCTCCTGGCTTACCCGAACCTCGACAACCGTACCTGCCATCTCATTGATCACTTTGATCACTTCCATAAAGCCTGAACCCTCCTTCATTTTTTTCTCGCGCCAAGACTCTCGATTCCAGCGACGAATTGCATCCATAGACTCAAGAAAAGGTTTTTTTGTCTCCAGGCAATCTACAAAGGCTGGTGCGCGCCTAGCCCCCCTTGCCTCTCTGGGCAAGAAACCGCTCGATCGCGTCTTTGAGGGCATCCGATTTGAACGTGAGGAGCCTCAGAAGCCCCGCCTGCTCAAAAAGGGAGTCATCCGGCCTGCCCATGCGGTTGTAGAGCTCTAGCCCTGTTCTTACAGCGAGCGGGCTCTTTTGGGCAAGGCTTTTTGCGAGCTCCCATGCGGCATCCTCAAGCCTTTCCTCCTCGACCACCTCATGGACAAGCCCAAGCTCGCGGGCTTCTTGAGCGGAAAGCGTACGTGCCGTAAGGCTCAACTCGAGCGCTTTCTTGAGCCCGACGCTCCTTGCGATCAAAGGGAAGATGGCGAACGGAAACAGCCCCAGAGTCACCTCGGGAAGGCCAAGCTTAGCCGAGTCGGCGGCAATCGCCAAGTGCGCCAAGGCTACAAGCCCCATCCCTCCGCCCATGGCCGCTCCCTTTACTGCGGCCACGACGGGCGTCCTGAGCGTGTGGGCGAGCTTAAAGAGCTCCATGCTCGGAGCGATCGTTTCGTAGAGCTCGTCCAAACTCTTGCCAAAATGACCGATAAAATCCTTGAAATCGCCGCCCGCGCAGAAGTGCTTGCCTTCGGCGCTCAAGATGATTGCCCGGACCTCGCTTTCGGCATCGGCTTTTTGAAGGGCTTGGGTCAGCTCGACAACGAGGGCCTCCGACAGGGCGTTCCGTTGCTCCGGCCGGTTCAAACGTACGAGCGCGATTTGCTCTTTGACTTCATAAAGGACGTCAGACATGCTTAGACCTCTTTTTTGACTTGCCGGACAATCTCATCTTTCATGGCGCGTTTCAGGACTTTCCCGGATGGTGACCGGGGAAAATCCTCGACAAAGTAGACTTCTTTTGGGGCTTTGAATGAGGCCAATCGGGTCTTGGCGAACGCGATGACCTCGTCTTGGGTAAGGGTTTCGTTTGCCTTGGTCTTGATGATGGCCACGACCTTCTCGACCCAGTAGGGGTCCGCCATGCCAATGACGGCAACCTCGGCCACTTTGGGGTGAGCAGAGAGCGCCTCCTCGACCTCCTGGCTCGCGACGTTCTCCCCGCCCGACTTGATCATGTCTTTCTTTCGGTCTACGAAGTACAAGAACCCCTCTTCGTCCTTGAAGCCCATATCACCAGTATGGTGCCAGCCGCCCATGAAGAGCTCTTCTGTGGCCTCCTGATCGCCTAGGTAGCCCGGTGTAATGGCCGGACCGCGTGCAACCATCTCACCCACGCCAAAAGGCGGGAGTTCGTTCATCTGTTCGTCTACAACCCTGATCTCTAAGGGCAGGTGAGGAATGCCGACCGGGTTGGGCGCGCTGAGCTTTGTTTCGAGTATACCCGGCGGCGTGCTCGCACCCAGCGGGATCATCTCGGTCTGCCCCCAGTAGTTGATCCAGACGGCACCCGGGATGAGGGCCATCCATTTTTTAAGGACCTCGGTGGGTAGGTATTGAAAGACGAGCAGCGTCTTGAGACTCCTTAAGTCCTTTTCCCCGATGTCTGGAATTTGCGACAGGGCAATCCAAACGGTGGCGGGCAGGGCCGCGACGCTGACATTGTCCTGCTCGATCGCCCTAAAGATTCCGTCTGGCTCGATCCAGGAGAGCATGGTGCTCGTCACGCCCGCCGTGATGGCGCTGAAGGCCAAAAAAAGGCCTGCCGAATGGAACAGGGGCAGGCAAAGCAATGGCCTGTCCTCTTTCGTAATGCCGATGTCGGTTACGGCGGCCAGAAAAGAGGCGTAGTAGTTTAGGTGCGTGTTCATGACCGCCTTAGGAAAAGCGGTGGTGCCCGAGGTAAAAAGAATCGTAGCAGGGTCTTCGTTCTCGACCAAGCATTCCACGGGGTCATCCAATACGCCTTGAAGCATCGGCTCCATCAGCTCGAACCCCTCGGGGGCAGGGCCAGAGCCTAGGGCAAACTTATGCCTGATACACGAAAGCGCCTCGCTTCCTAGGTCCAAACTGCCAGAAAGCATGGGGTCGATCACAAGCGCCTTCACATTGGCCCTTGAAAGCACGTAATCGACCTCTTTTCCCCTTAACAGCGCGTTGATCGGGACAAAAGGCGCCCCTATCCTTGCCAAGCCAAAAAAATGCGCCAAGAAAGACAGGCTGTTCAAGCCCAAAAAGGCCACGGCATCACCTCTGGCTATGCCTCTATCCAAAAAGAAGCGGGCAACTTTATCGGCTTTGGCATCGAGCTCAGCATAAGAGGTGTCGGCCCCCTCAAACCGTACGGCTGCCTTTGCCGGGTACCTCTTGGCCGATCTCCTTAAGCTATCGCCCACGTTGAACCTGTGAATCAGGTTAAACGCCAAGGAATCCATAAAAAGCCCCCCAACACTTATTGTCTGCCCTTCAAAATCGCCAAAAATCCGTGAAGAGATAAAGAATGACTGCGGGATAAAACTCCTAAGCATAAAGAAGCCATGAATTATTTTGATAGCATCTGCATAACTATCGTAGAAATATAGGTTATATAATATTATTTATCATTTCAAGACTGCGTTTGGGTTATTGCCCGCTGTTTTCAAAAAGCCCGTCTACGCGGCAGTCACAGCTAGAATTGCTTGGGCGGATTCAGGGCCTAAAAAATGTGCGATGTTGAACAACAGTATCGCAAAGCCCGGCCATTTTTCAAGGGTCTTGAGATAATCATGTTCTTAGTTGTAAGCTGAAAGCAGATTTAATATTCACGCGGGTTGAAAGAGGGAAAACCTTGAGTATACCGATGTTAAGCTTTTCCTTCGAGGATGTATCAAACATGAATCCAAACAGGCCCGAATGAAAAGGAGCGCCGCTCATGCAGGCGATTGGCATGCTTCTTGAGCGACTGGCCCCCAAATCTTCGCAATGATCAACCCACAGGTATAGAAGCGGTCCTACCCAAAAGGAGGCAAGAAGATGCAAGCAAAACCCATGGCCGAGATCAGAAGAATACTGAAGGGCGTTGCCCATCAAGACCCGGAGCATAGCGTACTCAAGGTGTTCAAGGCCCAATGGGGACGGCTGAACACGGTCAGGATCCTTTGGAAGGCGCTCGCTACGGGCGGTCTTGTACACAACATGAAAGAGCTCCGTCAAGGACGGGTAGGAAGGATCAGCGCACAGCTTTTTCTGGCCATATGGGGGACATTACGCAACCGTGAGGCGATTGTCGCCGCCAACAAGCGCTTGAGTTACCCCCAGATGCGCAAGCGGGTGCTCAGGCTGGCCAACGCGCTCGTTTCGATGGGAGTCCGGCCCAAAGACAGGGTAGGTGTTATGCTCTACAACCAGCCCGAGTTTATCGAGGCAGTCTATGCATGCGCGCTGATCGGAGCCATTCTTCCCCCCTTGAACTTCCACAGCAGGGGTAAAGAGCTCGCTTCTTTGATCAACCTCAGGAACCCCAAAGTTCTTATCGTCGACAAGGATTTCTTGGGCGCGATCGAGGCAATACGGGGGGAGACCCCGAGTATCGAGCATGTTATCGTGGCCGGCCAAGATCAAGAAGAAGGCGACACGCTGGCCTACGAGCGGGTGCTCGAGCGATCTACCGAAAAGACGCCCCCGCTCCACTTCATCTTGCCGCTCAATTACTATACGGGCGGAACGACGGGGACACCCAAGAGTTCGAACATCCATGAGAGCATGAGCTACTTACTGAGCGATGAAATCGAGGCGCCCAAGGCCTCGCTCGAGGAGTTCCTAACGCAAGCCGATAAGGGGGTGCGTTTTCTTTCTTGGTACAAAGCGGACGAGGTCAAAGACCCCGTAACAAAAAACATCCGCTCGCTCATCACCACGCCCCTTTACCACGCGGGCACGGCGGTTGGGTTCTCGCCCTGCTTGCTCCTTGGCGGCACGGCCATTCTCATGAAGAAGTTCGACCCGGAAGGCTGGCTTGCGCTTATCGAGAAAGAGCGGGCAAACTGGGCGTTTGCCGTCCCGACCATCTTTCAAAAAGTGCTCGCCCTGCCGGACGAGATTAAGGGCCGCTACAACTTAAGCTCGATGCGCGTCGTTATTTCCTCGGCCGCGCCCTGTCCGCCCGAGGTCAAGAAGGCCATCAACGCCCTCTTCGTGAAGCAGGGCGCAAAAGGCCCTGTCTTCCACGAGTACTACGGGAGCTCCGAAGGAGGGCTGTTCACGATTCTTGTCCCAGAAGACTACATCGCCAACGAGCAGCGCTACGCGAGCGTGGGTAAGGCAAGAGCCGCCGAGGTCATCGTTGTGGACAAGGAAACCGGGCGTCTTCTCGGGCCCTACGAGGAAGGGCTGGTCCTCATCCGCTCGGCGGCCACGATGGCGCTACGCTACCTGGGCGACGAGAAGAAGGCTCACGAGAACATACGCGTCGTAAGCGGCAAGGAGTACTACGACGACGGGATCGTCGGGTACTTCGACGAGGACGGGTTTTTGTATCTCAGCTCACGCGTGAAAGAAATGATCATCACGGGCGGGGTTAATATCTATCCGAACGAAATAGAGAACGCCATCCTCACTCATCCAAGCGTGCTCGATGCCGCCGTGATCCCCGTTCCGCACGAAACGCTGGGCGAGGTGGCGCAAGCCTGTATCCAGCTCAAACCCGGGCAAGCAGCGAGCAAAGAGCAGATCCTCGAGCATCTCGAGAAAACGGGACTTTCCGGGTTCAAGCTCCCCCAGGACATCGCAATACTCGATGAGCTCCCGCGCTTCATCGACGGCAAGATCAAAAAGCGAATCCTTAGGGAGGCCTACTGGAAGGGGGTCAAGGAAATAGGGTAGACGAAGTATCGCCTTCCTAAGCGTACATCCCGATAGGCGGGAGGTGTTTATCACGCCTATCGCACACCTCAACAAGCCCGCCAATTGACCTGCCGAGCGTTCACTTTTTTCTTTTTTTTCGTTCCTTACGCGTATTTCACGTAACTCGGACGAAAGGATGGTGCCTAAGGGCCAAAAGCCCCTCGTTTGACCACTCCGCAGAATGGCGCAAAAATACAAAGGTAGGGAAGCAACGACACGGAGGGCCGGCATGTCGGATAAGACGGGCGGGCAGTTGGCGGTGGAATCGCTCAAGGCTTTAGGGGTAAGGCGCGTTTTTTGTGTACCGGGCGAGAGTTTTTTGCCGATCCTCGACGCACTTTACGACAGCCCAGAAATCGAGCCCATCGTCTGCCGGCAAGAAGGCGGCGCGGCGTACATGGCAGAGGCGCACGGGAAATTGACCGGAGAGCCGGGTGTATGCCTCGTTTCCAGGGGGCCTGGCGCCACCAACGCCAGCATCGGCGTGCATGCGGCGTTTTTTGACGCCACGCCCATGGTGCTGCTTGTGGGACAAGTAAGACAGGACACGCTCGGCCGCGAGGCCTTCCAGGAGATGGATTTTGGACGCTTCTTCGCCCCAATCGCCAAAACGATCGAGACCCTCCACGACCCCGCGCGAATTCCGGAGGCGCTCTTTCGGGCGTTTTCCATCGCACGCGCCCCGCGTCCGGGGCCTGTCGTGCTCGTCCTCCCAGAAGACGTGCTCCGTATGAGAGCAGGCGGTCCAATTTTTCCCCAAGCAAAGCAAAGCGAGGCTTGGCCTTCTAAAGAAGACCTCAACACGCTCATGGGCCTTCTTTCTGCGGCCAAAAAGCCGCTTGTCGTGCTCGGCGGAAGCGGATGGACAGAAGAAGGCCGAGACGCTATCGAGCATTTTGCCGAGGCAAACGGCCTGCCCGTGACCACGTCTTTTGTCCGGCAAAGCCTGTTTGACAACACGCATCCTGACTACGTCGGCCCTTTGGGGGTGTGGGCAGATCCGAGGCTAAAAAATGCCCTCAAGGAAGCCGACCTGGTTCTCGCCTTAGGGACAAGACTAGGCGATGCCACAACGGACACATACCAATTGCTCAAGCCCCAAAATACCGCACGCACGCTCGTTCATGTCTACCCGGACGCAAAAGAGTTGGGCAAGGTCTGGCCTTTTCGCCTCGGCATACCGGCCGGGCCAAACGCCACGGCAGCCGCGCTCGCAGGCCTTCCGGCGGTTCCTGCAAGGCCTTGGGAGGGATGGTGTAAGGAGTTAAGAAAACAGTATTTAGAAGACATCCAGCCGCCTCCCATGCCAGGACGCCTGAACCTTGCCGAAGCGATCAAAACCTTGCAGGCCACGCTCGAGCCCGATGCGATCCTTGCGATTGGGGCGGGCAACTTCATGGGCTGGCCCATTCGTTTCTACCAATACCAAAAGCCCCATACCCAGCTTTCCTTGACGGTGGGGGCAATGGGATATTCTGTCCCGGCTGCCGTAGCGGCCAAGCTCTGCTATCCCAAAAGGCAGGTCGTGGCGTTCGCGGGCGATGGGTGCTTTCTGATGAACGGGCAAGAGTTGGCGACGGCAAAGCGCCACGGGCTCAAGATCGTTTTTTTCGTGGTCAACAACGGGATGTACGGGACGATCCGCATGCACCAAGAACGCCACTACCCAGGCCGGGTGATCGCAACCGATTTGACCAACCCGGATTTCGCCCGTCTGGCCCAGGCCTACGGCGCGCTCGGGTTCCGCGTTGGAAGGACGGAGGAGTTCGCCCCAGCCTTGGAATGCGCGCTTTCGACGAACGGCCCTGCGCTCATCGAGCTCATGCTCGAGCCAGAAGCCATCAGCACGCGAGAAACGCTCAAGGGAGGCAGCATGCCCTACTCTTTGGCATGAAGATCAACACCCATGCTCTAGCCTTTTTGGGATCGCACCGCTCCATGTAAGATAAGAAGGAGTGACCCAGACCTTCAATAAGAAAGCGCCACCGGGGCAAACCTAGGAAGGAAGCGTTTGATTCCATAAGGTTCTAAATGACGATCGCTAACGAACTGTCCAAAGGAGAGAGCAATGCCCATCCAATCCAAGGAAATCCGTCTCAAGGCATACCCTAAGGGGTATCCGAACGAGGAAGATTTCGAGCTCACGACCCTAGAACTCCCAGAGCCAAAAAAGGGGGAGGTGCTCATCAAGAACCTCTATATGAGCGTCGATCCCTACATGCGGGGCAGGATGACGCCAAGAAAGAGCTACGTCCCTCCGTTCGAGGTGGGCAAGGCAATGGAGGGCGCAGCCGTGGGGGTCGTCCTCAAGAGCCTTAACCCGGGGTTGAAAGAGGGTGAGCATGTCGTTAGCATGCTCGGGTTTCGGGAATACTTTCTCTCGGATGGCTCCGGCCTTCTGAAGGTCGACCCCAACCTCGCCCCGATCGAGGCTTACTTGGGTGTACTCGGAATGACAGGGCTCACGGCCTACGTAGGGCTCAAGCGCGTGGCAGAGTTGAAAGAAAACGAGCGCGTGCTCGTCTCGGCGGCCTCCGGCGCCGTCGGCTCCATCGCCTGCCAGATCGCCAAAATCATGGGCTGTACCGTCGTCGGCACGGCGAGCTCGGATGAAAAATGCGCATGGCTCTTGAACGAGCTCAAGATCGACAAGGCGATAAACTACAAAAAGGCCCAAAACCTGCCCCATTCCTTTGCCGAAGCGCTGCCCGAAGGGATCGACGTTTACTTTGAAAACGTTGGCGATGTCTTCTTGGAGGCCGCGCTCGAGAATATGCGCGATTTTGGCAGGGTTGTACTCTGCGGCATGATCGCCCTCTACAACCTTGAGGACCCCAAACCAGGCCCTTCCAACCTCTTTCTGGCCATAACAAAAAGGCTTAGGCTCCAGGGCTTTATCGTCTCCGACAACCTCGACATGCGCGAGGCCTTCCTTGCCGACATGACCCGCTGGATCCAAGAGGACCGCATCGTCTGGCGTGAGACCGTTTTTGGGGGCATCGAGAACGCACCGAAGGCCTTCCTTGGCCTGTTCGATAGCGAGAACATAGGTAAGATGCTCGTCAAGCTCGCCTAAAGGTTTTATTTAGAAACAAAATCGGCCCCCCTCAGTCCATAGGCTGAAGGGGGGAACTGGCCTCAAGAGGGCGCTGCTCCTGGACTGACGAGGGAATTAATACCTTAGGCGCTCGACCAAGCCTTCCCAGGCTTGGAGCATATCTTTCAACGGGTGCCGTGAATTTGGTGATATGAACAGCATTTTTCTTGTCAT
>WOZJ01000064.1:22047-24195 GCA_011620345.1 Nitrospirota bacterium
TATCTTTCAACGGGTGCCGTGAATTTGGTGATATGAACAGCATTTTTCTTGTCATGGTCGTAACCGCTTTCGGGGTCGGCGCCCTAAGAGAGCTTTTTTCTTCTCCAGGCACGATGCAAGCCTTGAGTGCACAAACCCTTGGTTCCGCCAACCAAAGCGTTCAACTCGCCCTTGGCCTTGTCGGCGCCATGGCTCTTTTTCTTGGACTGATGAAAGTCGCAGAGAAAGGCGGACTTTTAACGATTCTGGCTCGCTTGATGCGCCCTTTGCTCGTTCGCCTTTTTCCTTCGGTACCCGCCGATAATCCCGCCATGGGCGCCATGATCCTGAACCTTTCTGCCAATGCCCTGGGGCTTGGCAATGCCGCCACCCCCTTTGGTATTCGCGCCATGCAGCACCTGGATTGCCTTAACTTAAGCAAAGGAACGGCAACCAAGGCCATGATTCTTTTTTTAGCGATCAACACCTCCAGCGTCACCCTTTTGCCGACAGGCGTCATTGCCCTTCGCTCTTCTTTGGGTTCTGCCAACCCCGCAGGGATTTTGCCCACCACCCTATTTGCAAGCCTTTGTTCCACGGTGGTCGCCGTTGTCCTGGCCAAATGCTGCGAGCGTTTTTTTCCTGAATCCTCAAACCAGAAAGCTCGTTTGAGCGACGCTCATAATTCTGGAGATGGAGAAAAGAAAGACCACCTCGAGGAAATGGAGATCGGAAAAAGCTACCCCCTTTGGACGTCTTTGCTTGTCCTGTTTCTTTTGGGAGCCTTTATTGTGTTGGCTGTGCTCTACGGCCAAACAATCGCCCCGTGGATTATTCCTGGGATCGTCGTCGGACTTTTAGGCTTTGGCGCATACCGGGGAGTGCATACATACGAGGCATTCATTGAAGGGGCCAAGGAAGGTTTTGATGTGGCCTTGAAGATCATTCCTTATCTAGTCGCAATCCTTGTGGCTGTCGCCATGCTTCGAACAAGCGGCGCTCTTGGTTTGATAGTTGCGCCCATTGCCGCATGGACCGCCCCCTTAGGCTTGCCGGGCGAAGCCATTCCAATGGCGCTTTTGCGACCCCTTTCCGGTTCCGGCGCATACGGCGTGATGGCCTCGATTCTAGCAGATCCGGCCGTTGGGCCGGATAGCTATACCGGATACCTAGTCAGCACCCTGCAAGGTTCCTCAGAGACGACTTTCTATGTCCTTGCCGTCTATTTTGGCGCCGTAGGCATCCGGCGCATCCGCTACACACTTATTGCAGCCCTTGGCGCCGATTTGGCCGGCATTGTAGGGGCCGTCATTGCCTGTCGTTATCTCTACGGCTGATTTATCATGCTTAGAGGGGAAACTACGGCGCCTTCTTAGCCCTCTATTGCATTCATCTCAGCTTGGATCATCTTCGCCACCTGGGCTCCCCATAACGCATACGCCATTTCCCCGGGGTGAAATCCATCTTTTGCCAGGTAGGCTTGCTGCACCGGGAACGTCACAGAAACGAAAAGACACGCGTCATCCTTTTTCACGATGGATCCCATAATGGCATTGAGTTTCTTTGCCCGTGCCCCTAACCACCAACGGAGCGGCTGAGGTAGCGCTACGAAGCGATGCATTGGCGGCACGCTAGAGAACAAAATGCGGAGAGCGCAAAACTTCGATTTCAGCAAAGCAATGATCTTTAATATGTTGTTGGCCCACTCATCGTACCTGGTGCGCGCCGTGACGTCATTGACCCCTAGAGAAACCAGCACGAAGTCGAAAGGCTCTTCTGCACTAGACTTGAGCCTATCGAGAACCTTGCCAGAGGCATAACCTGATTTCGCGAGCATCTTCCACGTCACTTCATGGGTAGAACCAAGCGACGACACCAACGCGCCTGAGAGTGCTTGGTCTTGTCTGTTGACACCCACACCGGCCGCAGCAGAGTCGCCAACAATCAACAATCTTATTTTGGGACCCGCGCCGTACACACCCGAGCGCGCGCCCTTCGCTTCCGGTAATCGCGGAATGACTCTCCTTACGTAACGCCCTTGCATAATGAGGATTGGCGCTAACAACGCCGTTGATAGGTTATCGATCATATTCGCTCCATGCGGGCTAACATCCTCTTAAAATTAAGGCGGCGAAATAGGGTAAAGCGGCTTTTTCGATCTCGAGGCCA
>WOZJ01000071.1:0-80579 GCA_011620345.1 Nitrospirota bacterium
AGCCGCGGGCAGCAACCCTGGCAAGCCGCCAAACTTCCGCCTTTTGCTTGAGCCCATGATGGCTCCGTCACGATAATGGGAACGCTTGACTCCTTTCCCAGCCGGGCCTACCATTTTATAAGTATATTGTTGAACGATAAATAAGATGAGGATGAATGGCATGAACGTATCCGGAGAGCTCCGTATCACCGCTAGAAAACTTGACCAAACCAAGCCCGCCGTGATCGTAAACGACGAGCCCGTAAGCTTTCCTAGGCTAGAGAGTCTCGTCAATTTCATGGCGGGCGCGCTCGTGGGGCTTGGGGTAAGACCAGGCGACACCGTGGCTCTCGAGCTTTATAACTCTCTCGAGTACATCGTGGCTTACTTCGCCATTTTGAGGGTTGGGGGTGTGGTTCTATGTATAGACCCTAGGATAAAATACGAGGAGCGCGCGTTCCTTTTTGAGGATGCAAGGCCTAAGGTTTGGGTCTTTGACCCTGAGAGGGCTCAAGGGTCATCCGGTCATTCTCAAAAGCCAAGGGGCATTCGAACGCTGCCGCTCGGGTTTGGTTCTTTTCTTTTTTCAGGCTCAGAGTTTCAAGGTCAGCCAACGATCGAGGATGTGCCCGTCGAGCCCGACGAGCCGGCCCTGATCTTCTATACCTCGGGCAGTACGGGAAAGCCCAAAGGGGTCGTCCTGCCAAGGAAAGCCTTGAGCGTATTCCCCGAGTTCTGCGAATCGCTTTTTAAAGAAGCCATTTCCGGGCAAGTGCTTGGCGTGAGCATTCCCATGTCTCATCTGGGCGGGCCGATTTACTGCAACATGCTGGCACGCTACGGGGTGAGCCTCGTTATAGTCGAGCCGTTCCGGCCGGATCGCTTCTTGAAGGCCATCGAAAGGCACCGGGTGACGGGGTTTCACTCCGTCCCCCCAGTTCTGGCCTCCCTTCTCCAGGTTCCCGGGCGTGAAGGGCTTGATTTATCGAGCCTTTTTTGGATCGCACCGATGGGTATGGCCGTGCCAAAGCCCTTGATGCTGGATCTCAAGCGCGCCTTTCCCTCAGCCCATGTTGTTCAAGGGTACGGACTGACAGAGACGGCCGGCCCGATCATTGCCGTTCCTTTCGAGGACGAGTCAAGAAAGCTGGGTTCGATGGGAAAGCTGCTAGTTTCGGGCTGCCAAATCCGCGTGGTGAATGAAGCGGGCAGCGAGATGCCGAACATGGAGACGGGCGAGATCGCCATAGCGGGTAAATGCCTGATGAAAGGGTATTTGAACCGGCCCGAGCTCGACGCCAAGGCATTCAAGGACGGCTGGTTCTTCACGGGAGATCTAGCCTACAAAGATCACGAAGGTTTTTTCTGCTTTATGGGGAGAAAAGACGACGTGATCAACGTTGGCGGCGAAAAGATTTACCCCGCCGAGGTTGAGGCTGCCTTTCTCGCCCATCCTAAAATTTTCGAGGCGTGTGTGATTGGCGTGGAATCGCCCAAGCGCGGGAAGGCTATTAAGGCGTTTGTGCAGATGTTTCCCGGAGAGAGGATCGAGCCCAAAGAGTTGACCTCGTTCCTTGGGTTGAAGCTCTCCCGGTATAAGATCCCTCAAGAAGTCGTAGTGGTGGATATGCTTCCTAGGACATCCAGCGGCAAGGTGGCCAAGGCGGAGCTTAAGCATACAGACGCCAAGAATACCATTTTCTTGAGCACTTCGTGATGGCCGGCATGGCTCGAAGCCGAAAGAGCAAAAATGGCTCTAGAACAAAAAGTTTGCTTGATTATATTGCCTATGCCTTGGCTAGGGTACTCTTGATCCCGGTGCGGCTTCTTCCCTTTTGGCTGATAACCCCGGCTGGAAGGATCTTTGGGTTGACGATGTTTTTTGTAGTACACGGCAAGTACAAAAAGATCGCCTACAAAAACATGGACATCGTATACAAAGGCGAGCATTCATGGTGGCAGAAGCGCAGGCTGCTTGCTCGCTCGTTTAAAGAGATGGGAGCCAATATATTCTTTCTGATGAATATTAAAAAGTCCCTTGGGCATATCGATGCACTCTACGAGGTCCGGGGGTTTGAAAAGGTTGCGCCTTACGTAAAAGAGGGTAGGGGGTTTGTCGGAGTAAGCCTCCACATGGGGCTTTTCATGCTCGTTTGTCAAAAGCTTGCTCGTCTTGGGCTTGGAGCGACCTACCTGATTCGAGCGCCCAAGAACGAGCGGGTGGCCGTGTTCATGTTTGACTTTATGGCGCCCTACGGGATTTCGTACGTCTTGGACAAACCAAAGCGAGCCTGCGTTGCTGGGGTGTTAAGGGCCCTTCGTGAGGGTAGGATGGTTGTGATGATGACGGACATCAAACATAGCCCCAAAGAAGGTGTCTGGTCAGATTTTTTGGGGAACGAGTGCGTAAGCTTTGTAGGAGCCGCACTCATGGCCAAAAGGGCCGGATGTCCGGTTGTGCCTTTTGCGGTCGTTAGGGAGGAGAGGCGTTTCGTTATCGAATTCTTGGAGCCGATCGTGGCCGATATAAGCCTACCCGTAGAATCTATCGTCAGGCTCTACGAAAAACAGCTCGGACGCTTCGTTTTTGAGCATCCAGAACAATGGTGGTGGCTCCATGACCGGTTTCGACACAATCGCCAGGATGAAGCGGCCGAAAATGCCAGGGTTTTGGCATAGGTTAGGAAAGAAAAGGCTTTTCCGAACCCTCGCCAAAAGAGGGTTTTCGTTTGCGTTGTTCGGCTATCGAGTCCTTTACAAAACGCTTCGTGTTCGCTTGCTCGATGCCAGGGGAAGGCCAATATTGGCCCAGGCGCTTCCCAAAAAGGCGATCTACATCGGATGGCACGGCAACATGGCGATCGTGCCTGCCTTTTTCAGCCGGTTGGGCGTTACCTTTCTCGCATCCAAAAGCCGGGACGCCAGGCTTTATGGCCAATTCTTGAGGGCCTTCGGGGGTCGGCTCGCGATTGGCTCAAGGGCCGAGGACGGCCCCGCCGGGGTGATGAACGCGATTCGAACGCTCCAATCTGGAAGACCCGTGGCGCTTTCGCCCGACGGTCCAAAAGGCCCAGGACACCATCTTAAGCCAGGGGTTGCGTTCGTTGCGCTCGCAGCAAAAGCCTTCGTCGTTCCGATTGGGGTGTATGCCAAATCAAAGGTTGTCCTCCGAAACTCCTGGGACAAGGCCTGGATCCCATTGCCTTTCTCGAGCGTGCTCTTGGTCGTTGCCGACCCTATCGACCCTGAAGCATTCGAGGGGCAAGGGAAAGACGCTCTTGAAGCTCTAAGGCGAGCCATCCAATCGCGGCTCGAGGAGGTAGAATTTAAGGCCAAGGCTTTTTGCCATGATGGGCGAAAGCAAGGCCGGACCTTTCAAGGGGTATAATTCAAGGGGTATAAAAAGTTAGACCCATTCCCTTTTGGGTCGCGCAAGCTACCTCCTGGGTCTTTGGTTTTTGTGGCTCATGCGTCTTGGAATGCTCACTGTATGGCTTTGGAAGGCTTTGAAGCTCCTTAAGTAGGCGGATCGAGCCCTAGGGTCTCGGAGGGCAGGTACCCGGAGCAGCGCTCGTCCCTTCGAGCCGAAACGTGAAGTGCTTGCCAAGCCGGGCTTCGAGCGACATACGGTCTGAGCCGTCGTCGTCGGTTATGTCCACATAGATCGTCTTACCCTCGTAAAGGTGCTTCCAGCCTCTCTCGACAAAGAGCTCTAGGGGCCCTTCGGCAGGGACGAGCGCGTAGCCTACGCTGAAGGCCTTTTCAAAAAGGCTGATCGTGGTCCCCTCGCAGCAGCCTCCCCCGATGACGAATGCAAGCTCTTGGCCGTAGCTTTTCTTAAGGGCATCGAGCACCTCGCTTGCAGGCCCGCTCATCACAATCCGTGTTGGTTGGACCATTGGAAATACTCCTATTTTTTTTGCCGTTCGAACAGATCCTCAATTTCGACAAACCCAAACCCGCCTAGATGGGCAAGGACAAATTCGGCCGCACGGAGGCGGTTTGCGGGGTAGGTGTGCAGTACGCCCAGCGTATTGAGGCCGGCACCCCTTGCCGAGGAAATGCCCTCGCTGGAATCTTCGATAGCCAGGCACTCTTCGGGCGACAGCCGTTGTTGAAAGGTAAGGGCCTTTGCTTGTTCGTAGGCCTTTTGGTAACAGGCCGGGTCGGGCTTGCTTTGCTGGGTATCTTCCGTAGCGACAAGAAATTGGAAATCGCTTTTAATCCCGTAGCGCTCCAGGAATGCTTCTATTTCGGGCCTCAAGGCGCCAGAGACGACCCCTCTTACGATAGGACGTGGGATGGACTCAAGAAAGCGCAGTGTTTCTTCAAAAGGGCGTACCCTTACGGGGGCAAGTTCGGCGTAACGATCAGCCTTTTTTGCCACCAGGTCCTCGATCAAAGCGTTGCTTGGGCGATCCGCCCTGTTGCACAGCAATGCCTGGAGAGCGCCCTTGTCGTCAAACCCTAGAAGCCGGTCTTTGTATTCCTGGAAAGATACTCGGATTCCGTAAGGCTCGAGCGCTTCGTTCAGCAGCTCCCAATGGAGCGGCTCGTCGTCCACAAGAACGCCGTTGAAATCGAAAAATACAGCCTTAAGAGGCATGACGGAGGATGCTTAGAAGTTCGCTCAAAAAAGGTTCCTTAGAAACCAAGAGCGTTGGGTACTCGGTCTTCTCGGTCGAGAACCTTAGGTCTTTGCCATCAACCGAGCGCACCTCGAAGCCTGCTTTGGAGGCAAGGAAGCATCCTGCCAGAATATCCCAGATGTTCTTGCGCTTTAGCGATACAACGGCCTTGCCGCAGCCAGCCGAAAGAAGGCCTAACTTGTAAGCGATAGAACCGATTTGGGCAAACGGAAGCAAGCCTTGCCAGGGTACAAACAAGCCCATGCGCGCCTCGGTTCTGGATATCAGGATTGAGTTTTTATCGTAAGAAGAAAGCTGCTTTTTGTCGCCCTCGAATCGGACCCCCTCTTCGTCATCGAGCGCATAGAAAAGCTCATCCCTCATGAAGTTGTAGACAACACCGAAACGAACCTCGCAGGCCCGTTCATCAAACAGGGCCACGGACATGCTGAAATGCGGAGTACCCTCAAGAAATTCACGGGTGCCGTCGATCGGGTCAACTACCCACGTGAGCCCGCTTCTCGAGGGGATCCTTCGAGCCGGCCTTTCTTCGGAAATCCAGCCGTCCTCTGGAAAATGCCTCGAAATCACGGCAAACAGGCAATCGTCTACGGCCAGGTCCGTGAGCGTCAACGGGCTGTTTCCTGGCTTGTAGGAAACCCCCGCGCTCGGGTCTTCAACATTGCACACAAGCTGTCGCAATGCCTGCTTTTCTGCTAAAATGATTGCGGCTCTAGAGATAATACTGGAATCAGGCGGCATGGGGTAGAACCTAATATAAGCCCTAATATAAACAAAATATTGTACGATCTAACTCTTAGGGTATCAAAAAAGGCTTCAGCAGAAAAGTTTGCAAAAAACGGAGATAATCTTGAAGGCTGAAAACGACAAGGAGGATGCTGGAGTGGGCGCTTTCTTGATGATGAGCCAGGTTGCGCATCTGATAGGTTACACGGGGGTCGCGAAGCTTGCCGGGTTCAAGGGAAGGGAAGGAATTACCCGCATTTCGGAAAGGCGTCTGCGCAGACTGGTGCGCTACACCATGCAGCACTCCCCCTTCTACGCAAAGCTCTACAAGGGGATTAATCCTGACACCTTCCGACTTCAAGATCTTCCGCCGATCAACAAGCAAACGCTCATGGAAAACTTCGACGACATCATAACCGAACCAGGGCTCAAGCTAAGGGACATTGAGACCTGGATTAGTGAAGAAAAACCCTTGGATGTGACCTTAAACAACCGCTACAAGGTGTTCAAGACCTCCGGGTCCTCGGGCAAAGCGGCCATCATCGTGTACGACATCAAGGAAATTTGGAAATCGACCGCGTACGAGATTGCACGGGGTATGGGAGGAAACATCTTCTTTGATTTGCCCAGAGTATTCTCTCGAGGGTTGATCCGTAGGCCTTTAGGGGTCGCCGTGATTGCCGTCATCGGGCCACACCATGGGACGGCCTCGGGTATGTTTAGCCTTATCCCCTCTTTTTTCTTGCCCTCAAAGGGCTTTAGCGTTAATTCAAGCGATGAAAAAATCGTAGAAGAGCTCAATCGCTTTGATCCGTTTACCATCGTCGCCTACCCCACCAAGCTTGAAATGCTTGCCCATGCGCAGCTCGAAGGCAAGCTCGATATCCACCCCAAATACATCAAGACCATTTCCGAAGTGCTCACCCCTTCCGCCAAGGCTCTGATTGAAAAGGCCTTCGGAGTAGGAGTGCGCGATACCTACGCGGCCTCCGAGGCCGCCGTGATGGCAGGCGAATGCCAGCAATCGAATGGGCTGCACATCCACGAGGATGTCTGCCTTGTCGAGCCCGTGGATAAAGACGGAAATCCGGTTCAAGAAGGCGAGTTAAGCCATAAGGTGTATGTCACGAACCTCTTGAAGTACACCCAGCCGCTCATTCGTTACGAGCTGGAAGACGTCCTCTCCGTGACGAACGAGCCCTGCCCTTGCGGCATGCAAACGCCAAGGATCGAGGCGGTGTACGGCAGAAACTTCGACATGCTCTGGGTCAAGATGGCGGATGGGAGCTTTCGACACCTCCATCCTCAAGGAGTGGACGCCCACATTACCCTCGTTAAAGGCGTTAAGAACTACCAGGTAATTCAAGAAGACTTCAACCGACTGAAGGTCTATATCCTGCTCGATCCCGATGCAAACGAGAAGAAAACGCTGGGCGAGGTGAAGAAAAGCCTTCTGCATACGCTTAAAGAAACCGGGGTGGAGAGTGCCGTTTTGTTGGATATTATGAGCGTTTCCGATATCCTCAGGGATCCTGTATCGCAGAAGATCCGGCGAATCATATCAAAGGTTCAGCCTGCCTTTTGACCCGGATGGATGCTAGCCCTGTTGCACGGATTCTGTCTCGTTTGAGAAGTGCTGGGGGTTGGTATAGTATAAAGATTGGCTGATGGCCGGGGGGGGTGGTGCCGAAGGTCGGATTCGAACCGACACGGAGGCTAATCCACTAGATCCTGAATCTAGCGCGTCTGCCAATTCCGCCACTTCGGCACACTTTCGTTATCTTCTTATTGTACCAAGAATTGCGTATGCGTATCTAGAGTGGGGTTAGGAATGACGCAACAATTTGGGCTGCACGATGCAGGGTTCGAACGGGCGAGCTGTGGGGTTGGGTTTGTCGTGAATATTCAGGGCAAACGCTCCCACGCGATCGTCGAAGACGGGCTTAGAGTATTGGATAATCTTATGCACCGTGGAGCGACGGGCGCCGACCCCAACACGGGGGACGGGGCGGGCATCCTGCTTCAAATCCCGGATGGGTTCTTTAGAGAAGTCCTCGATGCAGAAGGCATCGCATTGCCGTCCTCCAGGGATTACGCCGTAGGCGTCGTGTTCTTGCCGACCCGCACGTCGTCAAGGTTGCTGATCGAGGGGCTCATAGAGCGAATCGCCGAAGAAGAGGGGCTAGAGGTCTTGGGCTGGCGGGATGTTCCTACGAACAACAAGGCTATCGGCGAACATGCCTTAGACGTCGAGCCAGTCATCAAGCAAGTGTTCTTAAGGCGCGGCCAGGCTATCCAACCAGGAATGGCCTTCGAGCGTAAGCTCTACGTGGTTCGTAAGCGGCTCGAGTGTACGGTACGCGAGATGGACGCGGGGGACTTGAGCCGTTTTCATGTTCCTAGCCTATCCTCACGGACGATCGTTTACAAAGGCCTTCTGCTGGCCCCCCAGATTGCCGAGTACTACCCGGATTTGCGCGATGGTAGGCTTGAGAGCGCGCTCGCGCTGGTCCATCAGCGCTACTCCACGAACACCTTCCCTACCTGGGACTTGGCCCAGCCTTTTCGCTTCTTGGCGCACAACGGCGAAATCAACACGATCCGTGGCAACCGTAATTGGATGCATGCCAGGGAATCCACGCTCAAAAGCCCACTGTTTGGCAATGACATCCAAAAGCTCCTGCCGATTGTCACTCCTGGGGGGTCGGACTCGGCGAGCTTCGACAATGTCCTTGAGCTACTGGTTATGGCCGGCAGGCCGCTTGCCCACGCCGTCATGATGATGATCCCCGAGGCTTGGGACCAAGACCCAAGGATGGATGACCCAAAGAGGGCCTTTTATGAGTTTCACGCGCCCTTGATGGAACCATGGGATGGGCCGGCAGCTATCGCGTTTTGCGACGGCGAGCTCATCGGTGCAACGCTCGACCGTAACGGCCTTCGACCGGCCAGGTACCTTGTTACGGCCGACGGGCGCGTTGTTCTGGCCTCCGAAGCAGGCGTGCTCGACATCTCGCCCGACAATGTCACTCTCAAGGGTCGGCTTGCTCCTGGAAAAATGCTCCTGATTGACACAAGCCAGGGGCGAATTGTGAACGATGAAGAGCTCAAAGCGGAGATTGCGGGCAAGGCCCCCTACAAGGAGCGGATCAAGAAAAAAATAGTGGACCTTGCCGCGATTGCCCCTAAGGGGGCTTCCAGACCCGAAGAGGAGTGGGACGAGAGGACGCTCATTTCGCACCAGCTTGTGTTCGGCTATACCTTGGAGGACGAAAAAGTCGTGATGGGCCCGATGGCTCGGACGGGTACGGAGCCCACGGGCTCGATGGGAAACGACACCGCGCTTAGTATCCTTTCGGGCAAGCCAAAGCTGCTGTTCACCTATTTCAAACAGTTGTTTGCGCAGGTGACAAACCCTGCGATCGACCCCATACGCGAAGAGGTCGTCATGTCTCTTTTTGGGTACCTGGGACGTGCGGGAAACCTGCTCGACCCGGAGGCAAGAACAACTAGGGTCCTTAAGCTCAAAACGCCAATTTTGGCACACCAAGATTTTGAAAAAGTACGCTATTTGGACAGCGAAGGGCTCGCGGCGACGAGCTTGCCGACCCTGTTCGATGTCTCCCGAGGCGGGCAAGGGCTTCAAGAGGCACTCGAAGAACTCTGCGAAACGGCTAAGAAACGCATCCGGGACGGCTACAACATTCTTGTCCTTTCGGATCGAGGAGTCAACGCCTCGCTTGCGCCCATCCCAAGTCTTTTGGCTACGGGCGGGTTGCATCACGCCCTGGTCCGAAGCGAGCTAAGAACCCAGGTGGGCATCGTCATCGAAAGCGCAGAGCCGAGAGAAGTTGCCCATTTTGCCCTGCTTGTCGGAAGTGGGGCAAACGCAGTTTACCCATACCTGGCGTTTGAACTCGTCCGAAGGATGGCCAGGGAGGGCAAGCTCGCCGATGTAGGCCTTACAGAAGAACACTCGGAAAAAAACTACATCAAGGCCTTAAACAAGGGGCTTTTGAAGGTTTATTCCAAGATGGGCATTTCAACGCATGCGAGCTATTGCGGGGCGCAAATTTTCGAAGCGGTAGGCATTTCAAAGGCCGTGATCGACCGCTACTTTACGGGCACGCCCTCGAGGGTTGAAGGTGCCGATCTTGACATCATCGCCAAAGAGACGGCCGTGCGTCATGCCATGGCGTTCCCGGAGACCAAACGAACGCTCGCGAACCTAGACGATGGGGGCGATTATGCCTACAGGCGATCGGGTGAATTCCACATGTGGAACCCGAAGACCATCACCAAGCTCCAAGAGGCCGTAAGGAACGAAGACCGCGTCGCGTTTCGAGAGTTCCTACAATTGGCTGACTTTGCCCAGGACATCCAAATGGTAACGCTAAGGAGCGTGATGCGGTTCAAGGACGGCCGAACTCGCCTCCCCCTAGAGGAGGTCGAGCCTGCCGAAAGCATTGTGAGGCGCTTCGTCACCTCCGCTATGTCGTTTGGCTCGATCAGCAAGGAAGCGCATGAATCGCTCGCCATCGCGATGAATCGCCTTGGCTCGCGCTCGAACTCTGGGGAGGGCGGCGAGGACCCGGAACGCTACAAAATAAGCTCCAACGGAGAAAACCGCTCGAGCGCCGTCAAGCAGGTTGCCTCTGGGAGGTTTGGGGTTACCCCAGAATACTTGGTCAACGCCAAAGAGCTCCAGATCAAGATTGCCCAGGGGGCAAAGCCAGGAGAAGGCGGCCAGCTGCCCGGCTACAAGGTGAACGAAATCATCGCAAAGGTTCGGAATACAGTTCCGGGAATTACGCTCATATCCCCCCCGCCCCACCACGACATCTATTCGATCGAAGATTTAAAACAGCTTATCTACGACCTCCGCAATATCAACCCCAAGGCAACGATCAGCGTAAAGCTCGTCGCCGAGGCTGGCGTGGGTACGGTTGCGGCCGGGGTAGCCAAGGCCAAGGCAGATTTGATCCTCATCAGCGGGTTCGAGGGAGGGACGGGCGCTTCGCCCTGGTCTTCGATCAAACATGCAGGAATTCCCTGGGAGATCGGGCTTGCCGAGACGCACCAGGTGCTCGTGATGAACGACCTGCGCTCGCGCGTTCGGTTGCAGACAGACGGCCAGCTAAAGACGGCCAAGGATGTGGTCGTGGCCGCGTTGTTGGGTGCCGAGGAGTTCGGGTTTGCCACGCTTCCTTTGATCACGCTCGGGTGCGTGATGATGCGCAAGTGCCACTTGGATACCTGCCCCGTTGGCGTAGCCACGCAGAACGCCAAGCTGCGCGAAAAATTCACGGGAAAACCCGAGTACGTGGTGCGCTACTTTTTGTTCCTTGCCGAGGAGGTGAGGGTGCTCATGGCCGGCCTAGGGTTTCGGACGATGGACGAGATGGTAGGGCGAACGGATGTCCTTGAACCGGACCCAAGCCTGGCCCTTCATTGGAAGGCCAGCGGGATCGATCTCATGAACATCCTCTACAGGCCAATCGTACCCAAGCGAATCTCTATCCGCAAAACCAAGGCTCAGGATACGGAGCTCGAAACCGCCCTTGATCATAAGCTCATCGCATTGGCCAGGCATTCGCTCGAGACGAAGAGCCCCGTTGTAATCGATATGCCCGTACGGAACGTCCATAGAACGGTCGGGACGATGCTGGGCGGCGAGGTTGTCCGGCGCTTTGGGCCCGAAGGCTTGCCAGAGGACACGATTCAGGTCCGTTTTGTGGGTACAGCTGGACAGAGCTTTGGGGCCTTCCTTCCCAAGGGAATGACGCTCTTTTTGGAAGGCGATGCCAACGATTACCTAGGCAAGGGGCTTGGCGGGGGACGGATCGTGCTCTTTCCTCCGAAGCAATCGAGCCTTACGGCTGGCGAGAACATTATCGCGGGCAATGTGCTGCTGTACGGAGCGAGCGCGGGGGAGGTCTTCATTTCCGGCAAGGTCGGCGAACGGTTCGCGATCCGAAACAGCGGGGCCAGGGCCGTTGTCGAAGGGGTCGGGGATCACGCGTGTGAATACATGACAGGAGGGACTGTCGTCGTGCTCGGGGAAACCGGAAGGAACTTTGCGGCCGGGATGACAGGGGGGGTTGCCTACGTTTGGAGTCCGGCAGGCCTCGACAGGAGGCTGTTCAACGCGACAGATGTCGACCTAGAAAGGCTTGCGGTTGCGGATTGCGAGCTGATCGAGCTGCTCGAAAGGCATCGTCTCCATACGGGAAGCCCTCGTGTGGGCTACATTCTGGATAATCTCGATCAAGAACTGCCGCGCTTCATCAAGCTCGTGCCGCGTGAGTACGCGAAGGTTCTGGAAGGCAGGAAGAGAAAGGCCGCCGACCCGGAGGCTGTTTCGCTTTTGACGAGCTAACAGGGAGTAAAAATAGTCCATGGGAAAACCGACGGGTTTCTTGGAGTATCCGCGCGAAACACCCCCGAAGCGGGCCGTTCAAGAGAGGGTCCAGGATTTCGGGGAGGTTGAACTGCCCTTTGAGAGGGCGCTTATCGTTCATCAGGCGGCTCGGTGCATGGAGTGCGGTACGCCCTTTTGTCATGATTACACGGGCTGTCCGTTGGGTAACCTCATTCCAGACTGGAACGATGCGATGTACAGAGGGAGGCTTGAGGATGCCCTGGAGCTATTGCATAAAACAAACAATTTCCCGGAGTTTACGGGACGGGTGTGTCCTGCGCCGTGCGAGAGTGCCTGCGTCCTCGGGCTGATCGACGACCCCGTTGCAATTAAGGTAGTCGAGAAGGATATCATCGAGGAGGCATTCGCCAAGGGATTGGTCGAACCAGTTCCGCCAAGCCGTAGTACGGGAAATTGCATAGCCGTAGTCGGCTCTGGGCCATGCGGGCTTGCCGCCGCCCAAGAACTTCGCAGGCTGGGGCACGAGGTGACGGTATTCGAGCGCTCCGACAGGATCGGCGGGCTGCTTCGGTACGGCATTCCGGACTTTAAGCTTGACAAAGGCATTCTGGAAAGGCGCCTTCGGCTTATGCAAGAAGAAGGGGTCGACTTTCGGCCTGGTGTTCACGTAGGGGTTGACATTTCGTTCGAAAGCCTCAAGCAGGGTTTCGATTCCGTATTGCTTGCAATCGGTGCGCCAAAACCGCGAGACCTCTGCATCGAGGGAAGGGGGCTTCGGGGTGTTTGTTTTGCGATGGAATACCTTACACAGCAAAACAAGCTGCTTGCCGGGGATGCGATCCCCGAAGATGAGCGGATCGACGCCAAGGACAAGGTTGTCGCAATCATCGGGGGAGGCGATACGGGGGCGGACTGTCTAGGTACGGCGATTCGTCAGGGCGCAAGGCATATCTATCAGCTTGAAATCCTGCCGGAACCCCCAACAAAGCGTGCCCCTTTTACGCCGTGGCCCCACTGGCCTTACATGCTAAGGAAATCAGACGCCCACGAAGAGGGCGGCGAGCGGCTTTGGAACGTCCAAACAAAGAGGCTAGAGGGCAAGGATGGCCGTGTTCAAAGGCTTCATGCCTCCAGAGTCGAGTGGCTTCAGATCGCGGGCGCCAGACCCCTTATGCGTGAAATCTCGGGGGGGGATTTTCACCTTGAAGTCGACCTTGTGATTCTCGCCATGGGGTTTTTGGGGCCGGACGACACGATTCCGGAGCAGGCTAAGCTCCTTAAAACGCCCAAAAACGCCATCGAGGCCGACGGCAACGGCATGACCTCTCAAGACGGGGTCTTCGTCGCTGGCGATGCTCATCGGGGGGCTTCGCTTGTGGTGTGGGCCATCTGGGAAGGGAGGCAGGCAGCCAAGGGTTTGAACCGCTACTTGAGGAGACAGGCAAAGGGGCTCAAGGTCTAAATATTCAGACGATCCTTCCGGGGTTGCCATGATGTCCAGAGTATGGCCTCTCAGGTAGAACACAGGGTGGACGCGTGGGAGGAAGGGGGTTTTTTGCATTATTTGTAATAACGGCACTCATTGTCCTTTTGGAAGGGTTTTTTTTGGGGGTGAACGCGGTTGAGGTGGCCGGGTTAGACCTTACAAGGCCATGGAATGTCGGGGCGATCGAGATCGAGGGGAACATTGCCTTTTCGGGAAAGACGCTCAAGAAGGTATTCCAGACAAAGTCAAAGAACAAATACCTGCCGTTCAAACATCCTCCAGCATTCGACCCGGTAGTGTTTCTTGCCGACCTCGAACAGCTAAAGCTTTTCTACGAGACCCACGGTTACTATGACGTCCATATCCGCTACGACTTGGCGCCGGAACCGGAAAAAAGACGGGTCAATCCTCTTATTGTGCTGGAGGAAGGCTTGCCTGTACGCATCTCCAGGATCTCAATCGACATTGCCGGCCAAAAGCGGCAGGTGTCCCCCGGGCAAGCCAGGGTCCAGGCGGAAGAACTACGTCCCTTGCTCCAAATCCGCGAAGGGGAACCGTTTGACCAGCAAAAATACAGGGAGACAGAGGCTTCCCTTAGGCGATGGTTCCTAGAGAAGGGTCATGCCAGAGTTCGTATCGAGCGTAGGGCCGATGTCTATCTTCGTGACAAGTGCGCGATCGTTCAGTACTCGATAGTTCCAGGCCCCGTATGCTTCTTTGGGCATACGCGTATCCAAGGGCTTAAACGGGTCGAGGAGGAGGTCGTAAGAAAAGAGATAGTATACCACGAAGGAGAAAGGTTCGCCCTTTCGAAGCTTAGGCGTACCAGGCAAAGGCTCCTCGATCTTCGGTTGTTCCAGATGGTTCGGCTCGAGCCGGATTCAAAGCAAGCAATACCCGAAGAAGCGGTGGACCTAGGGCTCAAGGTGATTGAGAGGCCGCCAAGGGATTTACGCTTAAGCCTTGGCTACTCGACGGAAGAAGGGATCAAGACACAGGTCGGTTGGGAGCATGTGAACTTTTTTGGCGGCGCCAGAAATGCTTCGCTTACCGCCGAATACTCCTCGCTTGTCAGAAAATTTAGTGGGAGGCTTCTTAACCCGCACTTCCCGTTCTTTCGTTCAAGGGCCATCCTAGAATTCAGCCAGTATGACGACGACGAAGATACGTACATGCTTTATGCAACCCGGATAGCCCCGAGGATTGAACACGATTTTCCCTACCACCTTACTGGGGTCCTAGGCTACCGGGCGGAGTACGCAAGGCATACCGATGTCAACCCGCTTACGGAGGCGGCAATCGGCGGGCTAGATAGGAAAGGGATAATTTCCGGGCCATCCATAGGCATTCGCTTCGATACGACCGACGACCCGCTCGACCCGAAAAAGGGAGGCGTGATTGGGTTGTATCTCGACTCTTCTCTTGGTCCGCTGGGAGGAGAGTATACCTACTACCGTATGCTCCTCGAAGGAAGGCACTACCAAGGTATCGGGTTCCGCACGACGCTCGCCACCAGGCTCAAGGTCGGGCTTGCAGACCCAATCGGCTCGATCGAGCACTACCCTTTGTTCGAGCGCTTCTACGCCGGAGGCCAGTCCAGCGTGCGCGGTTTTGAGCGCAGAAGACTCGGGCCAATCGGACAGGCCAACGACCCTCTAGGGGGGTTGAGCCTCGTGGAGGGGTCGGTGGAGCTAAGAAGGCCGATTTTCGACGGCATCTCGGGAGCCACATTCCTCGATTTTGGACAAATTTCGATGAAACGTTTTGACCCTCCGTTTAACGGGCTGAAGCTTGCTGCCGGTATCGGAATGAGCTACAAATCGCCCATCGGGCCTGTCAGGCTCGACCTTGGCATCCCGTTCGATGCCCCTGATGGCGACCGGGGCTGGCAGGTGTACTTCGGTATTGGCCACATGTTTTAGATATGATGCGGAAAACCTTTCTTATGCTTCGTTGGGTCGCCTTAGGCGCCTTCGCTCTTTGTCTCCTGGTTGCAGGGGCTGTCGCTTTCTTGCTGAAAACCGGCTATGGCAATGGGTTAGTTCTGCGGCTTGCCGAGGATGCGTTTAACCGGTCCTTCGAGGGCACGTTGCAAGTCGGAGGAATTGATGTGGTCGGTCTATCAAAACTCAAGGCCAGCAATGTCGTTCTCTCGCTTCAAGGCCGCAAAATTCTTTCCGTAAGGCGGCTTCAGGTTGACATCTCCCCTATGGCGTTGGCCGCCAAAAGAGTATGGATTCCCAAGCTCTCCCTTGAAGGGGTCCTGTTTGACCTTGCAAGAAATGAAAAGGGCCAGCCTGCGGTTGCAAGGGCGTTTCGTTCGCGCAACCCCAAGCCGAAAGGTCCACCGTCGGCATGGAAAGTGCGCATTGCAAGGTTTGAGGTGAGCGATGGGCGTTTTATAGACTCCGCGCTTTTCATGGACCAAGCCCGCATTATCGGGCATTTTGCGCTTTTCAGGGATACTGTACGCGTGGACGTGTCCGATCTTTCCTCCCGGCTCTTTTTTCAAAAGAAAGAGCACGCGATTCAAGCCGAGTTGGCCTATTCCTATAAAGAGCGCATCCACACGCTGGCCATACTTCCGTCCAGCGTTGGCTTCGGGCGCTCTTTTTTGCGTCTTCATGGAAACATCCGGCTGGCTCCAGCGTTCCATATGGAGCTTGGACTGGCCTTCGAGCCCGCGTTTCTTTCCGATTTTAGGCATCTTTTTGTCTTGCCAGGGGTTTCCCTAGCGCACCCAATCGAAGGAGGGCTTGGCTTTTTTGGCGACCTGCAAACATTTCAGGTGGCCTACGGGCTTGTTTCTAAGACAAGCAGGGTCTTTGGCACGCTTAGGGGCGATCTCAAGGAGAAAGAGCCAGAGCTCCTGGCCGATATTAGAGAACTTTCCCTTAGCTCGGAAGAGGTTCGCCTCCCTAAGGACATTGCCTTTGCCCTGGCTGGCTCAGGATGGCTTAAAGTGCGGGGGCTCTCTGGCCTCCCTAAGGAAGGCCAGGCGGATGTTCATCTGACGCG
Source organism: Nitrospirota bacterium (assembly GCA_011620345.1). Taxonomy (GTDB): domain Bacteria; phylum UBA2233; class UBA2233; order UBA2233; family UBA2233; genus UBA2233. Next base: position 16,241 of record WOZJ01000071.1, read on the forward strand.
GGCCAGCATTCGAGGGGTCGAGGTTCAAGACATGCACGTTAGGCTGAATCATTCGGACGATACGCTCCGAATCGCTGCTTTGACAAAAGACTCGCGAGGAAAGGCCAGCCTGGAAGGAAATGTCAACCTTGCGGCTGAAAAGCCATTTTCTGCAAGCTTTTCATTCGACCAAATCAACCCGAGCGCTTGGAAGGCGGGTCTTCCATCCGGCCGGTTGTTCGGGAAGGGAAACCTAAAAGGCGAGCTTGCCAAGGCCCATGGCCCACGGCTTACCTTTGATTTCGACATCCTTCCACAATCTCACATTGAGAGCATGGCGGGAGTCAAGGCGCGTGCCAAGGGCTCATGGGTACCGGACAGGTTACGGTTGGAGTTTGCGAGCGTAATGATCGGCCCAAACGTGTTCTCGCTCAAAGGAGCCTTAGAGCCGAAAAGCTTGAGCTATGCAGACCTTGCTTTTGAGCTTGACGCCAAGGACTTGAGCGCGCTTTCTAGCCCTCTTGGCATGTCTATTCAAGGTGCCATGTACTCCAAGGGGACGTTGAAAAAGGAAAAAAAGCGATGGCTCTCGAAAGGGAAGCTTTCTGGCGAAGCCCTGAGAGTTCGTACCTACGAGATCGGAAGGCTGGATGGGTCATGGGATGGGTTGTTTCAGGAAGGCCAGCCAAAGGGCCGGTTTAGCGCGAGCATCGAAGAGATGCGGGCAGGAATAGGGTTTCGTACCGTGCGAGTTCTAGTTACGGGCGCGCATACGCTGAATGTATCGTTGGACGCCACGGATACGCGCTTTGGGGGAACGTACGGCCTAAAGACAAGGATCACACCCGGGAAGGAGGCCTGGCGTGTAATGCTCGATTCTTTCCAGATCAAGACCCCCAAGGCAAACTGGAGGCTCGCAAGGCCGACCGAACTGACGGTCTTCTCCGTTGGGGGCTTTTCGGTAGGAAGGCTCGAGCTGACCGACGGAGGGCAGGCTCTATTTCTTGAAGGGGCCGCTGGTAAGGAAAAGATCAATTTGCGCCTCATGCTGTCCGGTGTCCAACTGGACCCGCTATTTAGCCTCTTGAACCCATCTTTTCAAGGCTTGGCGGCCGAGGTGAACGGAGGGGTCGAACTCTTGGGCAGCCGGCATGCGCCCGTTATTAGGGCAAAGGCGGCGTTTAAGGACGTTCGGTTGGGTAAGCGGACCTACGGAACGCTCAACGTTGGTATGGCTTACGAGAACAACCTTGCAACCCTTAATGCCTCTTGGCCGTCCCAGAAAACGCGCGTGATGGTCTGGCAGCCCGTGGGAGTCTCGCTCGCCCAAGGGGTTCAGGTACGCCTCCAAAAGGGCCGGCGTTTGGAGGCTCGCTCGGACGGACTCGCGCTTGGTCTTCTCGAACCCTTTGTCGGGAGTATGCTAAGCTCCATCGCGGGGGTTGCCCAATTTCAGGTGGTTGTCGTTGGGGGAGGTACGGACGAGAAGTCTATAAACGGGTCGTTTGCTGTCCAGGATGGTTATGTTCGGATGGAAAAGCTTGGGACCGAGGCTATTTTTGAGGCATTTCAAGTCCATTTTTTGGGAACGCGCGCGCGCGTATCCATCAAGGCCCACGATGCCGACGGCGGGCGGATCGCTATAAGCGGCACATTCGGCCTTCAAGGGTTGCAGGCGGAAGGCCTGGATCTGCGTCTATCGGCCAGAACGTTTTCTCTTGCCAGGGTGCCAAACTACCAGATTAAAGCGGATGCAAGCCTTGCGCTTCAAGGAGCCTTGCGGTCTCCATCGCTTTCCGGTGAGGTTGTCTTTCGAAAGAGCCTGCTCAACCCGAATCTTGGCCTCCTCTCAAAAAAGGGTATCGCAAAGGACACGACGGTCTATGTCCACGGAAAGGAAGAAAACACCGCGCAAAAGACAAAGCGTAGCCGTACAAATTGGTCCAACCCTCTTCGTTCCCTACGTATGGACGTGCGCCTTCGAATTACCGAAGATGTCTTGGTTCGGAGGACGGACGTAACGGCCAATCTTAGAGGAAACGTCCAAGTGCGCAAAGAACCAGAAGGCCCCGTAACGCTCGAAGGCAGTATCGAGGTTGCGAGGGGCTGGCTGAACGTCTACTCAAAGAGGTTTACCATCGAACGCGCCAAGGCTACCTTTACGGAGGCTACGGGCCTGAACCCTCTTTTGGACATAATCAGCGTGTACACGACGAGCGAGTACACGGTTTACGTCGTTGTTCGAGGTGAGGCCAAAATGCCTCAGGTCGAATTCAAAAGCGTGCCTGAGCTTGACAAAGCAGACATCCTTTCTGTCCTGCTGTTCGGCAAGCCTCAAAGTGGCCTCGGGTCTACTGAGCAGGCTTCTTTTCAGTCTCAAGCGGCCTCGGCCTCGGGCGGAATGATTGCCAGCACGTTGCTCTCGGAGCTTCGTGAGGAGCTCGGAGTGAGCGGTTTGGGGTTTCAAATAGAAGAGTTCAGCGTGACGGACAATAACAGAGATAGCGGCAGGATAGGGCTTGGCCGCTACATCGGACCGAAAACCTACGTCCGATTCTATCATAGCCTGAACCCTCAAGAGGGTGAGGAGGTGGCTGTAGATTATCACCTGACGCCAAAATTGGGCATAAGCGCCCACACGACCTCTCAAGGGACGAACGGCGTAGATGTCTTTTTGCATACCCAGTATTGAATTCAGGGGGACATACCGTGCCACATTGGCTACGTTTTTCATCCTACGATAAAACGCTCATCCAAATTGCCCTCGGTGCGCTCGGCCTTTTCTTGGTCGCGAGTATCGCCTACTTTTTCATCCGACTTGTGCTCAAAAGGCTCGTCAAAAAAATACCCGGCTTGGTGGATGACCGTATTTTGGCCCTTTCGGACCGCTTTCTATTGCCATTGGTCGTGCTTTTGCTGACCTACGGGTCTTTTGTGTTGCTTCCCTTTACAAATGCATACTATAAAATAGCCTCTCAAGCGCTCTTTGTCGTTATTGTCTTTTTTGGTGCATGGTTTCTTTTCCAGGTCTACGGGTTTCTTCTTGGACGTGTCGTACAAAAAAGAGCCTGGCTTGAGCCTGTGTGGGGAAGCCTTCAGTTTTTTGGGGACGTCATGATCGGCATATCCGCTGCCTGGCTCATTATCACCAAAACCGTTCCTGAACGGGGGAGGTTTGGAAGGGCGCTTCATCATTTGATCGAACTGCTTTTAATGAGAGGGGGCCGCGTTCTCCTCGTCCTGGCGCTTCTGTTTGTCGCCGTACAGTTTCTTAGGATGGCGTGCAATCGGATGCACGTCCTCTTGGAAGGGTTCGCCCCTACGATCGAGCGTCAGAAGCGTGCCCAAACGCTAAGTAACATAGTTTATGCCGTCGGGTTCGCGCTGGTGTTGGTCATCGGCATTCTTCTGGTTTTGCGCGAGCTGGGGCTCGACATAGCCCCATTCCTGGCTACTGCGGGGATCGGCGGCCTGGCCGTTGGCTTTGGCGCGCAAAGCCTCGTAAAAGACGTCATCAGCGGGTTCTTTTTTTTGCTTGAGGACCAAGTTCGCGTGGGTGACGTCGTGAATATCGCGGGTAAGGGCGGCTACGTGGAGTCCGTGGGCCTTAGGATCATAAAGTTACGCGATTTCGACGGGAGCCTCCATATTGTTCCGAACGGCTCTATTTCTACCGTAACGAACATGACGAAAGACTTTTCCTACTATCTGATGGCTGTACCCGTTGCCTACAAGGAAGACGTGGATGAAGTGATGGAAGTCTTAAGGGCGGTGGGTAAAGAGCTTCGGCAAGATTCGGCCTTTGCAATGGACATTCTAGACGACCTGGAGGTTGTCGGTGTGGACAAATTCGGGGATTCCGCCGTGGAAATCCTTGTTCGCATCAAAACAATCCCTATCCGTCAGTGGGTCGTTGGAAGGGAGCTTAGGAGGCGCATCAAGAAAGCCTTCGACGCGCGCAATATCGAAATACCCTTCCCCCATATGACGCTCTATATCGGCGAGCCCAAGGATAGATCTCCGCAGCCTTTGTATGTTCATTGCGTCAACGAAAGGAATGGGGGGAGCGCTTCCGAAAAAGAGGCTTCAGACTAACGAGTACGTAGGCCGCGATCAGCAAAACCCAGCCCTCTCCAAAACGGGCATAGAGTGTTATCCCGCTTTTCCCGACAGGGATGGACACCTCCGACGTCCAGGCTTTGAACAGCCCGGAGGCGTGTCGAATCTCTCCAGACGGCAGGATAAGCGCAGAGATCCCGGTATTCGTCACCCGAACGAGCGGCAGACGAAGGCTTGTAGCCAAATAGGAGGCGATCCGAAGGTGCTGGTAGGGGGCGGATGTTTTGCCGAACCACGCATCGTTACTTAAGTTGAACAGCACATTGGCCCCTTGACTAACCATTTTTCTGGCGATTTCCGGGAAAATGGCCTCGTAGCACACGAGCGTCCCGATCGTGTGCCTGCCGGCCCTTAAGGGATGAACCGTGCGACCAGGGGTAAAGTTGCCGACCTCGCCTACGAGCCTGCCGATGATGGGCACAGGGGCGTACTCGCCAAACGGGACGAGGTGCACCTTGTCGTAGAAATCCATGAGCCTTCCAGTCCGATCCAGAGCGATTACCCGGTTTCGGTAGCGCCACTCGCCCGAAGGCTCGTCCAAGGCGGCGTCAATCGTACCCGTGATAAGCGGCGAAGGAAGGGGGAAGAGGCGTTCCAAAAAGTACCGGCGCGCAACGAAATCCGGCGTGAAGAAGAAAGACAGGGCCGTCTCTGGCCATACCACCAAATCTGGCGGTTCATGCGTCTTTTGTAGCGCGGCATGCGTAAGGTTTACGTAGGTGTCGATGACAGAGAATTTTTTAGACTCGTCAAACTTGGAATCTTGGGGGATGTTGCCTTGCACTAGCAGCGCCCGGAGCGTTGTCTTGGGGGCCGCCTCCTTGGCGAAAGAGAGCTTTTTGACGATCCCGAAACCGAAAGCGAGCGCCAGGCAGGCGATGCCCGTCCAAACCGCCTTCAATACTCGTGCGGACCTTTTACTCTCATGGAAAGCCCGCCATGCAGTGGCGCCTAGCAGCGCCAATAAAAAGCTTCCCAGCAATGGCCCTCCAAGCTCGCTGACCTGCGCAAGCGTGGAGGCTGGGTCTAGGGCGTGGCCTAACAGGAGCCAGGGAAAACCTCCAAGGAACCTCGATCGGACGAGTTCGAGCACAACCCATACGCTTGCAAGCCAAAAGGCAGAAGGGGTTTTTTTGAACCGTAGGGCGTACAGGTGGGCAAAGAGCGAAAAAAGGCCGAAAAACGCTCCTAGGTAGGCATAGAGCGGGATGACGATCATGGCGCTTAACCACCAGCCAAATTGCCCGTATACGCTTACGGTGTACACCAGCCAGTGCATAAGCAGCACCTCTGAAACCACGCCGAGGCTCAATCCCCAGAGGAAAGCACGCTTTGGGGTCGGTGCCAACCTCGAGATCTCCAGCAGGCAAAAAACTCCAAGGAGCGCCGATGCAGAAAGCCCGTACGGAGGAAAGGCCAACCAAAACGCGACGCATCCCGAAGCGAACGGAAGCCAAGGCAGCGCTATTTTTTGACTGTCCTCAGAAGCAAGGATGGGCTTGAGCATGCCTTCCATCAAGAACTCTGGGTAGGGGATACAGGTTCAATCCGGACCTTTACCGCCTTTCTTGGGTCAGCCTCGAGAACCAGAAAGCGGTATCCGGAGAGCTCGATCTTTTCCCCAGGCTTCGGGATTCTTCCTAGGTTGTGCACCAAAAGACCGTTAAGCGTTTCGACATCCTGAGGTTTTTCAAGGACTACCCCCGTCTCTTCCATCAGCTCTTCAAGCGAGATCCTTGCCAGCACTTCGAACCCTCCCTTAGGGAGGCTGACATAGTCTTTCTCTTCTTCCTCCTCTTGGGAAATAAGGAGGTCTCCAAAGAGCTCTTCCATGAGGTCGTGCACGGTTACGATCCCCACGGTAGAGCCAAACTCGTCCACCACGACGGCCAGCGTTGTCCTTTTTTCCTGGAAGGATTTCAGAAGCCCAAAAATGCGCTTTACCTCTGGGACGAGCAGGACAGGCCTTGCGATGCTTTCTACCGGCTCGTCCTGAGGAATGTTTAGGCCGTAGCGCTTTAGAATATCCTTTAGAAAGGCAACGCCCGCAATCTCGTCGAGCGTTTCACGATACACGGGCAGCTTCGAGTACCCGCTGTCGATGCTCCGATCGATAAACTCAACAAGCGAAGCGTGCCTTGGAACGGCGACAATCCTGTCCCTTGGGACCATGATTTCCCGAACCTCCCTCTGCTCGAACTCTCCTAGACGAATCGCCACCTCGCGGATTTCGCCATGGTCCAGCAGTGCGAGGATTCTTGGGTCGATGTCTCCTTCTTGGCCTACGTCAAACCCGTTGCTTGCCTCGTGGCTTGGTTTTTGTCCCTTAAGACGCAAAAGACTGCTTACGATACGCATGGGTCGAAAATGCCTTCCAAAAGTTCCCAGTTTAGATGCGGGTGGGTAGTTGCTAGCACAAGACGCTCGAGCGTACGCATCGTCATCTCTGCCGAAGCGCCTCGCGTGTGGTCATAACCGGCCAAGTGGAGGAGTCCGTGGACCCAGAGTCTCAAGACGACAGATTCGTAGGGAAGGTTTTTTTCCTTGGCACGCCGTAGGGCCCATTCTCCATTGAGGACGACATCGCCCATGTTGCGGTCCTCCAGCCCGTAACCAAAGCTCAGGACATTAGTTGCGGTATCTTTCTTCCGGTAGCGCGCATTGAGGGTTTGAGAGGTTTGATTGCCCACAAGCGCCAGGGCAATGCCGTACCCCTCAAAGCCCAAGGCGCTTAAGTGCCGCCTCATCGTAGCCTTGAATGGCCGGATATTCAGGTTTCGAGAAAGGGCCGGGCTTTCTGGTATTAGCGCGACGTTGACCCTCGGGTTTTGCAACCTGTTGACGGACAAGCTCATAGCGGACACGCCCATGGTAGATGCTTATAAGGGTTTCAATCAAGCTCCTAGCGATCGCATGCAAGTCTTTGAGCGTCATGTCGCAACCGTCTAGCTGACCGTCCAAAAATTTGGTCCGGATTGTTCGCTGGACAAGCCCTTGTATCCTGGCGACAGAGAACTCGGGCAGCGTCCTCGCGCTTGCCTCGAGAGAATCGGCGAGCATCAAGACGCCCGCCTCCTTGGAGCGCGGCTTTGGGCCAGGGTAGCGGAAGTCCGGCTCTTGGACGTTCGGGTCGAGGAGGACGGCCTTATCGAAGAAGAACTTGATCAACGTGGTGCCGTGGTGTTCCGGGATCATTCGGGTCACCGCTTCCGGAAGCTTATGGGCCCTGGCCAACTCGATTCCCTCTTTGACATGCGCCTTTATGATCAACGCGCTCAATGTAGGGGATAGGCCATCGTGGCAGTTGGGCTCTCCTGGCCTTAGGTTTTCGACATAATACTGAGGCCTTCTCATCTTGCCGATGTCGTGAAAATACGCTCCGACACGGACAAGCAGCGCGTTGGCTCCGATCTGTTTGGCCGCACGGTCTGCCAGCACGCTCATCGTCAAAGAATGACTGTACGTTCCCGGGGCGAGCATGGCCAGCTTTTTAAGCAGAGGGTGCTCCATCGAGGAAAGCTCGAGCAACGAAAGCGTGGTTGCGTAACCAAACGCATACTCGATCAGCGGAAGAAGGCCCAATGACAAGATTGTAGTTAGCCAGTTGCCCACGTTGGCTGCAAGTATGCCAAGGAGGAATTTCTGGAAAGAGACAGTCCCGGGCGAGGGGAACCCCTCAATCAGGGCAACCAACACGACGATGGCCATACCCATGAAAGATGTCTGTCTGCCAAGCTTGAGAAAACCCGTCCTGCTCTCCAGTCGTGAAAACCAGATAAGGAGCGTGCATCCCATCAGAAAGGCATAAAGAGAGGCATACGCCGCAGGGGGGAGGAACCAGCCAATCAAAAGACTGTAGAGCGTAAGGAAAATAAACGATTCCTTTGGGCCGAAGATGGAGCGAACGAGCATTGGGGCCAAGGTAACGGGCAAGCAAGCGATTGCCAAGAATTGGTCAAACCCGTTCTTGGGAGAAACCTCGAGCACTTTGAGAATGCCCGCTCTTGAGAGAGTAAGGAGCCCAAGGGTAACGACGAGTAGAAAACCATAGTAGAGAAGGTTCTTTGGCTTAAGCCCTTCTGCTACATCAACGACCGGGGCCACTCTAATGGCATAGAGGAGTGCGAGGAACATTAGCAGCGAAGTACCAATGAAGTAAGAGAGGGCAAACCCCGTTGAGGCCTGGGCGTTTTTCTTGAGCTTTTCGAGCTGTTCGGGGTAGATAACCTCGTCTTGATGAACGATGACCTCTCCCTTGCGGACCGTTCGAAGGACGGGAGGGGTCTTTTCGTACGTCACCTTTTTCCTAAGGAGCGTGCTTTCCTGGTCAAAATAGACGTTTGGCAGAAGAAGTTCGGAGATATATCCAGCAAGCCCTTCTTTCCCGGGCAGGTCGTTGGGCAGCGTTTTGACAAGGCGATCGTATAGCGATTGTCTGGCTTCGCTGCGCCCGATGAAGCGCTCTGGGGCAATCTCGATCTCTTTGCCGTTCCTTAGACGTACGACGTAAGGCCGGCTTGGGTTGGTTTCGGCCATGGGGCCGGCAGGCTCCTCCCGGACAAAGCTCGAGGCGTAGACGTTGGCCACCTCGAGGGCGAGCCGTTCTTGCAGGTCTTCAGAAACTCCTTCTTTGCTTAAAAAGGTAAGTGCCTCTTTTGGAGGCCTAAGCCCCGTGTGCTCAAAGAGCGCTTGTTCGCATTCGAGCGGAGCATTCCTTTTAAACGCTTTTGTACACGTTTTGAGTGCCAGCCCAAGGTTTCGAACGATAAGGTCCGGAATTTCTTCGGCCAAGAAATAAACGGGCGGAACCTCGAGGGCCGCGCGCTCCTTGGCCTGAAAGGTCGCTGCAGGGTCGACGACTTTGAAGTCTTTTTTAGCGTGAACCGGGTAACGTGCGACATCCCCGACGTTGAAGTTTTCCTTTTTGTGCAACAACTCAGGACTTATCGCAAACGTTAGTAGTCCACTTATTCCAAGCAAGATTGTCACTAGAACAACTTTTTTTCGGTTGTCCACCGACACAAACAGGCCTGCCCAGAGCCGTGAAAGACTAAGCCTCCTTAGGCCAAACGGGCTATTTTCTGCCATTGCCCTCCTCGTAGGCTTGCAACACGGCCTGAACAAGAGGGTGACGCACGACATCCGCCGAAGTAAGGGATACTAAAGAAATGCTTGGAATACCCTTTAAGATGCGTATCGCTTCGATTAACCCGGAAGGCATTCCTTGAGGAATATCGACCTGTGTGACGTCTCCCGTTACGACAACCTTTGAGCCAAACCCCATACGGGTCAGGAACATCTTCATCTGTTCCGAGGAGGTATTCTGCGCCTCGTCCAAGATGATGAACGCATCGTTGAGCGTGCGGCCGCGCATATAAGCCAAAGGGGCGATTTCAATAACGCCTTTGGCCAAGAACTGTTTGGTGCGCTCCTGCCCCAAGAAATCGTGCAGGCTATCGTAGAGGGGGCGCATGTAGGGGTCAACCTTTTCAACCAGCGTGCCGGGGAGGAACCCTAGCTTTTCTCCTGCCTCCACGGCGGGACGAACGAGGACGATTCGCTTCTGGATCTGGTTCACCAAAGAAACGACGGCCATGGCAATGGCCAAGTAGGTCTTCCCCGTCCCGGCCGGCCCGATACAGAAAACCATGTCGCAGCCTTGGATAGCCCTTAAGTAGTGCTCCTGGTTGGGTGTTTTGGCCTTAACCCAGGTTGTCCAGATTTCTTTCGGTTTTACGGTAGGATCGATTCCGGGCCCTTGAGCTTGCACCTTCCTATGGCCTTCGGCCTCTTCGATCGTCCTTTCTATCTCCTCGAACGTAATCGCGGTTTTCCTTCTAATTTTTTCTGAGAGTCGATGGACCAAGCCTTCCGCCTTCTCCAGCTTCGACTCTTCGCCAAGGAGGTAAAGCGTGGTTCCTCGGTAGGAAAAGCGCACACCAAAATAGCGTTCCAGGAAGCGTAAGTGATGGCTTGCACCTCCGGCCAATGTCAAAAGCGATTCCTGATCCTCAAACTCAATTTTTCTTAGGGCTGTGCTGATTGCCTCGCCCCGATACCCCTGCGGCATACCTCTAATGGCCGGCCCTCCTAGGTCTTTTAAGGTTTTGAGGTCTCACGGTACGATTCGCCTGAAAGTCGAAAGGCGGACAAGACGGTGCGGGGTGATGAAAACGTGAACGCGTGCAGTTCGGTTGGAATCCTTCTCTATATTTGACATCCATCCCTTCAAGCACACAAGCACTCAGCAGTATGGCCCTATTTTGGGATGATACAAGCCGCACTTGGGGTGAGTGGAGGGGATTGAACCCTCGGCCACAGGGGCCACAACCCTGTGCTCTGCCACTGAGCTACACTCACCATGTATGCGTACAAACCAGCAATCTTGTGGCTTTTGACATCAGGATAGCACGGTTTCGTAAAGAAATGAAGCTCTACAGGGGAGCACGCATGGTTTTATGGGCCTCTTCCTCGTGTTATAATGTTTGTCACGCACTCCGCAAAAATAGGAGAACATAGATATGGAAGAAGCCATGACAGAAAGGGTAATGGGCGTACTTGGGCGTATTCGGCCCATGCTCAACATGGATGGCGGCGACGTTGAGCTCGTCGAGGTCCGAAACCAAGAAGTTTATCTAAGGCTAAAGGGGGCTTGCGACGGGTGCCCGAGTGCATTCTTCACGCTACGGATGGGAATCGAACGAGCCCTTCGTTCGGAAATTCCAGAGATTCAACGGGTTATCGCTCTCCCTTGAAGATGGAGCCCATTTTCTCCAACGAACGCTTGAATGACCTCGCTTCTTCTTCTTTTTTTTTGGCGTTGTCCGTTGAAGATGTGACCTTTGCTTTTGACGGGCCGAACGGCCTGCACGAAAGGGTGTTTCCTTTTGATCCAATTCCTCGCTTAATTCCGCAAAATGAGTTTGATCGCCTGGAGGAAGGCATCAAGCAGCGGGTTGTTGCGATGAACATGTTTTTGCAAGATATTTACCATGAAGGAAAAATATTTAAGGATAAGGTGTTTTCGGAATCGTTTTTTCTCTCCTCTTCGGGGTATATGGTCGAAGCCAGGGGTATTACTCCGCCCAAGGGGGTGTTTCTCCACCTGTCGGGCATTGACCTCGTTCGGGCGGCCGATACATGGTTCGTGCTCGAGGACAACCTAAGGATTCCTTCCGGTGTATCCTATGCACTTAAGGCCCGTGAGTTGTACGAAACCTGCATTCCCGATGTTCTGGCGGAACGGGGGACAAAAGAGACGCTGACCTTCTTGCAACACCTAGGTAAGGCTTTTTCGTCCGTGAACGCCGACGGGGAGGGAGTTATTCTCTCCCCGGGTAGACACAATGCGGCCTTCTTCGAGCACGGCTACTTGGCGGAATCGCTCGGGATGACCCTTGCGTTTGGGGAAGATTTGCTCGTCTATGGAGAAGATCTTTTCCTTAGGGGGTGTTTTGGGAAAAGGCATAAGGTTGGGTTTGTCTATAAAAGGCTCAACGACGAATATCTTGACCCTGTCATGTTCAACCCTGCCTCGGTGATAGGCGTCCCCAACATCTACCCAATTTACAAAAAAGGGAGGGTGGGGATTGGGAACGCGCTTGGGACCGGGGTGGCGGACGACAAGGGGGTTTTTTATTACACCCCCCAAATCATCCGCTACTACTTAGGGCAAGACCCTATTCTTCCTTTGCCTCCCACCTACCTTCCGGAAGACCCGAAGGATGCAGCGTTCGTCCTTGAGAACATGGGCAGGCTCGTGATCAAAGAGGTCAACTCGGCAGGAGGATTTGGTGTCCGCTTCGGCCCTAGGCTTACAAAAGCAGAGCTAGCGGAGTTAAAAGTGCGCATTGTCGCTTCCCCAAGGGGCTTTATTGCCCAGGAGCTTCTCGATTTTGAAGAACTTGACGTCCGCCTTCAAGATGGAACGTACGAGAAACGGCGGGCCGACTTGCGGATGTATGCCGCTATGGGCGAGGACGTCTCCGTGCTCCAAGGCGGCTTGAGCCGATTTAGCGGCCAACGGGGATCTTACCTGGTAAATTCATGCCAAGGGGGAGGCTACAAGGATACATGGGTATACCAACCCGCACAGACTGCTTAAACCTTTTTTGGTTAGGTAGATATACAACCCGTACGCTCGGGACGCTCACGCTCGGGCTGGAGGTGCTTCGGTGCTTGGCGAGGGGGTTCCCTTGGCCGAAGGCATACGAAGGGCTGCTTGGTAGGCTCCCTTTGGCTCAAGAAGCCCTCCCTTGGTTCCTCGATACGGTTGTACGCCAAGAAGAACCTCCGGGTGTAGGGTTTGCCCTTAAGATGGCCAGGGAGGATGCCATCTGCCTGCGGGGTCTTTTGGGTACAAAGGCCGTCACGCTCGTGAACCTTGCCGGCCAAGAAGCCATGGCAATCCAAGAGTCGAACGTGCTGCAGGCCCCCCAAAGAATACTGGCTTTTGGAAATGCCTTGCTTGTTCATACCAAAGAGAGGCTCGGAGCGGAATGGGCCTGGATGTTTGAGCTTGGAGGATTCGTAGAAGCTCTCGATTTGCGCTTAAGCGTTCTGGATATGGAAGGAGCCCTGCATGCTGCCTCGCGGCTTAACGGCCTTTTCCAGGAAAACGGGCTTGCGATTGCGCCGTTGGAACAGCTAACGTTGCCCTCTTTAGAGGAGAAGGTTCATGCCTTTGAGCGCATGCTATCTGTTTAAGTCGACCACGCGGCTTACGATTGCAGCCCCTGCAAGAGAGCACCACTTCCTTCTGCGTATCCTTCCCAAATCCATGCCTTGCATGATTTTGTCAGAATGGGAACTTTCAATCGAGGCTGCGGACTATGTTTCGGCCTTTGAGGATGCCTTTGGCAATCGGGTTTTTTATGGGGCCGTTCTAGGCGAGCATGCTCAGCTTGTTGCCAGTGTTTGGGGGAAGGTTTTGCAGAGGAATGAGTACTGGGACGACGACGTCCAAGGACTAGGACTGTTTTGTCTTCCCTCGCCGATGGTCGGCCCAAGCGAAGCCTTGGATGGGCTTGTAGCCGCAATGACGCCCGCATTCCGCAAGCTTCAAACTCGAGAAGGAATGCTTTTCTTGAACGATGCCGTCTTTCGCCAGCTTGTCTACGAAAAATGCGTAACAAACTCCGAAACGGACGCGGGCGAGGCGCTTTCTAGGGGCAAGGGGGTCTGTCAGGATTTCGCGCACATCTTGATCGGCCTTCTCCGCGGGCTTGGAGTGCCAGCGCGATACGTGACAGGATACATAGAGGGCGAGGGCGATAGCCACGCCTGGGTCGAGGCGTTCCACGAAGGCCGATGGTATGGCTTAGACCCGACGCACAACACGTTCGTTAGGGAAGGGTACATTAAAGTGGCTCACGGGCGAGACGCCAAGGACACGCGGATGAATTCGGGAGTCTTCAAGGGCAAGTTTTCTCAATACGTCGAAGTTAATGTGCGCGTAGAGATGCTGGAAACGGACGATGCTCGAGACCTGGTTCACGCTTAACCTGCCAACCCGCGAAACGGTTGCCCTTCAAAGGCAGCGCTTTTTTCCCGAGGGTACGGAGGGGTCTTTTAAGCACCTAAAAAGGCTTTCGGTTCTATCCGGAATTCACGGAGATGAGCTGGAAGGGCTCTACATCTGCTACCGCCTCGCCTCCTTCCTTAAGGAAAACCCTCAGGCGATCCGGGGGGTCATCGACATCTATCCAAGCTTGAACCCTTTGGGGGTGAGCATGACCCGGCGGTTCGTCCCGTTCTTCGAGATGGATTTGAACCGCGTGTTTCCAGGGGATTCGTTTGGGAGCCTGCCCGAAAAGATGGCGCATGCGGCAGTCCATGCGGTAAGCGGCTCGAATATTGCTGTTGATTTGCATGCAAGCAACATTTTTTTAAAGGAAATCCCTCAAGTTCGGATCGACGAGGGAAACACATCAAAGCTTTTACCCTTAGCCAAGCTTTTGAACGTAGACTTTGTTTGGGTATACCCTTCTGTTACCGTGCTCCGCTCAACATTGGCCCATACGCTCAACGCCATAGGCGTACGCACGCTCGTGGTCGAGATGGGGGTCGGGCTTCGGGTAACTCCCGTTTTCGGAGATCAGCTCGTTTCAGGTCTTCTCCATTTGATGGCCCATGAAGGGTTCCTTTCGCTCGATTCTCCGCCCGAAGTGCGCGAGCCCATTGTTTCTATAAACGAGCAAGTTTACTTTATAAATGCCGGCTGTTCCGGCCTGTTTATTCCCGGAGCAGACCATGGGGGAAGGATAGGAAAAGAAGAGGTGATCGGGCAAATCGTATCCCCCTTTACGGGAGAGGGGCTGGAGACGCTAAGGAGCCCGGCAGATGGCCTTTTGTTCACACTTCGGGCCTATCCGATCGTGTTCGAGGGCTCGTTGGTCGCCAGGGTCTGCGCACTGGAGGGCTAATGGTACGAGAAATCTTGGTTCAAATGACTTCGCCGGCCGGCTATCCGATTCACGTCGTCGGGTTTCGGTTTGGGGAGGGTAGGCCAAAGGTGGCTATCGTGGGCGGCCTTAGGGGCGACGAGGTCCATCAAAGCTACGTGGTCGCACGGCTATGCGCCTTCTTGAGGCGGGAGGCCGAAAGGAACCCCGGCGTTATTCAAGGGGAAATTCTCCTCGTTCCGCTAGTCAACACCTTCGGGTTCAACGTGGGGTATCGCTTCTGGCCCCCGGATGCAACCGATATTGACAAAATGTTCCCTGGTTTTCGCTTCGGAGAGACCACACAGATTCTTGCCTATTCACTGTTTGAAAAGCTCAAGGATGCCGACTTCGGCGTGCACGTCACAAGCCTTGATCCCCATCAAGAGCACATGGCCCTCACGACGATGTACGGGTCTGGCTTGGGGAATATCGAGGCGGGGTCGTATTTTGGAACCCATTTCTTGTACGTGAAGGATCCGAAACCCTTCGATACAGGATCTCTTTTGTACAACTGGCAAGTCTGGGACGTTCGTGCCCTTGGCTTGGTCGGGGGCAAGCCTTCAGAAATCCAACAAGACCTTGCCCTCGAACAAACAACGGCCATTCTTCGGTTTCTTTCCAAGGTTGGAGTCTTGAAGTTAAGGGTCCCGGAGCGCTTCAGCCCCGTTTTGCTCGAAGAGGCAGATTTGCTGCTTGTCCGGAACAGGCACTCTGGGCTTTTTTTGCCCCTCAAGGCTCCAGGGTGCGGAGTGTTCGAAGGGGAGACGTTAGGCTGGGTCCGGGATACGCTTACCGGTGAACCGCTCGAAGAGCTCCAAAGCCCATCCCTAGGAACCGTATTCTTTCGGTATGCCCGTCCCGCAATTTTTGAAGAGGAGGTGGCTTTCGGGGTTGCAACCCGCTGAGTGCGAAAGCCTTTTTTCGTAATGTCTTCAAGAGTCCAAAAAGCTCTTAATGCCCGCCTAGCCGTTAAACTTTGGCTTGGCAGGCTACAAAATGGCCCGGTGAAGCCTCGTGAAGCTCTGGGATGCAGCTTTTGCATGCCTCGAGCGATTCTTCGCAAAGCGGCAAGTAGGCGCACTCTGGATGGGTTTTTTTGGCATCGCCCTCCGATTCGGCAGGGGAGGGCGTTGTCCTGGAAGCGTCCCAAAACTCCGGGGACAACGTAAGCAAGGCTCGGGTGTAGGGGTGCAGAGGTTCCTTAAAGAGGGCCTTTGCCGGTGCAAGCTCGACGAGACGGCCTTTGTAGAGAACGCCCACCCTGTCGCTTAAAACACGGACCACCGCTAAGTCATGGCTTATAAAAAGATACGTCAACCCAAGCTCCCTTTTGAGCCTAAGCAGCAGGTTTAGGATTTGGGCTTGAATCGAGACATCCAAGCTGGATGTCGGTTCGTCCAAAACGAGGAATTTGGGAGAAGGGCCGAGCGCCCTGGCAAGACACACCCGTTGCAATTGTCCTCCTGAGAGCTCGTGAGGGAATAGCTTTGCATGGGAAGGCTGAAGCCCTACATGCTCGAGGAGTTCATCGACGCGCTCGTTCTTGGCCCTTGTGCCGGCAATGCCCCCTAGCGCAACCCCTTCTTCAATGGCGGCACCAACGCGCATCCGTGGGTTGAGCGCCGCTTTCGGGTCTTGAAAGACGACCTGGGCCTTTTTTCTGAAGTCAAGCAATGCTCTCCCTCGCAAGGAAAACACGTCCCGCCCCTCAAAGTACACCTTGCCTCCTGTGGGTGAGGCAAGCCTAAGAATTATTCTTCCTAACGTGGACTTGCCAGAGCCGGATTCGCCCACAAGCCCGAATGTCTCTCCTTGGTAGAGCGCGAGCGAAACGCTTGAAAGGGCTTCGAAATAAGGACTTCCTTGCGGGTAGAAACGCTTGGAGAGGTCATCGAGGACGACAAGTTGCGGGAGGTGCTCCTTCGGCCGCGTGGCTCCTTTCATCGCTTCCTCCCTAGTATGAACGTTCGAACCTTGAACGTAGCCTACTCCAGAGGTGCTGGACGATCAAGGCATGGTTGCACATAGGGCAAACAAGCTAACCAAGGCCACTTCGTGAAACCCTCATCGGCCGGCGCAACTTTCGCCTTTTCCGCCCCCTTTTGTGCCAGGCGGTGACGGGGGCATAACGCTTCTTGGCGGCTCAACGGTAGCGTTGGAAGCTCCATACTATCTTTCCGATGACGATGGGTCCCTCTTGGGAGGCGCCAAACAAAGGGAACGCGAAGGATGGGTAGCGCTCGTTGTCGCTTTGAAGCAGGAGCGTCCCCCCCTCCAGTAGGATGCAGCGCTTGATTACCGCGCCTTTCATCGGGAGCCAGAAGGCGAACAGCCGCTCGTGCTCCAGAAAGCCGCGCTTTGTGTCGATCCCGACGACGCTACCGTCCACGAGCGTCGGCTCCATCGAAGCGCCCCTGACGGCCATGGCGTAAATTCCGTCCTTTACGAGGCTTACGGGTACGACGATTTCGCCCACAACGTCCGTGTGCGGGTCTATCGGCCCGCCTGCCGCGAGCGCCCCGTATACGGGTAGGCCGAGGTGTTCTTCGGCCGTTTTCGAGGCAAGCGCGGGCTCGAGGGCAAAGGAGCCCTTGAAGCTCGCCTGACCCTCCTGTTCAAGCCATGCCATGATGGCTGCAACAGAGGAGAAGCGTACGTCCCGCCCGTTTAAGAATGCCCGCAGAGTCCTTGGGTCTACATCGAGCCTTCTGGCAAGCTCCCCCAACCCCCGCCCCCCGGCCCTTTCGCAAAGCTTCCGGATGCGTTCCCTTAAGCCCCTAAGGTAGGCTTCTTTGTCATGCATGTTCATTGTCCCTCCTTGGTCAAGAAACCATACCTTCCGGAATGGTACGTTTGATGCTTGACTTGGCAACATCATGTAGACTATATTTAGTCATATTTTCTATTATAGCAGCATAAAATGGAACTTACGGCAACATATGGATGCATTAGAGCATCTTCATGCTAAGAATCCGCTTGAACTTGCGCATAAGCTCGCACTCTATGCGGCTCTCAAGGGGCTGCGGGTGGCCATCTTGGATGCCGGGGACTGTTTTCGGCCGCATTTATTCCCTAGATTGCCCCGCGTTTCCCGGCGGACCAAGGAGGAGGCAAACAGGCGGCTCTATGTCTGCCGGATCTTTACCCCGGAACAGCTCAAGGCCGCTCTAACGTCTCTTAGCGCGCTCGGGCCTGAGCTTGCACTTGTTCTCGGGCCCGGGCGTTTGCTTATGGACGCTCCAAAGCGCCTTGATGTTTTCGCCTTTCCTGTCGTCATCGTAGAAAAGAATACCCTCATCCTCAACCGTGCTTCCAGGGAGGCTTTCTATGGGAAGGAACGTTTTACCCCCGAGCCTTCTGATCGCCAGGGAAGAGGCGCTCTTAAAAGACTTCCTGCGCGCTCTCCGCAAGGAAGATAGGCTCGTGCTCAAACGGCTCTTGGCCGGAGTGCGCGCGCATAGTCAAGCAATCGGCCTTTCTGATGTCGAGCCTTTTGAGGCCATCCTCCTTGCCATGCTCCTCGAGATCCAAAAAGAGGTCGAGGCCCTCAAGGAGGCTTTGGAGGGGGCAAAGAAGCACCCATGAAGTCAGGGTTTCTACTGGATGCCCACGAAACCCCAAAGGGGATAGGTTTGTGGTTGGCGTTGGACGATGGAAGCCGTCCGCGTTTAGAGCGCGCCTTTAGCCCTGGCTTTGCACTTGAAAACGAGGGGAGGAAGACAAGGCGCGCAGTGGCGATCCTCCAAGGGCGCTTCGGTAAGGATATTCGGGTGGTTGAGGGCAAGGGGAACGACCTTCTTAAGGGGGAGGTGCCCCTTTTTGAAATTAAGGCCAAAGACCCATGGACGTTCGAGCGCCTCAAAGCCCAAGCCCTCCGCTCGGACCTCTTTGAGGGGCTTTGTGTTTACGGGGTTGATACCCCCGCCGTCTCGCAGTTTTTTTTGAAGACGGGGATGTTTCCGTTCTGCAGGTTCGCTTTCAAAGACGGAGAGTTAAGGGTTTGCGACGAGCCCTTGGCGCTCGATTACCCCTTTCCGTCCCTTAGGGTCTTGGAGGTTTCCTTGGAACCCGAAGGGCTTGACCCAATGCACGCAAGAAGGGCGTTTGCGCTGTGCCTTCGGCCCTTGGGAGAAGAAGAGGGCCTCGTGCTAGAGGCCTGCGACAAAGAGGGCATCGAAAGCTCCTTAAGGCGCTTCGACCCCGACGTGATCCTCGCCCCGTTTGGCGACGGTTACACGCTCAAGCGCCTCCTTGCGCTGGGTGTCCGCACGCTTTCCAGAGAAGGGTTTCACGCCCGTCTTGGCGAAGACCAAACCATCGCCTCGTACGGAAAGGTCTATGCAAGGAAGGGGCCCGTGCTCCTAAGCGGGCGTCTCCACATTGACCCCCGCAACTCGTTTTTCTACCCGGAAGTCGGGCTGGCTGGACTCATCGAACTCTCCAGGGCCTGCGCCATCCCTTTGCAAGAGCTTGCCAGGACAACCCCCGGCAGGGCCATTACCCGGCTCGAGGCCCGCTTGGCTGGCCAGCTCGGGTTTCTTGTCCCGTTTCAAAAGGGCGTCCCGGAGGGCTTTAAAACGCTCGAGACGTTCCTTAGGCTCGATAAAGGGGGCTTGAGCTTCAGGCCGCTCGTGGGGTTTTTTGAGAACGTGGCCGAGTACGATTTTGCCTCGATGTACCCGAGCATCATCGTGAACTTCAACCTCTCGTACGAGACGCTCAACTGCGGGCATCCTTCTTGTCAAACGCGGCTTCCGGTCTCAGGGTACGGCGTTTGCTCGAAGCGCACCGGGATCGTGCCCTTTACCTTGAAGCGCCTGATCGAAAGGCGGGAAACGCTCAAAGCGAGGGCGGCTTTGGAGAGCGATCCCCGCCAAAGACAAGCGCTCGAGCAAAGGCAAAAGGCCCTTAAATGGCTGCTTGTCGTGAGCTTTGGGTATCTTGGCTACAGGAACGCAAAATTCGGCAGGATCGAGGCGCACGAGGCGACGACGGCCATAGGGCGGGAGCTTTTGCTTTTTGCCAAAGAAATCGCCGAAGCAAGGGGGTTCAAGCTTCTCCACGCGCTGACGGATGCGCTCTGGGTTCAAAAAGAGGGCGCCCAAGAGCGTGCATACGTGGAGCTCGAGCACGAAATCATACGGAGGGTCAACGCCGCATTCAAGCCGGTGTTGCCAGACGGGGTTCCATGGAAGGTCCGGCTTGAAGGGGTATACGCTTGGGTTCGTTTTCTTGCCTCCAAGGCCTACGGGGTTGGCGTTGGGAACCGCTACGTGGGCGTGTTTCAGGATAGAACGATCAAAGCAAGGGGAATCCTCCTTAGGCGTTCGGATACTCCACCGCTTATCAGGGAGTTCCAGGAGCAAGCGCTCCAACTCCTTGCCGGGGTTTCTAGCATCGAAGGTCTCCGTCGGCAATATTCGACGCTTCAAGGGCTTACCAAGGCCTACGAGGCCCGCCTCGAAGAGGGGAAGGTCAGGCCGGAAGCGCTCGCTGTCCGCCTTCGGCTCGCAAGGAACCCCTTGGACTACCAAAAGCGTTCTTTTTTGGCTGAGGCCGCCCAAAGCCTTTTGGCCGAAGGTCTCGGGGTGTCATTGGGCGAGACGGTGCGTTTTGTCCGGGTTCAGGACAAAGCGCTGAGGGCGAACCCCCTTTGGCTTTACCATGACAACCCCAAGCCGATCGATACGGCCTACTATGCAGGGCTCCTTCAAGAGGCGCTGGAAGAGCTTCTCCCTCAATCGCTCCTTAAAGAAAAAGCGCTTCCTTGACCGCGAAACAACGGGCTCTATGGCCGTCTTGGAGCGTGACCCATGGGGCCGGCTCGTCCTTGCAGTAAGGCCTTGCAACGGGACAGCGAGGGGTGAACGCGCAGCCTTTGGGGAGCGTATACGGGTCGGGGGGGCTTCCTGGAAGCGCAAGGAGGGCAGTATCCGGGTCGTCCGCGTCGGGTTTTGGGATCGAATCGAGCAGCCCTTTTGTGTAGGGATGCTGGGGGTCTTGGAACAAGCGCGTCGATGGGCCCTCTTCGACAATCTCGCCCGCATACAGCACAGAGACTCTGTCAGCCCAGCCCTTGGCAAGCGCGAAGTTGTGCGTGATGAACAAGATGCCTAGCCCGCGCGTTGTCTTGAGCTTGGTAAGGAGCGCGAGGATCCTAGCTTGCGTGGCAACATCGAGCGCCGTCGTGGGTTCGTCGGCGATCAAGAGGCTTGGCGAGAGCGCGAGCATGACGGCGAACACGACCCTTTGTCGCATGCCCCCCGAGAGCTCGTGAGGGTAAGCGAAAAAGCAGCGCCTCTGATTTTGGATGCCAACTTCCTTAAAAAGATGGAGCGCTTCCTCCTTGGCCGCAGCCCAAGAAAGCATCCTGGCGGCAACAAGCGCCTCTGCCACCTGTTTTCCGGCCTGCATCGTCGGGTTGAGCGACCCTAAAGGGTTCTGGAAAACCATGGCCAGCTTAGGCTTGCCCAGCTGATCGAGGGGCCCAAGCCTTGGCAGTCGGAGCTCTTGGCCCATGAACAGGCACTTGCCAGAAACCAGCGAGCCTTTCTTTGGCAGGAGTCCCATAATGGACCTTCCTAGCGTTGACTTGCCAGAGCCCGACTCTCCCACGAGCGCGAGCATTTCGCCGGATTGAAGCGTAAGGCTAACCTCTCTGATCGCAGGAAGCTCTCCCCTTGGCGTAAGGAACCTAACACAGGCTCGCTCGAGCGTTAGAAGCGGCGCTCCGACAGTTTTCTCTGGAGGGAGCGCGGGAATTTCGGCGCTACCCTTGACCAACGGCCTTGGTGCTGGCTCTCCCCTTTTTGGGTCCAGCAGGTCCCTTAGGGTATCGCCCAAGGTGTTGAAGGCAAGGAGCGTCGAACAGAGAATGGTCGCAGGGATGAAGAGCTGCCAGGGGTAGTACCAAGATTCCCGCGCTCCCTCCGTGATCAGCGTGCCCAGGCTGGCCCTAGGCAGTGGCACGCCAAGGCCGATGAAGGCAAGGAACGCCTCCAAGAATACGGCCTGGGGGATGGTGAGCGTCAAGGCCACCAGTACGGGACTCATAACGTTGGGAAGGATGTGCCACAGGAGAATCCGGAACGGCCCCTGGCCCATAGCGGTCGCGGCAAGGACGAAGTCCTCTTCTTTTGCCCTCAAAACCTCGCCCCGCACGAGCCTGGCCATCGGGATCCAGCCCGTAAGCGTCATTCCAACTATGAGCGAGAAAACCCCAGGACCTAGGATTACTGCAAGCAAAAGGACCACCATAATATAGGGGATGCTGTAGAGAACCTCTACCGCACGCATGAAAGTCGTGTCCAATTTCCCCCCGATGTATCCCGCGAGCCCGCCCAGCATCAGGCCAAGCCCCAAATCGATCAGCGCGGCCGCAAACCCGACGAACAAAGAGATCCTAGCTCCACCCCATGCCCTTATAAACAGGTCCCTTCCGAGCGCGTCCGTTCCGAACGGGTGGGCCAAGCCGGGAGGGAGGTTGGTTTGGGCAAGGTCGATCTCGTAGGGCGAAAAGGGGCTGAGCCAAGGCCCTAGCATGGCAAGCGTTAGAATGCCAATCAAAAAAAGAAGGCTTGCAAGGAGCAAGGGGCTGGCTTTCAGCGTTCGAGAGCCGGCCATTCAGCGCTCCTTTGCTCCGAAGGTGCGGATCCTTGGGTCTAAAAGGCCGTAGGCGATGTCGACCAAGAACATCGCGACGATCAGGAGCGCTGCGTAGAATACAGTCGTTCCCATGACGAGCGTGTAATCTCTGTCGTAGATGCTCTGGACGTAATATTTCCCTAGGCCCGGCACGTTGAAGATCGTCTCGATCACGAACGAACCGGTCGTGATGTTCACCACCATCGGCCCTAGGTAGGTTACGACGCTCAAGGCGGCGTTCCGAAGGATGTGATGCACCAGGAGTCTGGTATGCGCAAGCCCTTTGATCCTGGCCGTCTGGATGTAGTCTTGCCTTAGCACGTCCAAGATGCTCGCACGAAGGAGGCGAGCAATCGTCGCGGCAGGAAGGATGCTTAGCGTTAAGGCTGGCAAGAATCTTGCTGTTCCTCCCTCCCAGCCTGCGACGGGGAAAAGGCCAAGCCGAAATGCGAAAACGTACTGAAAAAGCAAAGCCAAAATGAACGATGGCACCGAAACGCCAAGGGCGGCCAAAAAGGTCGCGGATCGATCGATCTTTCCTTCATGGTACAGTCCAGCAAGCGCGCCCAAGAGCGTGCCCCAAAAAAGGGCCAGGAGCAAAGCCCAAAGCCCAAGCTCTGCCGATACAGGGAAGCCTTGAGCGATGATGTCGTTTACCGAACGGCCGAGCTGGACGTAAGAAACGCCGAAGTCGAGCCTTGAGAGGTTGCCCAGGTACCGAAAGTACTGCTTATAGAGCGGCTTATCGAGCCCATACTTGCGGTAGAGGTTCTCCCTGACCTGGGGGGTGACCTTGGGGTCCGCGAACGGGTCCCCTGGAATCAGACGCATGCCAAGGAACGTGAACGTTGCGACGACCCAAAGCGTGGTGAGCATCATGATGACACGTCCGAACAGGCGCCAAAGAGGGCCTTTGCCTTGCAGCCTCACTCCGCTTTGTGCAGGCCTCATGGTTGGAGGCTTGCCCATTTGAGAGGCCCGTCGGCTCCGCACGCCAAGAACACGACACCCTTGAGATAGGGCGGCACGAGCGCGTAGGAGAGCCTGTAGAACACGGGAACAACCGGGCTTTCTTGCATTAGCAATTTTTCTGCGTGGACAAAGAGCGTCATGCGCTCGGCTTGATCTGAGCTCCGGCGCGCTTTTTCGATGAGCGCATCGTAGGCGGGATTCGAAAAGCCCGGGTCGTTGAACGGCGAGCCTGTCGTGAACAGGTCGAGAAACGTCATTGGATCGTCGTAATCTGCCCCCCAAAGCACGTTGGCCGCATCGTAATCCTTCGTTGCCACGCGCGCCAAACGGGTTTGATAGGTGACGGGATCGAGGCTGACCTTGACCCCTAAGTGTTTTTGCCAGAAGAACTGGAGCACCTGCCCAAGCCTTCTTGCTTGAGGGGTATCGTCGATTAAAAGAGAGAACGTGAGCTCCTTTTGCCCTGATTCTTTGAGCCCTTCTTGGAACAGCGCCTTTGCTTCCTCGATACTTCTATCCTCGAACCAAACGCTCGTTTTGTACGGCCTGCTGGTCAATGGGTCGTAAAACACCCTGAAGCGTTCCCCAAAATGCGCTCGAAACGAGCGTCCTGGCCCGTCTCCCGAGATCGTCGGCGGGACAAACCCGTAGGCCGGGAGCGATTGCCGGTCAACGTTGGCACAGTAAGCCTGCCTGTCCAGAACAAGGCTCAACGCCTTGCGTATCTTTGGGTTTTGAAAGGCCTTGAGGTCTGGACGGTGCAAATTGAATACGATGTAGTCGGTAACGGCCTCAGGCCTGGGCTTGAGCCAAGGGTTTCCTGCGTAGCGGGGCAAATGGACGGTAGGAACCTGGTAGATCAGGCTCAACGCACCCGTGTCGTACATCTGGACGAGCGTGTTCGGATCCTTGACGACGACGAACTCAGCCCCCTTTAAAAGCACGGCTTCTTTGTCCCAGTATCGCAGGTTTTTTTCCAACACGACCTTCGAGCCCTTCTTCCAGGCTGCGACGACAAAGGGCCCGTTGAACACGGTTCGCTCTGGGCTCGTCCCGTAGCTTTGGCCTAACGCTTCGAGCAAGTCCTGTCTAAGCGGCAAATATGCGGGGAAGGCCGTAAGCCAAAGAAAATAGGGCGTAGGCCGCTTTAGTAGGATCCTGAGTGTTCGCTCGCCTAGAACATCGACACGCTCCACCGTGTCGGTGACGATATAGGCGTACTGGGCGGCCGTTTTAGGGTCCATCACACGCCCTAAGGCGAAGGCGAAATCTTTCGCCATGACTGGAACGCCGTCGCTCCAAAGGGCATTTCTTAAAAAAAACGTGTAGGAGCGCTTGTCTTTCGAGACTTCGATCTTACTTGCAATCCCTGGAACGATCCGGCCGCCCGGCCCGACCCTGGTTAGCCCTTCGTAGATGTTCGTAAGCACCCGGAACGTAACGGAATCCGTGGATAGCCCAGGGTCGAGGATGCGAATGTCGTCCCCTATCTCCGAAATGAGGACGCCTGGCCTGGGGGCTTCTGGTTGCGGTCCTCCATGACACCCAAAAAAAGGGGCCGAAAGAAGCAACCAGAACCAAGCCTTGGCACCAAAACGCATCGCTTGCCTTCCTAAAAGGAGGTATGTAACAATAGGCAACGAATATAACCAGCACAAGGGATGAAGCGCTTTGAGAACAGCACCCATTCCGACTAGAAATACCTTGATCCATGGGATAATGTACCCTGTCGTCCTCCTGTGCGCAATCGTCTTGGTTCAAGCCCAAGCTTCTGCCCGCTCGTTTTACGAGCAAGGCTATCGCATGGCGAAGACGCTCTCTCCGGCGTATTCCACGCTCGCTTCCCAGCTCAAGGAGGAGGCGGAACCGGATGCATGGAGCAGGGCGATTGCAATGGCCCGGCGCCACGAAGCGACGCTTGCCCGTTACTTCCCAGAGCAGCTCGAAAGGCTAAGGGGCATGTCCACGGCTATCGGCACAAATCCAACGGAGACGATCGCCCTTTCGATGTTCTTGAACCGCGGACAGCAGTGTGCCCAGGGGGCGAGCGCCCCTCCGGCCACGAAAGACGGCCAGGTGTACTTGACATGGAACTTCGAGACGCTCACGGCAGCAAGGCCTTTATTCATCCTGCCTCTCTTTTCGATCGTCGAAAACCAAGAAGGCTATAAGTTTTGCTTTCTTGGCTTGCCGTATTTCTTCGGTGTTCCCTTGATGAACGAGAAGGGCCTTTCGCTGTCGGCCGCCTCGATGACGATAAACGAGGACGGGGAGGGCCTTACGCCCTTCGAGCTGGCCGTTTTGGTAATGGAAAGGGCCGCAAACGTGGATGAGGCCGTGGAGATTTCCAAAGCGATGCCCCGATACTCGACCTCTGACATCTACTGGGGCAACTGGATGAACTGGAGCTTCACCCTGGCCGATGCCCAGGAGAACGTGGCGACTATCGAGATGACAACCACGCTTTTCGAGGAGGTTCGCCCGAAAAACAAGATCGTTGCGCGTGCCAACCACTACGACTACCTGCCAGACGAGATGACAACCTGTTATCCCCTGGCCCCGCAGTATTCCAAAGGCGAGGCCTCGGCCTGCTTCGGCTCAAGGATGCGGGCCTCGAGGATGTGGAGGCTTTTGGAGGACAACTACGGGAACATCGACTTGGAACTGGTCAAGACATTCCCCGCGGACACTAAAGGCGGGGAGCCGTTCATGGGCAGGCCCTCGGGCACATGGTGGACGATCGAGCGGCACAGCCACACGTTGCCACGCGACCAGTCCGTCTGGAACGACGTCCCCTACAACCCCCAGGTCGATATAGATTACGTCATCGAGCAGTTCAACCTCGTCTACGAGCCCAAGCGGCGAGTGCTTTGGTGGTCTTCTGGCCATGCCTCCAGGGGGTACTTCACCCCGATATTTCTTGCCCCATGGTTTGGCGTGGAGGGCCCAACGATCGAGACCTACCAAGGACCCCAGAAGAACTACGCAAGGGTGCTGAACAGCTGGGTGAAGGTTTCAGACGAGTTTTTTGGGCTTGCGGAAGTTGTGCTTGGGCTTGGGGCCAGGACAGCCCAGCTTTTCGGGTATACGGCCGGCATTGAACCTAACGAGGGCTCGGTTGCATTGGGTGCCTTTAGGCCCTATGGAACCGAAACGCCAAGTGTTGCAGAATAAAAAAAGGGGGAGCATGTACAGTATGCGGTTAATTTGCCGATACGGATGTTTTGCGGTGGGTCTGATTCTTGCCCTGGCGCACACAGGAAACGCCACCCCTTTCTTTGAAGAGGGTGTCACGCTAGGAAGGAGCTTCAAAGAGGCTTACCGTTCGTTCGCTGAAGATGCCAAGGCGTCGGGCTTAAACGAGCAGGCCTCGGCGCTTAGCCAGGGGCATATTCAAGACCTTGCCAGCTACTACCCGGAATACCTAGAAAGGCTTGAGGGTATTTCGGAGTCCTCCGGGGTTCCGACCGAAGATCTCGTAAAGGCCAGTTTCGTCTTGGCGTTAGGTCCAAAGTGTGCCCAGTCGGGTGCCGCCCCGCCCGCCACGAACGACGGCCAGGTGTATCTTTCCTGGAACTTCGAGTCCGCGCTTTTGGCCAGGCCGATCTTTTCGATTCCATTCTTTAGCGTGCTCGAGCCAAAAAACGGCTACAAGACGTTCTTTTGGGGCATTCCTTACCTGATCGGCGTCGCGATCATGAACGAAAAGGGGCTATCGCTCGCCGCCTCTGCCATGAACTACGACGACGACGGGACGGGGCTTACCTCGTTCGAGCTTGCCAGCATGGCGATGGAGCGCTGCGCCACGATTCCCGAAGTGACCGAACTTTTGGGCTCGGTACCTCGGTTTTCCACCTCCGACCCAACATTCGGGGCGTCGATCAACTGGACGTTTTCGATGGCGGACGAGCAGGGTAACGTGGCCATGATAGAGTTCACTCACAGCTATTTAAAGTGGGACTACGGCGAAAATGGGATTGTCGGGAGAGCCAACACCTACCAGCTCCTGCCTTTAGAGAAGACGACCTGCATATCAACGTCGAAGTACTTCACGCCAGACATGGCGCTCGCTTGCTGGGGGGCGGATATGCGGGCCCTTAGGATGTGGGAATTGGTACGCACAAACTACGGCAACATTGACCTGGAAGCGATGAAGCGTTTCACTGCGGACACAAACGGGGGAACGGATTTCCTTGGCAGGCCCGCCGGCTCTTGGTGGACGCCGGAGCGTCATGGCCAGACCTTGCCCGAGGACCTTGCCCGTTTCCAGGGCACGCCCTACATACCGATCATTATGGACTTCGGCTACGTGATTACCCATACGGTGTTCATCTACGAGCCCAAAAGAAAGATTATCTGGTGGACGCCAGGACATACCTCGAGAATCGGGCATATCCCCCTCTTCGCAGGTGAGCTGATGGGGGTCCAGGGAGCCGCCAGGATCGAGGATTACCAAGGACCGGCCCGCAACGCGGCTAGGGTCGTCCACTCTTTTTCCGGTGTGGCCCAAGCGTTGGGCGGCTCGATCGGGTTGATTGCAGGGCAGTTCTTCCAGGCAATCAACGGCAGGGATGTTTCGCCCGGCTATCCTGGCCTTTACTCGACCCAATTGGGGAGCCAGTAACGGGTTGGAATATCTAAGGCCCGCACGGTACGCGGACCTTGAGCTTTTGGCGCGCACCGGACGCGAAGACCCGGTGCGCGCCTTTTTCCTTGATTTTCGGGGCGATCTGGACCCTGCCCCTTTTTCGCGCCTCCGCGGAGCGTTTAGGGAAGAGCTTTTAAAGGGCAGCTCAAGCAGGCTGCTGGTTGTTCGAGCCGCATCTTCTCCGCTCCCAGAGGCCTTCGTGTTGGTTAGCTTTTTTGAGGGAATCGAAGGGGACTGCTTTCTAAAGGCCTTGCCTTGCATGGAGAACCTCGAAACCAAAGCCCTGCTAGACGGGCTAAAAGAGCTTTTAAATTATATTTTTCTATCAAGAAACCGCCACCGGGCCATGGCTCAATTCCTGGGCTGCGAAGAGCCCTTGCTTGGGCTGTTTGAGAAGCTAGGCTTTATTCAAGAGGGCAGAAGGCGCGAGGAGGTGTACGCCCGAGGGCGATTTTACGACGTCATCCCTCTTAGCATGACACAAAGCCGCTTTCTTGCTCAAAATTCATGAGAACCGGAAAATTCGTCCTACTTCGAAAGCCAGAAGAGGATGACCTCGATTTCCTTCTGGCCGTCTTCCAGGATCCAGACTATCGCCGCTTTATCGGAGGCGACCCCTTGGAGAGAGAAAAGCGGCTCAAGGACCAAATCCTCCGTGCGGCCCAGGGGCTTTTTTCTTACGATGCAAACCTTTATGCGATCGTTTGCCGACTGAAAGACGGCCGCAGGGTTGGCTGCATATTTTTCAACAAGGTCTCCTGGCGAAACCGTAACGCGACGCTAGACGTGTTCTTTCTAAAGGAAGAACGCGCCACGATGGCCGTCATGGACGCCTACGTGGCGGCCATCGAATACGCATTTTTGGACTTGGGCCTCCATAAGGTGATCGGCTACGTCTACGCGTTCAACGAAAGGCTCGTCAAGATCCACAAAAAGCTGGGGATTCAGATCGAGCAGCGGCTGATCGAGCACGTCTACCGGGACGGGCGCTACCACGATGTCCTGGCCTTCGGGATGCTCGAGCCGGAGTTTCGTGAGCTTACGAAAAAGCCCTTCTACAAGTTCCTGCGCGGCGGATAATGGCCTACGAGGACCTCTACGTGTTTACGGTTGAGGAAGAACCCTTCGCGTTTCATACGAAAACGGCCTTCCTCGTGCAGCTGGACGCTCCGACGGCGAGGTTTTTAAACCTTCGAGGTGACGCGAGTGCCTTCTTAGAAGAATTCCCCGGGCAGGTCTT
The DNA here is from genome assembly GCA_011620345.1 of Nitrospirota bacterium. Lineage (GTDB taxonomy): Bacteria > UBA2233 > UBA2233 > UBA2233 > UBA2233 > UBA2233. Next base: position 45,288 of record WOZJ01000071.1, read on the forward strand.
GAACGAGTGCATGGGGGCACTCTCCGGTCTATACGAAGACGACCTTCTCCCAAAAGAGCTGGAGATTGAAGAGCGCAAGAGCCCTAAAAACCCCCGTTGGGTGCTGGATCTAGCGTCCATCCAAGACCCGCTCTTCGTGCTCGGTGCCACCTTGAAGGCGACTGCCGCCTTAAGCCCAAGCCAAAGCGCCCCGCTTGTTGTTGGAATGAGCGCAAAAGAGAGGATCGCCTCTTATCCATCTAAGACCCCTGGCGTAGTTTTTGGTGTCCATGAGACAGAAGGAGTGTTTCGGTTTCCCTCGGGTTCAAACCCGATGGATGCCGTATTGTGTCTGGAAACATTCGAGCCTGCACTTATCCAGAGACTGTTTCGCGAGGGTACTGGTAGAGTCTGGTTGGATTGGGGGGGATGGATTCCAAGCCCCCCAAAAGGGCTCTTTGATGCCCTCGTTTCCCTTATGGGCTCTGTCTGGGAAGAAAACCCCAAAGCCATACTCGAGCCTTTATCCTCTTGGATCCGAGCCATGTACGAGGCCGTCCCCCCAGTTCACCCCCCCTGGATAGGGGTCTTGCTGCCAGGCCAGGATAAATCCTTGAGCCTCAAGGCCTCGCCTCGCGCCCCCGAATCGACGTTTGTCAGTCTGCAAGATGTCTTAGCCCTCTTAGGAGAGTCGGATACCTGCAAGCCCGTATGCAGGGCCTGCCCGATCCTAAAGCTTTGCCAAGGGGGGCATTGGGCGCCACGGCTGAAGAATGCGCAAGCCGGGTATCAAATCTCCCCTCCCGATCCAAAAGAGTGCGCCATTGCCTTCGATGTGTTCCGCGCCGCCGTCGCCCTGTACGACCGGCTAGAACGCGAAGGGCTTTTGGAAATCCAGGCAGGAGACGCGCCAACCAAGAAGATGGAACGTTTCGCCTGGGGGACGCACGCTCTAAGTGCTCGCTTAATCACAGAAGAATCCTTCACCGAAGTGAGTCCTTTCCTTAAAAAAGCCTTTGACGACGGGATTTTCCTGGTTGAGCGATTTTTAGACCCCTCATGGAGAGAGGTTCAAAGGCTCCTTCAAGAAGATGAACCGAGGCGCAGGCTCGTTGTGCTAAGGAGCGGCGAGGGGGAGCCTTGCGGGTTTTTATGGGTTGCGGCGCTTGAGCAGGATTATAGGGCCGATGCATCGCTATGGCTCTCTGAGCACGCCTACGGGGTGCTTACGCCTTCTGTCCTAAAGGACTTCCTACGGGCGTTACTCAGGGACCTTGGCATAAGAAAGCTTAGCTTGTACGCCTTGACGGGGCATGCTAGGCTTGAAAGGTTGCTCGAGAACGCCGGAGCGGTACATGAAGGGGTGCTCCGTGAAGCCGCGTTTCTCGAAGGCGGCTTCCGGGACGTTGCCGTTTACGCATGCCTCGAGAAAAAACTTGTAACAAAGTAGCGTGTACAGTGCATTACAGGAAAGAAGAGCTTAAGTTTGCCGATAACGAGCAGCGGGTCGTCGCGGTTCATGAGCATCTCGTGGGCCTTGTGACGCAAGCGAGAAAAGCCCTGGAAAACAAAGAGCCACAAAGGCTCAAGAAGCTCCTCGATGCCGCGATGGATGCAGTGGCGACTCTCGACATGCACCTGGATTTCCGGTCAAATCCGGCGTTTGCTGCTGCGATCCGTCGCTGGTACGCGTTTTGGACGCTTTGCATGATGGATGCACGCCAGGCGGAGGGCGAAAGCACAGCGGCCACCTTGCAAGAGCTCGAAGATTCTCTGAAGGAGTTCGTTCTCTCGCTTCGTGACGGCATGGTGCTTCGCAACGCTCCCGTCCCAGAGCAAAAAGGCTCGCAAAAAGGCGGTGTGTCGTTTAACGCCTAGAAGACGTTCGAGGGTTTTTCCTCTTCAAGGATTCCGTATGGCTTTTCGAGAAAGGCTTCGCCTTTGGGTGTCCTCTTGAGGACCAACGCGGGGTTTTCTTCGTGGAGCAGGGTTTCTATGTTCTGAATTCGGATGAGCCCGTAATCGTTCAGGTACTCCACGTGGGCCCCGACCTCTTCGAGGGCGAGAAGGTGGTTGTACCCTTCGGAGTGCATCGGGTAGACGCTGCGAGTTACATCTACAACGGTGCGGGGTTCGCTGAAAAGCCGAAGAATTTCCAAAAGCCTCTCTTGATGGTGGTGCAGAAGTTCCGTACCCCTCTTTGAAACGTCCTGGATTTCGCCTTCATGTCCTCCTAAGCCGAGCCTGACGCCTTCCAGACTGCCGATACGTTTAAGCGCGCCGATATAGTGCCCAAGCCCGCAGAACGGGGCGATGTGTTCTGGGCTTTGATGGGGCGTGATGGTCGGCAGAATATGATCGCCCGTAAACAGGATGTCGTCGTACAACAAGCAGACCTCACCCGGGCAGTGTCCCGGGGTATGGATCACGCGCATGCCTTTTAGGGTGTCCCCGTCCCGTAAGGCGCTTTGTGGTTCGAAATCTTTAAAAAAGGCCTTCCCAAATCGGTACATCTCTTCCATTTGTAAGGCCCTTTCGCTCGAAACTCCGGCCCTTCGAAGGAAAACGCCCAGGTCTTTCGATAGCAGGACGGTTCGTTCCTCGAACTGTGCGAGCGATTTGAAGTCCAGCTCGTGGATATGGACGCGCGCTTTCGAGCGTTCAACCAACCCATGGAGCCCGCCAAAATGGTCAATATGGCCGTGGGTAAGGACGATATCCGTGATATCTTCGATGCAAAAGGTTTGTCCGAAGCACTCCGGGAGAAGCAGCTCGGCCCTCTTTAAGTCTCTTAGGGCGGTTTCTGTCGTCGTGGCCGCGTCGATCAGGACGTTGCCCGAAGCCTGCGGCAAGAAATAAAGGTTGTTGATGTGCCCAGGAAAGGTTTCTGCTACAATCCTGTACACGGGCCGGCCCGAGGCCGTTTTGTAGCGCTTCAGTCCTGCGATGCCGTAATGATCCACGTACGCGCTTAAAGACGCACCCGAAGACCTCGCTGCCTGTAGCTCTTGAAGGCGTTCCTCGAAAGCCCCTTGGCACTCCAAAGTGGCATCGATGCGGGCATGGACCCTTCCAAGAAGGTCTTCGGATTTTTCCGGTGCGGCCTGCGTTGCAAACAGGGCCTCTTCGGCCTTCCAAAGTGCCTTAAGTATAGATACAATCCCTGACATAGCGACTCCTTCGAAGCGGGCAGTTTTCTTTCTTCAAGTATGAACGGCATCGAAAGCCAAAGCAAAGGGCCTTGTGCTAGAATACCCAAAGGAAGCTCTGCCAATTCTTAAGGAATAAACGGGTTGATACAGTGACAAAGCCAATGGGACCGAAGACGTACGATTACATGATTGTTGTGGAATCCCCTACGAAGGTGCAAACGCTCAAGCGCTACTTGGGCCCGAGCGTTCCCGTCGAAGCTTCCAAGGGGCACGTTAAGGACCTCCCAAAGAGTCGGCTCGGGGTTGACCTTCAAAAGGATTTTGAGCCCGAGTACGTGACGATCGAAGGGAAGCTCCAAGTCCTTAAGCGTCTCGTCGATGCTGCCGCGAACGTAAAGACAGTTTACCTCGCTTCCGACCCTGACAGGGAAGGCGAGGCAATCGCCTTTCATGTTGCCGAAGAGCTTCAGAAAATATTGCCGCAAGATGCGCTCAAGCGGGTACTTTTCTACGAGCTTACCCAGAAAGGGGTCCAAGAAGGGCTAAAACGGCCGACGGCGCTGAACCTTAACCTCTACAACGCGCACAAAGCAAGAAGGGTACTCGATAGACTCGTAGGCTACAAGATCTCCCCGCTCCTTTGGAAAAAGGTAAGGTACGGGCTTAGCGCCGGCAGAGTTCAGAGCGTTGCCTTAAGGCTCGTCCTCGAGCGGGAGCGGGCTATTAGGGCATTTGTCCCCAAAACATGGTTTACGCTGCTCGCCAAGCTCGCCTATCAAGGGGTACCCTTCGATGCCGAGCTCGCCCTTTATGCAGGCAAGAAGGCTCTCTTTGAGGACGAGCAAACGGCAAGAGGGGCACTAAGGGCCCTTCAAAGCGTCCCTTTGATCGTCTCGGATATCGCTAAGTCTGAACGCAAGCGTGCCCCAAAGCCTCCGTTCAAGACGAGCACGCTCCAGCAAACGGCGGCATCGGTCCTAGGGTTTAGCCCCAAAGAAACAATGCTCTTGGCCCAAAGACTCTATGAAGGCGTAGAGATCGCCGGGTTTGGCCACGCGGGCCTCATCACCTACATGCGAACGGACTCGCTTCGGCTCTCTCCCGACATGTGCCATAAGGCGAAGGCGTTCGTAAAGGACCGCTTTGGCGAGCCGTTTGCCTCCAAGACGTTGCGCCGGTACGAAAATAAGGCCCGCGCGCAAGACGCCCACGAAGCCATCCGGCCGACAGACCTGGCCCTTACTCCCGAGACCCTAGAAGGCAAGCTCGATAGACGCTTGCATCGGCTTTATAGGCTGATTTTTTGGAGGTTCGTTGCCTCTCAGATGACCGACGCGCGTTTTGAACACATAAGCGTTACGCTCAAGGCTTGGGCGGCCGACGGGACCGAGGCGATCTTTCGGGCCAAGGGCGAAACGCTGCTCCATTCCGGGTTTCTTGCGGCGCTCGAGATGAGCGAACCAAAAGAGTCGCTCGAAGGGACCTTGCCAGAGCTCCAGAAAGATGCTTCCTTGAGCCCAGAAAACCTCGCGCTCAAGGAGCACACGACCAAGCCTCCTGCGCGGTTTACGGAAGCCACGCTTATCAAAGAGCTCGAAGACCTTGGGATCGGCAGGCCTTCTACATACGCTACGATCGTCTCGACCGTTCAGGAGCGCCGCTACGTCCAAAAAGAGAACGGCCAGCTTCTTCCTACTCCGCTTGGGATCACGGTCAACGACCTTCTCGTGGCCCATTTCCCAAGCCTTCTCGATACAGGCTTCACGGCCAAGCTTGAGAACGACTTAGACGCGATCGAGGCCAACCAGATGAAATGGCAGGGCTTGATCGCAGACTTCTACTCGTCTTTTGCCAAGGAACTCGAAAAGGCCAACGAAGACATGCCGAGCATTAAGGCCATGCGCCAAGAGACGGGCGTTTCCTGCCCGGAGTGCCAGGCACTGACAGAGGTGCGCTTTGGAAAGCACGGCTATTTCCTCTCTTGCTCGCGTTACCCGGAGTGTACCTTCTCAAAGCCTTGCATACTCGAGCCGGACGGGAGTATAACCATAGCTGAGAACGGAGAAGTACAAGAAACCGGCCGCTTTTGCCCCAAATGCAAGTCTCCCATGGTCATTAAAAAAGGCCGTTACGGTGCCTTTATGGCCTGTTCCAACTATCCTGCCTGCAAGGAAACAAGCCCTGTTACGCTTGGCATTCCTTGCCCAAAGGAAGGCTGCGACGGGGAGCTTGCCGAGCGCCGCTCGAAGCGGGGCAGCACCTTTTACGGGTGTACCAACTACCCAAAGTGCACGTTTGTCCTCTCAAAAGAGCCCGTACAGGCCTGTTGCACGGCATGCGGTTTTCAGGTGATGGTTCGCGTCAAGGATCGCAAAGGGGAGACCAAGTCTCTCCAGTGCCCCAACTGCAAAACGTTCGTGGAGCTTACAACGGCATGAATCGAAGCTGGACACTCATTTTGGCGAACGGTGCGCTCTTGGCGGCGGTGTTGTTCGGGTTTTTGGAGAAGGGGCGAATCTCCGGTTCGCCCGCGCTTGCTAAGGCCGGCCTTTTTGGGGTTACGGACAGCTTCGTCCAGCTTGGCCGGTACGGAAGGTGGATGACCGGGGGCAGGGAGATATTGGAAATCGACCTCCCCCTTCGAATGGCCTATCAAAAGGACCCTTTGAGCCGCTTGATCGGAAAGCCTACCCGGACGTTCGATGAGTATATGCGCCTAATCGAAGAGGCTTCAAGGGACAACGTCGTCTCGGGGATTCTGCTCGTGATCTCCGAAACGGCGCTTGATTTTGCCGAGATTGAAGATTTGCGCTCGGCCCTCCTTAGGTTCAAGGCCCAGGGAAAGTCCGTATACGTCTACTTCGAGAACGGTGGAAACAAGGAATACCTCCTTTCTGCGGCCTCCGACCACATTATGGGCGCGAAGACGGCAGGGCTTTTCTTGGTAGGACTGAAGACGAGAACGGTATACCTAAAAGACCTGCTGGACAAGCTCGGTATCCGGATGTGGGTTGTCAAGGAAGGCGAATACAAAACATTTGGCGACATGTTCACCCGTTCGAGTATGTCCGAATCGGACAAGGAACAGCTCGGCGCGCTGATAGACGACCTGTACGAAAAACTCGTTGCAACGATCTCAAAAGAAAGACGCCTGGATCGTCAATCCCTCGAGCAGGCCATCCAAAGGGCCCCGTTAACCTCTTCGGAGGCCAAAGCCTTGGGACTGTTCGACTCGATCGGCTACAGAGATGACCTTAAGCGTATCGTGAAAGACCAGGAGCCCCATAGGGTTCGTTTTGTGGACTTCAAGGATTACAGGGTGCGAAAGCTCTTTCCAGTCGGCAACCCCTTCAAGCGGCGTATCGCCCTTCTTAATTTGTCCGGGATGATTCTGCCGGGTGAAAGTCAGGACATGCCCATGTTGAGGACGAGGGCGATTCTCGAGCGGCCCACGCTTGAGCTGCTCGAGGAGATCGAAAAAGACCGTTCGATCGGGGCCCTTTTGGTTCGAATCGATTCTCCCGGAGGGCTGGAGTCGCCTACCGATCAAATCTGGCGAAAAATCCGCAAGCTCGGAGAGAAAAAGCCCGTTATCGTCCAGGCCGGCGGCGTTTGTGCCTCCGGAGGCTACTACATCGCCTCAGGGGGCAACAAGGTGATTGCCCATCCCTACTCGGTCGTAGGCTCGATCGGCGTGCTGGCTCTTAAGCCGGATGCCAGCGTGCTTGCCGACAAGCTCGGTCTCCGCTCCGAGACGATTCAGCGCGGAGACCATGCGGACGTATTCTCCCCGTGGAAGGGGTGGAGCCCGGAAGAGCTCGAGCGTCTCAAGGTAAACATCCGCCACGACTACGAAATGTTTCTCGAGGCCGTGGCTGTTTCCAGAGGAAGGCCAAAAGAGGAGATTGCCAAGCTTGCGCAAGGACGAATCTACTCCGGGGAGGCCGCGTTGAAGCTCGGGCTCATCGATCGTTTAGGGGGGTTCTTTGAAGCCTTGGACGAAGCAAAGGAGGCCATTGGGCTAAAGCCTCAGGATGCGGCAGAAATTGTCGTGTTTCCGAAAGAAAAGGGGCTTTTCGAAGCGCTGGCCCAAGGGCCGTTTGCCTACAAAGATCCCTACCTTCGCTTGCTTGAGCCTGTTGGATGTGTAAGCAAGATGCTGGACATACTCGGAAAGCAGCACTCTGCCGTACTCTGGCCCGTGTTGTTCCAGATGGAGTAGGCGGCCATGGAGCGATGGATCGATTTGAGCGATATTCCAGAAAGGGCACGACGGCTACCTGTAAAGGTGATCGGGGGCGGGTTGGCTGGGGTTGAGGCTGCCTACGCGCTGGCCAAAGAAGGGGTTCCCGTCGAGTTGATCGAGATGAAACCAAGGCGCTTCTCGCCTGCCCACCGCCTGGTCCACCTAGCCGAGCTCGTGTGCTCGAACTCGTTCAAGAGCATGGACCCCTTAAAGGCTTCTGGGCTCCTCAAGAAAGAGCTTGGCCTTCTGGGCTCGGTCGTGCTGGAAGCCGCAAGGAAGACGCGCGTCCCGGCAGGGGAGGCCCTTGCTGTCGACAGGGATGCGTTCGCCGAGCGCGTTACACGCATCCTGTCTGCCCATCCGCTGATTAAGATTGTCCGGAAAGAAGCCATTGCCATCCCGCGCACGGGCATCGTGGTTGTCGCCGTAGGTCCATTGCCATCGGGCCGGTTTGAGCGTGCAATCGAGCACCTGCTCGGCGACAAAGGGCTATACTTTTACGACGCGGTTTCCCCTGTCGTCGAGAGCGAAAGCATTGATTTTTCGAAAGTGTTTCGTGCCTCCCGCTACGAAGAGGGAGAAGGCGATTACATCAACTGTCCGATGAGCAGGGAGCAGTACTTGGCGTTCGTGCAAGCGCTCAAGGGAGCCCAGAAGGTTCCCTTGAGGCCGCTAGATGAACCCAAGTTTTTCCAGGGATGTCAGCCTGTAGACCTCATTGCAGAGCAGGGCGAGCATGCGCTGGCGTTCGCCCAGATGTCTCCCGTGGGGTTTCGGCAGTTCAAGGGCGCTTCGAACAGGCCGTTCGCCGTGATTCAGCTAAGACAGGACGACCTGGTAGGGTGCCACTACGCGATTGTCGGGTTTCAGAGTAGGCTCAAGATGCAAGAACAGGACAGGGTGTTCCGGATGATTCCAGGGCTCGAGAATGCCCGTTTCGTCCGGTACGGAACGTTCCACAGGAACACGTACATCAACACCCCAAAGTATTTAAGCCGTTTTTTGAGCTTAAAGCACTGCCCGCGTATTTTTTTTGCTGGTCAGGTTTGCGGGGTCGAGGGCTACCTCGAGTCGGCCGCGATGGGCCTCGTGGCCGGCCTGTTTGCCGCGAGGATGTGGAAAACACAGCCAATCCGGGAGCTTCCAAAAGGAAGCATGATCGCAGGGCTTCTCGGATACATCACCTTCGAAGGGCATAAAGAGTTCAAGCCTATGAATGCAAACTTTGGCCTGCTTGAAGCAGAGAACCCTCCCGGGCGCGACAGAAAGGCCAAACGGGCGTGGCTTATGGAACGTTCAAGCTCAGGGCTGGATGCTTGGATGCGCGAAATGGGAATAGGGCTTCAGGAGGGGTTCTCATCGCTCAAATAGGCCAAGACAACCCAACGCTGGGGGAGGTGCGATCGCTTCTTGGGGCCTTCGAGCGCTTTCTCAAGATTTCACGGGCGCTTTCTGGAGCCTCTGTGGCGGCCTATGTCCGGGATGTCCGTCTTTTTCTCCTTAGGGAAGCAAAGGACGATGAGGCGAATTTTACGCTGCCACTTGCGGCTAAGGTGCTGGAAGGGTGGCTATTTCGTTACTTAAGGCACCTCTCCTTTCGACTCAAGCGTACGAGCATCGAGCGCAAGAAGTGCTCCTTCAAGGCGTTTGTCCGCTTCTTGGAGAGTTCGGGCAACCTCGATGGAGCGCTCAAACCGGTGCTTGCCGGAGGAAAGGCCGAATCCAGGCTTCCTTCGTACATGAGCGCCAAGAGCGTGGAGGAATTGCTGGAGCATCTCTGGAGGCGCTCGGACCCTAAAGACATAAGGGATGCCGCCTTTTTGGAAGTTCTCTACGGACTTGGGCTTCGGATTTCGGAAGCGCTGAACCTTACGCTCCAGGACATCGACATGGACCGCAAACTGGTCCGTGTTACCGGTAAAGGGAGAAAAGTGCGCTATACGCCCTGTACAGAGCGCACCCTTGAGGCTATAATTGCATATTTACCGGTACGCGTACGCTGGGCCAAGCCTGGGGAAAGAGAGTGGCTTTTTGTCGGGCCCGCTGGAAAGCGGCTTTCTGTCCGAAACATGCAGGCTCGGGTCGCAAAACTTGGGGTTGAAGCGCTCGGCAGGAACGACCTCCATCCCCACATGTTTCGGCATGCGCTAGCCACCCATTTGCTAGAGGGGGGAATGGATATCCGTCTCGTTAAGGAAATGCTAGGCCACGCGAGCCTTTCTACGACCCAGCGTTATACGAGGGTGACGCTCGAGCATTTGTTCGAGACGTACCAAAAGGCTCATCCAAGGGCCTCATCCAAGGGCAAAGAATAAAAATGGCCCATTTTGAAGGAACGACCATCCTCGCCGTAAGGCGAGAAAACGAGGTCGCCATGGCCGGAGACGGGCAGGTGAGCCTCTCTGGAACGATCGTCAAAGCTGGGGCCAAAAAGGTCAGGCGTCTCTACCAGGATAAAGTTCTTGCCGGGTTTGCCGGCTCGACGGCCGATGCGTTCACGCTCTTCGAGCGCTTTGAGGCCAAGCTCGAGGCGTACCGGGGCAACCTGATGCGCGCCTCCGTCGAGCTCGCCAAAGATTGGAGGACGGACCGCATCCTTAGGCGGCTTGAGGCCATGCTGCTCGTGGCCGACAGGGAGCATATCCTGCTGCTCACGGGAGGGGGCGACGTGCTCGAACCGGACGAGCCAGCGATGGCGATAGGCTCCGGGGGTGATTATGCCAGGGCTGCGGCGCTTGCGCTAAGCTTGCACACCGGCCTAAAGGCGGCCGAAATTGCAAAGGTTGCACTCGAGATCGCAGGGAAAATTTGCGTGTACACGAACGATACCTTGACCATAGAGGTGCTCGAAGGATGAACCAACCGGCCGAGCCCCTTGCCAAGCACCCTACCCCGAGAGAGGTCGTGCGCATGCTCGATACCTACATCGTGGGTCAGGACAAGGCTAAACGGGCCGTTGCGATCGCCCTAAGGAACCGCTACCGGCGCATGTTCGTCGAGCCGGAGCTAAAAGACGAGATCGCACCCAAGAACATCTTGATGATCGGGCCGACGGGAGTGGGGAAGACAGAAATTTCCAGACGGCTTGCAAAGCTCATGAACGCCCCTTTCCTCAAGGTCGAGGCCTCCAAGTTCACAGAGGTAGGTTATGTCGGCCGGGATGTAGACTCAATCATCCGAGATTTGGCCCGCGTTGCCGTGAACCAAGGAAGGGAAGAAGAGCGTCAAAAGGTCCTTGAACGCGCAAGGCACCTGGCCGAGGAGCGCGTCCTTGATTTGCTTGTAGGCCCATTGCGGCCAGCCCAAAAGGCCGGCAGGGAAGAGGCAGAGAGGTTTGCCACACCGGAAGAGCCCCAATCCTCTACACGTGAGCGGTTTCGTCAGCTCTTGCGCGATGGCAAGCTGTCTCAACGCTTCGTCGAGATGGAGCTTAAGGAGGCCGCGGGGCCGATGGTCGAGATCTTTGCAGCCCAGGGGCTAGAAGAGCTCGATACCAATTTGAGAGACATGCTCTCCCAGCTCATGCCCAAAAAGTCCAAGCGGAAGAAGGTCCTCGTTCCAGAAGCGCTAGAGATGCTGACCGAGGAGGAGGCCGAGCGGCTGATAGACATGCAGAAAGTCCAGAAAACGGCGATCGATCTGATGGAGAATTCCGGGATCGTGTTTATCGACGAAATCGACAAGATAGCCGGCAGGGAAGGTGTCGGCGGGCCGGACGTATCACGCGAAGGGGTCCAACGCGACCTCCTTCCTTTGGTCGAGGGTACGAGCGTTTCGACGAAATACGGAGTCATTCATACCGATCATATCCTATTCATCGCGGCCGGAGCGTTCCATACTTCCAAGCCGTCCGATTTAATCCCAGAATTCCAGGGGCGTTTCCCCATTCGGGTCGAGCTCGAAGCGCTCACACAGGCGGATTTTGTCCGAATCCTGAGCGAAACCCGGAACGCCCTGGTCCGGCAGTACCAAGCGCTCTTGGCGACGGAAGGGGTTACGCTGATCTTCGAGCCTTCCGCTATCGAGGAGATCGCCAAGATCGCCTCGGAGATCAACGAGAATACGGAAAACATCGGCGCAAGGCGCCTACACACGGTCATGGAGAAGCTCCTTGAAGAAGTGTCGTTCGCCGCGCCAGAAATGGCGGGCGTCGAGGTCAAGATCGACAATCAATATGTCATCTCCAAGCTGGCCGACATCGTCAAAGACAGGGATTTGACCCGGTACATCCTCTAAGCCCGTGGGCACCGAAGGAGAGCGCATGGAAACCGAAGCGTCGAGCAAGGTCAAGGTCCTTTTGGAGGCATTGCCCTACTTAAGGCAGTTCTACGGCAAAACGATCGTCGTGAAGATTGGGGGGACGGCCTTTAAAGACCCGGAGCTGCTCAAGTCTATCGCGCTGGATATCGTCTTCGTCGAATTCTTGGGCATTCGGACCGTCATCGTCCACGGCGGCGGCCCCCAGATTGGCTCGTTGCTTCAAAGGCTCGGGCTCGAAAGCCGCTTTTTCCGCGGGCTTCGCATTACCGATGCCAGCGCGCTCGAGGTCGTCGAAATGGTGCTCCTTAAAACAGGCAAGGAAATCGTCACGCTGATCGAGCTTTTGGGTGGAAAGGCTATTGGGCTTTCCGGCAGGGATGCCGGGCTTTTTTTAGCGAAGCAGATGGGCCCTGTCCAGGCAGACGGGGAAGAGGTCGATCTTGGGTTCGTGGGTGAAATCGTCGTGACCAACCCGAGCGTTGTGAGCCTACTTTTAAAAGAACGGCTGATCCCCGTCATCAGCCCGATCGGGATAGACAACGAAGGAACACCACTCAACCTGAACGCGGATACGGTCGCCTCTAGGCTTGCAGGCAGTCTGCATGCGGAAAAGCTCATTCTTATGACGGACGTGGAAGGGCTGCTGGACGAAAACGGAATGCTGATTTCTTCTCTCAAAAGCACCAAGGCCAAGGGTTTGATCGAATCGGGCACCGTCAAGCAGGGGATGATCCCGAAACTAAGCTGCTGCACCGACGCGCTCGATCAGGGCGTACGGAAGACCCATATCATCAACGGGAAGATCAAGAATGCCCTTCTTTTGGAGTTGTTCACGGAGTCGGGCATCGGGACGGAGATCAAGTTTTGATGGAGAACCTAGACGGGCTGGAGTTGATCATTCCCGTGTACTCCAAAAGACCGCTCGTTGTCTCAAGGGCGAAGGGCTGCTGGGTTTACGACCAAAATGGAAAGGCCTACCTTGACTTCGTCTCCGGGATAGGCGTCAACGCGCTAGGTCATACCCCTGAGTGCGTGCTAGAGGCGCTCGCAGACCAGATGCATCGTTACCTGCACGTTTCCAACCTCTACATCGATCCTTTGCAAGCCGAGCTCGCCAGGCTACTCCAGGGTTTTGGGTTCTCCTCTCAGGTTTTCTTCGCAAACTCTGGCACCGAAGCGAACGAGGCGGCCATCAAGCTGGCCCGGGCCTACCGCAAGGACACGAACAAAGGGCTTTGTATCGTTGCGATGGAAAATGGGTTCCACGGAAGGACCTTGGGCGCGCTTAGCGCAACGGGGCAGTCAAAGCTCAAAACGCCCTTCGAGCCGCTGCTCGAAGGGTTCGCGTTCGTCCCGTTCGGCGATTCCGTGGCGCTTGAAGAGGCGCTCGAGGGGCCTACGCTAGCCGTACTTCTCGAGGTGATCCAGGCCGAGGGAGGGGTGAATACGGCGAGCGACGAGTATTTCGCAGAAGTTTCCAGGCTTGCTGAGCGCTCTGGAGCGCTTCTTATCGTGGACGAAGTTCAAACAGGACTCGGCAGGACGGGAAAGGCCTATGCTTTTCAGCATGTGGGGCTAAAACCCGACATCGTTACACTAGGAAAGGCTCTTGGCGGCGGCCTTCCGCTTGCATGCATGCTGGCAAGGCCGGAAATTGCCAAAAGTTTCAAGCTCTCAAGCCATGGCTCGACGTTCGGCGGGAACCCTCTTGCCGTCCGGGCGGGTATCGAGGTGATCAAGACCCTCCAATCTGGCGGTTTCCTTGCAGCAGTGGAACACAAAGGGGCGCTGCTTTCCAAAGGCCTAAGGGCGTTACAGGGCGAGTTTCCCTCGATCCAGGACGTCCGCGGGAAGGGGCTTTTGTGGGGCGTAGAGCTCCAAGCCGGGGCAAAGTGCGTGCTTGATGCCGCGTTCGATCTTGGCCTTCTTCTGCATTCGGCGGGCGAGTCGGTTGTCCGCTTCATCCCACCGTTGAGTGTCAGCCCTCAAGAGATCGAGACGGCGCTTGCACGTTTCAAGGAGGCATTAAAACAATGCTGATGCGGACCAAAAGGGATTATTTGACCTTAAGGGGCCTATCGAGACAGGAGCTGGATATGCTCCTAGACAGAAGCCTGCGCTTTAAAGAATTGAGAAGGCGCGTGAGGCGAGACGACGTTCTTGCCGGGAAGGCCATTGCGATGGTGTTCGAAAAGCCAAGCCTAAGGACTCGGGTGAGCTTCGAGATCGCCGTTCAGGAGCTAGGCGGGATCGTGAGTTTTTTAGAAGAAGGGCAGGTCCAGCCGGGCAAGCGGGAGGCGTTTCTCGACATGGCCAGGACGCTCGAGCGCTACGCGGACGGGCTCGTTCTCAGGACGTTTTCGCACGCCATCCAAGAAAGGGTTGCCCAGGCTGTGCAAATTCCTGTAATCAACGCGCTTTCCGAGAGTTCGCACCCTTGCCAGGGGCTTGCAGACCTCTTGACGATCAAAGAGGCCCTCGGAGCCCTGGATGGCGTGAAGCTTGCCTTTTTGGGGGATGGCAACAACGTCGCCAAAACGCTCATGGAGGCCTGCTGCCGGTACAGGATCGACTTTCGGCTTGCCTCGCCCAAGGCGTTCTTTCCGGACAGCGAATTTCTGGAGAGCCTAAAGCCGGAGATGGCCGGAACGATGGTTCTGACAGAATCACTCGAGGAGGCGCTCGAAGGCGCAGACATTGTCTATACGGATGTTTGGGTAAGCATGGGTAAAGAGCCAGAAAAAGAGTTGAGGAGGCGAATCTTCTTAAAATACCAGCTCAACCTCAAGACGCTTCGGTTGGCCAAGCCGAATGCGAAGGTGATGCACTGCTTGCCCGCCGTCAGGGGGGAGGAAATCACGTCGGAAGTCCTCGATTCCCCCTTCTCGATCGTCTTTGACCAAGCCGAGAACCGCCTGCATACGACGAAGGCGCTGCTCGAATTTTTTGTCGCGAACCGACCCTAAAAGGAGAAACTATGGGAAGCGAACGCCAAAAGGTCGTGCTGGCCTACTCGGGTGGGCTGGATACTTCGGTTATCCTCAAATGGCTCATTGAAGAAAAAGGGCTTGAGGTAATCGCATTCGTGGCCGACGTCGGCCAAGAGGAGGACCTGGAGGCCATCCAAAAAAAAGCGTATGCCACCGGGGCTTCCAAGGTGTACGTTGCCGATGTAAAAGAAGAGTTCGCCCAGAACTTTGCCTTCCCGATCCTTCGGGCCAACGCTGTCTACGAGGGGGGATATTTCCTCGGCACCTCGATCGCCAGGCCCTTGATTGCCAAGGAACAGCTTGTGGTTGCGCATAAGGAGGGGGCGACGTACGTCTCCCATGGAGCGACGGGCAAGGGCAACGACCAGGTCCGTTTCGAGCTCACCTACTACGCGCTCGACCCGAGGATCAAGGTGATTGCGCCGTGGAGGGAGTGGGATCTGACTTCTCGCACGCGCTTGCTCGAGTACGCCAAGACCTACAACATCCCAATTTCGCTCACGGCGGGAAAGGCCTATTCGATCGATAAAAACCTCTTGCATGTCAGCTACGAGGCGGGCGAGCTGGAGGACCCCTGGCAGGAGCCGAACGAGGCGATGTTCTCGCTTACCGTTTCTTTAGAGCAAGCGCCGGAACTGCCCGCAAGCGTGATCATTGCCTTCGAGGGGGGGAACCCCGTGGCCGTCGACGGCAAACGGCTTAGCCCTTACAACCTGATCCAGACGCTCAACAGGCTTGGCGGGGCGCATGGCGTGGGCCGTGCCGACATGGTCGAGAACCGTTTCATAGGCATGAAGAGCCGAGGGGTGTACGAATCCCCCGGGATGGCCCTCCTGCATGCGGCCAAAAGGGCGCTCGAAGGGCTGACGATGGACCGGGAAGTCATGCACCTAAGGGATGGCCTGATTCCCAAGTATGCCGAGCTCGTCTACAACGGGTTTTGGTTTGCCCCGGAGAGGGAGGCGTTACAGGCGTTTTTTGACCATACCCAAAAGGACGTGACCGGAGAAGTACGGCTTAAGCTTTTCAAAGGCGGAGTCCATGTCGTAGGCAGACGCTCCGAAAAGGCCCTTTACGACCCTAAAATCGCCACCTTCGAGGGCGTCGAGGGGTTTGAGCCAAAAGACTCCGAGGGCTTTATCCGCATCCATGCGCTTCGCTTGAAAATCCGCGCCCTTCGAATGGGGATACCTGAGGCATGAAGAAGCCCTGGGGTGCTCGGTTTACAGAACCGCTCGACCAAGACGTGCTTGCGTTTACAAGCTCGATTCCGATCGACACGGCCTTGTACCGGCAGGACATCTTTGGGAGCATTGCACACGTTCGAATGCTTGCAAAAGTCGGGCTGATTACCCAAGAGGAACGTGCCGAGCTCGTGCAAGCGCTGGAGGCCATCCTTCAAGACATCGATGCGGGTGTTTTTGGGTTTGGCCCCGAGCAAGAAGACGTTCACATGGCGATCGAAGAAGAGCTGACACGCCGGTTGGGGGAGCTCGCTCATAAGCTCCATACGGCCAGATCCAGGAATGACCAGGTTGTCCTGGATTTGGCGTTGTTCCTGAAAGAGGCAATCCAAAGGGTGCTCAGCGCGCTTAAGGGCTACCGCGTCCAGCTCTTAACGCTTGCATCCTTGCACACCGAAACCCCGATACCCGCGTTTACGCACATGAGGCCGGCGCAGAACGTTTCGCTCGCACACTACCTGCTTGCGTTCTATGAGCTGGCTAAAAAAGACCAGGCGCGTTTCCAGCGGGCGAGCGAGGGGCTAGCGGTATGCCCGATCGGCTCCGGTGCGCTGGGCGGATCAGACCTGCCCATCGATAGATTTTACGAAGCGACCCTCCTTGGGTTTGACATGCCGACGCCAAACAGCCTCGAGAGCGTTTCGACCCGAGATGTGCTTTTGGATTTCTTGTACGCCGTGGCGACAGGATTCGTCAGCCTAAGCCGGCTTGCGGAAGATTTTATTCTTTTTTCGTCCCCCGCATACGGCTTTTTTGCCTTCCCAGACCGCTATTGTACGGGCTCCTCGCTCATGCCCCACAAAAAGAACCCCGACGTGCTCGAACTCATCCGCGGGAGGGCCTCGCTTGCCGTCTCGAGCCTTTCTGGCCTGCTCACCCTTTTCAAGGGCCTGCCCATGGGCTACAACCGGGACATGCAAGAAGACAAAAGGCATCTTTTCGCCTCCTATCCGGTCTACGAAGAAAGCCTTCGGATGACGACCGCCCTGATCGGCGGGATGGAAGTCAACCTCGAGCGTTTGGAGGCAATGGCCTCAGACCCTTGCCTTGGATGTGTCGATTTGGTCGAATTCCTCGTGAAAAAGGGCATGGCCTTCAGGAAAGCCTACGAGCTCGTGGGCGGGATCGTCAAAGCGTGCGAGGCCTCCGGCAAGAGCTTGGCAAACCTTACGCTGGACGAGCTTAGGCAATTTAGCGGGCTTTTTGACGAGTCGGCGCTTACGCTCTTTTCTCCCATGGCCCAGCTGCGGGCACGCCAAAGCTACGGCTCGCCATCTCCAAGGGCCGTCCGTCATCAAATTGAAACTGCAGCGTGCAATGAGGGCATCCGGCTCGCTTAGCGCCGGACTTGCCGCGCTTTGGCTTGTCCTGGCCGTTTTTCAAGGCTGTGGCAAGAAGGGCCCCGTTGTGGCCCCTCAAAAGGCGAAGGTTGTCTTGAAAGACGTCAGGCTTGAGGTTCGAGAGGCCAAGGTGCAGATAACGTTTCGCCCGCCTATGGGGCTTATCTACCTCTCTAGCGGGGGGACGATCGTGGCCTATGAGCTCGTAAGACAGGAGGCACGGGCCGAAGAAGCGCTCGCAAGAGCCAGATGGCAGCCCGTAGTGCGACGTGGCGCCCTGGAAGGCACTGGGGTCTTGCCAGAGTATACCTTCCTAGACGAAGCGCTCCGTCCTTTTTGGGCGTACCGCTACAAGGTCAGGGCTTACAATGAAGAGGGCTTCAGCGAGTTTGAAAGTCCCGCGCTGGAGTTGACCTACCTGCCACCTCCGCCGCCCCCAAAGATCCAGCGCATGGAGGCGGGCGATGGCCTGATCGAGGTTGTGCTTTCTTACCCTGAGGGCGTGAGCGAACGCGCGCGCTACCACCTATACCTCTTCGAGGCGGGCAAGCCCGCTCCAAAATCGCCCACCGCCATTCTTTCTGGGCCCGGACTCTCCTACACGTTCAGAGGGCTCAAGAACAAAACCCCCTATACACTGATCGCCCGGTCCGCCCTGCTGTCCGGAAGCGTCTGGATCGAAGGAAAGAGTTCGGAGGCCGCCATGGCCACGCCCAAAGACGTTGTTCCGCCCTCTCCCCCATCGAGCCTTCAGGCCGTTCTCACTCAAAACGGGGTTCAACTCTTCTGGGACTCCTCAAAAGAACCGGATGTTTCCGGGTATAGGGTATACCGAAGCGAAGGCAAGGGAGAATTCGCGCCTTTGAACGAAACGCCGCTTCCTGCGGTAAGTTATCTGGATACCGGCGTCGTTTTTGGCTCAAGGTATCGCTATCGCATCGTGGCCTTGGACGAGGCGGGAAACGCCTCCGAGCCTAGTGGCACGGTCTCCGTCGTCTTTACAAAACCCCAGAGGTAAGCCAATGAACTACTTTCGATACTCAGGCGACACGCTCGCTTGCGAGGATGTCGGCATCGAACAGCTGGCACAAAAGTACGGAACCCCCCTGTACGTCTATTCGTTGGGGACGATCAAAAGGCATTACCGCGTATTTGACAGGGCATTTGAGGGCATAGACCACCTTGTATGCTACGCAATCAAGGCAAACCCTACGCTTGCCTTGGTCTATCTTCTGGCCAAGATGGGTGCAGGCGCGGACATCGTCTCCAAAGGCGAGCTGTTCCTCGCCCTCAAGGCGGGAATTCCGGCGGAGCGCATCGTGTTCTCGGGCGTCGGGAAAACGCCGGAGGAGATCAAGGACGCCCTCGAGGTCGGGATATTGATGTTCAACGTCGAGTCGCTCTCGGAATTAGAGGTAATCGCCGACGTTGCAGGACGCTTGGGAAAAAAGGCCCCCGTAAGCTTTCGCGTAAACCCGGACGTGGACCCAAAGACCCACCCTTACGTGGCCACGGGGCTTAAAACGAGCAAGTTCGGTATTCCGATGGGCTCAGCCCTCGAGGCCTACAAACGGGCGATGGAGCTGCCAAGCCTCGAAATCGTCGGGATCGATTGCCATATCGGTTCGCAGCTCATCAATCTGGGGCCGATCAAGGAGGCGATGTTGCGCCTCAAGGCGCTCTTGAACGAGCTTAAGGCGCTTGGCGCGAAGCTGCGCTACCTGGATGTAGGCGGCGGGCTTGGGATCCGCTATGACCAAGAAGAACCCCCAGAGCCATCCACCTACGCGGAAACGATCCAGGCGGCGCTAAGAGGGATCGAGAGCGAGGAGTCGGCAAAGCAAACGCTCATTCTGGAGCCAGGCAGGGTCATCGTTGGAAACGCCGGGGTTCTCGTCACCCGCGTGCTATACACAAAGTCGCAGGAAGGCAAGCGCTTCGTTGTCGTGGATGCTGGCATGAACGACCTGATCCGCCCGGCATTGTACGGCTCGTTCCAGCGGATCGAAAAAGTGAAAAAAACCGGCGCGCCCGTGCAAAAGGCCGACATCGTCGGGCCGGTGTGTGAATCTGGTGATTTTTTTGCCAAAGACAGAGAAATCGAAGGCGTCAAAGAGGGTGATTTGCTCGCCATTTTCGGGGCCGGAGCCTATGGCATCGCGATGGCTTCCAATTACAACATGAGGCCCAAACCTGCCCAGGTTGGGGTTCTTGGGAAAGGCGAGGCGCTTTTATCCAAAAGGCAGACCCTCGAAGAGCTTATCCAAGATGAGGTTGTCCCGATGGCGCTCTTGGAAGAAAAGGAGGGCGTTCAGCCGTGATCGTTCCGTTCGTCAAGATGCACGGGGCGGGGAATGACTTCGTAGTCATAGATGTGGTTCGCGACGAATCGTTAAGAGTGCTCGACTGGGGTCGGCTTTCCAGCACGCTGCTCGACCGGCGATTCGGGATCGGAGCCGATCAGTTGCTTGTCCTCGAGCCGCCCGCCCTCAAAGACGCCGCCGTAAAGATGCGTATCTTCAACCCAGACGGCTCAGAGGTGGAAATGTGTGGCAACGGCATCCGCTGTGCGGCGCTTTACTGCAAGCGGTTTTTGGGCGTTCAGGGGGAGCGGTTCGGCGTGGAGACGCTCTCGGGCATCGTCGTTCCCAGCATCGAAGGGGATGAGGTTGCCGTCGACATGGGGCTGCCCATCCTGGAGGCCGAGCGTGTCCCAACAATCGCAAAGGGGCGTGTGGCAGGGATGCCTTTAGAGGTCTCAGGTCGGCAGTTTCTCATCCATGCCGTTTCCATGGGCAATCCCCACTGCGTCATCGAAGTGGCGGACGATGAAGGGCTTATGATGGCAGAGACTTTTGGCCCGAAGATCGAAAGGCACCCCTTTTTCCCTAATCGAACGAACGTGGAGTTCGTACGCGTTTTACGCCCAGACCTGGCGAAAGTGCGCGTCTGGGAGCGTGGGGCCGGGCTTACGCTCGCGTGCGGGTCCGGGGCGTGTGCCGTGGCCGTCGCGCTTCGGCTTGCCGGAAGGCTCGCTCCAGAGGTGGCTCTAGAGCTGCCCGGCGGCACGCTGTTTGTCCGCTACCAAGGGCTTGGGGAGCACGTGTTCCTCAAGGGCCCGGCGGTGTTCGTGTTCGAGGGAAGGTATCCCTTAACCCCTAGCGCAGGAGAAGAGCGATATGTTTGAAGGAACGATGGTGGCCCTCGTCACCCCCTTTCGCAACGGCAGCCTCGACATCGCGCGTTTGAGGGCCTTGACGGCCAAGATGGTCGATGCCGGAGTCGATACGATCGTCCCAACGGGAACGACAGGAGAGTCGGCCACGCTAAACCACGAAGAGCACCTAGCCGTCATACGCCACGTAATCGAAGAAGCGAAAGGCAAGGCCAAGGTACTCGCCGGCACGGGCTCGAATGCCACCCACGAGGCCATTGCGCTGACCCGCGCGGCCAAGGAGGCGGGCGCCGATGGGGCACTTTTGATCTCACCGTACTACAACAAGCCCACGCAAGAGGGCCTTTACCAGCACTTCGCCCTAGTGGCCAAAGAGGTGTCGCTCCCGATCGTGCTGTACAACATCCCGGGCAGGACGGCCGTCAAGATCGAAACGGAGACGCTTGCCAGGTTATCGAAGATCCCGAACATCGTGGGCGTGAAGGATTCTACGGGCAGCCTCGAGACCGTCATGGATTCCATAAACGCATGCAGGGCAGGTTTTGAGGTTTACTCCGGCGAGGATGGGCTTAACGTCCCCATCCTGGCCGTAGGCGGCCATGGCGTTGTCTCTGTTTTGGGCAACCTCATGCCCAAAGAACTGGTTCGCATGGTTCGCCTCGCGCTTTCGGGAAACATCGCCGAAGCGGCCGCCCTTCAAAGACAATACCTGCCGCTAATCCATGCCCTGTTCTTTGAGACGAACCCCATTCCCATCAAGGCCGCTCTCGCGCTTGTGGGCGAAATCGAAGAAGAGTACAGGCTTCCTTTAGTGCCAATGTCCGAACAAAATAAGCGTCGGCTGAAAGAAGAAATGGAGAGGGCCGGTCTTTTATGAGCGTCCCGTTAAAGCTTACGCTGTTCGGGGCAAACGGCCGTATGGGCAAGGAGCTCAGGGCTCTTATTAAGGAAGACCCGGGGCTTGCGTACGCATGCGGGATCGACCGGCAAGAGACGATCGAACAAGGCATGCCTCCTCAAGAAGAAAAGACCCTTCCCCTGTCTGAGGGCCTTCGAGAACCTACCGATGTCGTGATCGATTTTAGCCAGCCCAGCGCCTTCATGGAACTTTTGGGCGCTCTCAGATCCAGGCCCATAGCGCTGGTTTCCGGGACGACGGGCCTTCTTGAGGGGCATCGCCAAGAGATCCGCGGGCTTTCAAGGAGCGTTCCCGTAGTTTGGGCATCCAACTTTTCAAAGCTTGGCAACCTCATGGTTTTTCTCGCCGGGGAAATCGCGAGGATCGCGGATGCCGAAGACTTGGAAATCTTGGAGGCTCACCACAAAGGGAAAAAAGACGCCCCCTCCGGTACCGCCCTGTCTTTGTTTGAGGCGCTTAAGCAGAAAAACCCGAGCTTAAGGCCAGTATTTTCCAGGCATGGCGATGGGATGAAAAGGGCCGAAGGGGAAGTTGCTATCCTAGCGGTTCGAGGTGGGGACGTGGTTGGAGACCATACCCTGTTTTGCTTTGGGGAGGGAGAACGGTTAGAACTGACCCATAGGGCGCAATCTAGAAGGGCATTCGCAAAAGGTGCGCTCCTAGCTGCCAGCTGGATCCACGGCAAACCGCCAGGTATTTATACGATGGCCGATGTCCTAGGCCTTCCAAGCCTGACCAACAACGAGTAAGCAGAGGGAATACGATGGAAATACGCCTTTCCGAACGCCTCAGAAAGCTCCCGCCGTACTTGTTCCGAGAGGTCGACATGCTAAAACAAAAGGCCCGTCAGGAGGGAAAGAGCTTGATCGACCTGAGCATCGGCGATCCCGACATGCCGACCCCAGGGTTTATCGTGGAGGCCATGGCCGAGGCTATAAGGGACCCATCGAGCCACCGTTACCCCTCTTATGACGGGCTGACGGAGTTTCGCGAGGCTGTGGCCCAGTGGTACAACGAGCGCTTCGGGGTGGAGCTCGACCCAAAAAACGAAGTCGTCGCGTTGATCGGGTCCAAGGAGGGAATCGCCCACCTGCCGTTTGCACTCCTGGACCCTGGCGATGAGGTGCTCGTCCCGGACCCAGGCTACCCAGTGTACACGCAAGCCTCAATCTTGGCGGATGCAATCCCGAAGCCCTTCCCGCTTACATGGGAGTACGGCTTTTTGCCGAAAATGGAAGTGCTCGAGGCTGCGGCAGGCCCTAAAACAAGGCTTATCTACTTGAACTACCCGAACAACCCGACCGCGGCCAGGGCTCCCCTCGGGTTTTTCGAGGAGGTGGCGGCCTGGGCCAAGGTCAAAGGGATCGTTATCGCCCACGATGCCGCCTACAGCGAGGTTTTCTTGGATCCCCCAACCCATAGCTTTTTGCAGGCATACGGCGCCAAAGAGGTAGGCGTAGAGTTCCATTCGCTCTCGAAGACGTTTAGCATGACAGGCTGGCGGGTTGGGTTTTGCGTAGGAAACGCTTCCGTATTGAAGGCCCTTGTCCAGGTAAAAAGCAACATCGATTCGGGGGTGTTCGAGGCGATACAGAGGGCCGGGATCGTCGCCTTACGAAACGCAAAGCACGCCTCGCGCGCGATCGCTTTGGTGTACGCCCAAAGAAGGAAGCAAGCGGTAGGACGCCTCAAGTCCGCCGGTATCGAGGTCTTTCCGTCGGATGCCACGTTCTACCTCTGGTGCAGGGTTCCGAAGGGCTCCGATTCCCGCGCCTTTGCAAAGCGCCTGATCGAGGAGAGCCAAGTCGTCGTCACCCCGGGCGTAGGGTTTGGCAGCATGGGAGAAGGGTTCTTCCGAATCAGCCTGACGGCCCCGGACGAAATGATTTCAACAGGGGTCGAGCGCATCGTGCAAGCTTTTTGAGGCTGCCAGGTGGAGGAAGTCTACCTCGGCGTGGGCTCCAACATCCCGCCGCGGTTCCAGTGGGTCGGGGTTGGGCTTGGCTGGCTCTTGAAGGAAGGGGCCATCCAGGGGCCGGTTTTTTCACGGGCCTACATAAGCAGCCCCTGGGGGGAGGGGAGCTTTGGCGAGGCGTACGTAAACCTAGTGCTTCGAGCAATGACCCCGTTGGCCCCGGAACCCTTGCTCGACGCGCTGAAACGTGCCGAGCGTGTTGCCGGAAGAAAAGAAGCCTCCAAGAACGCCCCAAGAGAGCTTGATCTGGATATTCTTTTGTACGGTGCACGGATCATAAAGACCTCGAAGCTTGAGGTTCCGCATCCAAGAATCCCTAGGAGGCGCTTTGTCCTGGAGCCTATGGCAGATTTAAACCCTGGGCTTGTGCATCCAGGTCTCAACCGGCCTATTCGTTCGCTCCTTGCTTTGTGCCCCGATTCGGGCTTAGTCCTTCCTTTGTTCTGTAAGCGATAAAGAGACTTGCCATGTCCCAAGAAAAGCAAGAATTGCAAAGAAGGCTCCCTAAATGGCTTCGGGTGCCCAGTCCCGTGGGGCCCGGGCCGGATGCTACATGGAGGGCGTTAAGCGGGCTAGGCCTCAACACGGTCTGCAATGAGGCGCGTTGTCCCAACCTAGGGGAGTGTTTTGCCCGCCAAACGGCAACATTCATGATTTTGGGAAAGGTTTGCACGAGACAATGCCGATTCTGCGGCGTTCCAAAGGGCGGGCCTGACCCATTGGATTCAAAGGAGCCCGAGCGGGTCGCGAAGGCAGCGGAAATGCTCGGAATGAAACATGTCGTGATAACCTCGGTTACGAGAGACGACCTGCCAGACCAGGGCGCCTTGCAGTTCCTGGCCACGATCCAGGCGGTAGCGAAAGCCCTTCCCAAAGCAGGGATTGAAGCCCTTACCCCCGACTTTCAGGGCAAGGCAAGCCTTGTTGAGCTTGTTGCAGCCGCTCCTGTCCGGGTCTTCGCCCATAACCTGGAGACGGTCCCAAGCCTTTATCCAAAAGTACGTCCGGGAGCAGAATTCGAAAGGTCCCTTGAGGTCCTAAGGGCCGCCAAAAAGGCCAACCCTTTGGTCTTTACGAAGACGGGCTTCATGCTGGGGTTAGGGGAGACACTCTCAGAGCTATTCTCGGCGCTTAAAGCCGCAAAGGATGCGAATGTCGACATGGTAACGCTCGGCCAGTACCTAAGGCCAAGCATAAAACAACTCCCCGTAGAGAGGTTCTTTCCGCCCGAGGCGTTTCAAGAGATTGGCAAGAAGGTCAAAGCGCTAGGGTTTCGCTCTGTCGTCGCCGGACCGCTCGTTCGGAGTTCCTACAGGTCCAGGCAGGCGCTTGAGCAAGCAGGCGGGACCTCTTAAGCCCCGCCTGCTTCGATTTTAGCCGATAAACGAGCCAAGTGCCTCGCAAGCCTTCTTACACTTGGCGAAGCGGGCGTTGATTATATCCCAGTTGAGATTACCGAAGAAATTTTCGATATAAGGCGGCCTTTTGGGCCCTTGGTCGACGTAGTAGGCGTGCTCGTATACATCCAGGACGATCAACGGCAGAGAGCCTACATACCCGTAGAGGTTGTGGGCATCCAAGCCGTTGACGACAAGCTCGCCGCTAAAGAGGTCGCAAGAAAGCAGTGCCCAGCCCCTTAGCGCGATTCCTGAAGCCTTGAGTTCTTCCTGGCACTTTTCCATCGAACCAAACGCCTTTTCGACTGCGGCCTTGAGCTCAGGCGAGGGCGATCCTTTGGCACCGAGGTTCTCGAAGTACAGCTCATGAAGAACAACTCCCATGTAGTTGAAGCTTTCTTCGACTTTGAGCGCCCGGTACTCCGAGAAGTTTTGGTTTGCCTTGGAGCGGTCGGCACCAGCCAGTTTTTCTTGAATTTCGTTGTACTTGGTCACGTATCCTTTGTAATGCGTATCGAAGTGGAAGTCGATTTGCTTGTCGGAAATCCCGTTCAAATTCTTCGGCTTGAGGTTGTCCCTCGGGTTTAAGGACTTCGACATTTGTGACCCTCCTGTTTTTGTTTTAAGCTTTTTTAGACAAGAAAAACCAGAAAGCCCAAGCATAATTATTCTATCCGTATCGTCTTTGGGCTGTCAAACCCATAAGGGTCGTCATGCAAGAAGAAGACAAAAAGAAGCCGCTAAGCAAAGAAGCGTTCGTGGCCATGCTCGAGAAGGTCGCTTTTTTCTTGGAGCTCGAGGGTGCCGACCCGTTTCGAGTCCGCGCTTATGAAGAGGCGAAAAGGGCGCTTCAAGCCTCCGAGGTGGACATTGGCGATATCGCACAGGACAAGGCCAAGGTTAAGGGCATTGGCAAGCATATCCAAGAGCTTATCCGAGAATACCTTGCTACAGGGGGCCTAGGCCTTTTGGAGCAGCTAACCCAGAAGTATCCCGTCTCGCTCCTCGAGCTTGGAAAGATTCCCGGGCTTGGGATAAAAAAAATCAAGGCGCTCTACGATGCGCTCAAGGTTTCAACGCCCGAGGAGCTTCGGTATGCAATAGAGGAAAACAGGCTGCTTGGCCTCGAAGGCTTTGGCATAAAAACTCAGGAGACCCTGCTTAAGCACCTATTCCTTTACGAAGAGAGACTCGGAGCCGTCCTCTTGCCCACAGGGGATGCGATTTGGAAGACGCTTCAGGATGGGCTTCAAGAAAGGCTCCCGGAAGTTCGGCTGTTTCCAGCGGGCGAGCTAAGAAGGCGCTGTCCCGTTCTTGCAGGCATCGATTGCCTGGCTGTGGCAAGCGACCCGGCTTTGCTTTGGAAGGCACTCGATGAACCTTTTCCTATTCTGAACGATGTCGTCAAGCAAGCTGACGAAGCCATCGTCGGGAAAGGGGATGGCGGCGTTCGCGTGGCCTTGACGTCCGTTTCCGCGCGCTCGTTCCCCACAAGATACTTCTTTACGACAGGAAGCTCCTCCCACGTAGAGGAAATCACCCGCCGGCTTGGCGCGGGCGGGTATTCTATGGCCCCAGAAGGCATCCATACGCACGGCGAGGAAAAGCCTGTCGAGCTCCGATCAGAGGAGGAAATTTACGCCTTGGTTGGCCTGCCCTGGATCCCGCCGGAGCTGAGGGAAGGGCTTGTGGAGTTTGACCCTGCTGTCCTTAAGAACCTTCCCGACCTCGTAAGCCAAAGCGATATCCAAGGGGCCCTTCACGTCCATACGCGGTTTAGCGACGGTATGGACGAACTCGAGGCTATGATTGCGCATGCAAGATCGCTCGGGCTTGCCTACATCGGCATTTCTGATCATTCCAAGTCTGCCTATTACGCGGGGGGGCTTACCCAAGAGAAGCTCTTCGAGCAAAAAAAGCAAATCGAAGGACTAAGGGAGGATTTTCCGGAAATTCGAATTTTCCACGGTATCGAATCGGACATCCTGCCGGACGGCTCCATCGATTATGACGAGGCTGTTTGGAAGCAGCTCGATTTCATCATCGCATCCGTACACAGCCATTTCCAAATGGACAAGACCGCCATGACCGAGCGGGTCCTTAAGGCGATAAGAAACCCTTACGTAACAATCCTTGGCCATCCTACGGGCAGGCTCTTGTTGGCCAGGGAGCCTTACGCAATCGATTTAGAGGCCGTCATCCAAGAGATTGCAAGGCTAGGGAAGGCGATCGAGCTGAACGCCCACCCCCAGAGACTCGATGTCGATTACCGCTGCGCCACAACGCTTCTTGCCTCGGGCGTTTTCGTCTCTATCAATCCTGACGCCCATCAGCGCTCCGGGTTGACCGACATTCGATACGGTGTCGATGTCGCAAGAAAGGCAGGGCTTCCCAAGGCGCACATCCTGAACGCCTTAACGGCCTGCGAGGTGGGTGAGTTTTTCATGCGGCAGGGCTTGTAAGCCTTGCCATCCGCTCTCGCGCTTGCACGCTCTCCGGAGCGTCTGGATAATTCCGGATAAGCCTGCCAAGAACCTTCAGGGCATCCTCTTTTAAGTTTAAGCGCTCGTAACACTCGGCCTCTTTCAGGAGGGCTTCGGGAGCCTTGTTTCCCTTAGGATACCGGACGACTACCGTATCGTACTCGTAAATAGCGTTGGCAAAGAGCCCTTGGGCAAAAAACGAGTCGCCTACAAGGAACTGGGCATCGTCTCCCACCTCGGCCTCGGGGTGGCGCAAAACCAAATCCTGGGCTACTGCCCGAGCCTTGGCATAATCTTTTTGAAGAAGCGCCTTCTTTGCTTGAAGGAGAAGCTTTACGGCCGGGTCCTCGATGGACTCGAGCAGCTCGAACTCTTTTGTAACGGCACTTACGGTTTGGTTTGGCTCTTCTTTCGCCTCAAACAGGGGATCGAGCCTCAAGGGCATCGGGGCCAAGCTTGGAGATTTTTGGGGTTTTTGAGGCGCCGGGAAAGAGACCTTTGGCGGCATGATGGGTATAGGCGTAAGGCTAGGCTTGCCGGAAGTACCTTGAAGGATTTTGGCCTCGAGCGATGTAAGCCGCTGCTCCTGGGCCAACTGCTTTTGGCTGACCTCGCTAAGCGCAACCCTGACACTATCGAGCTCTGTCTCGATATTCTTCTGGCCTTCGGCCATTCGCGCGTCCAGTGCCTTGATCTGTTCTGCCACATCTTGGAGAATCTTGCGTTCGCCCGCCTGCTTAGAGTTTGTCGTGGCGCACCCGGCACCAAAAGCCCCCACGCTAAAGGCGAGGGAAAAAGCAACCACGGAACTTTTGGCTTTCCCAGGGTGCACCACGGGTTTTCTTGGATCTTGGTTAGGCCTTATGGAACTTAGAAGGGGAATCTGCCGTAATCTCCTTATCGGGGTGGAGCTTTTTTGCCTTTTCGAGGAGCTGCGCTTCCGTCTCTGGATGGCTGGGGTCCGGGACGCAGCAGTCTACCGGACAGACGGCCTGGCACTGCTCTTCTTCAAAAAACCCTGCACACTCCGTACAAAGCTCGGGATTGATCACGTAGATCCCGTCTCCTTCGGATATTGCTCCGTTAGGGCATTCAGGCTCGCATGCCCCACAGTTAATGCACTCATCGGTGATCATAAGCGACATTGCGACACTCCTTTGATGAAGGTTTGTAAGCGGTAAACACCCAACGAATACCTCAAAACCAAATAATTTTATCACAATACCACGCCCC
Organism: Nitrospirota bacterium; assembly: GCA_011620345.1. Taxonomy (GTDB): domain Bacteria; phylum UBA2233; class UBA2233; order UBA2233; family UBA2233; genus UBA2233. The sequence goes on from WOZJ01000071.1 coordinate 73,681, forward strand.
TTGGAAAAGCAAAAGATCTATTCGCCTATGGGGCCTCGAAGCGCCCTTTAACGCAAGATCATTAATAAACGCAAGGAAAGCAAAACCGCTTGCCAGCGCGCAATTTACAATGCGCCTATATCATGTTAGGATGACTTGCGGGGAGCTTTAAAAAGGCGGCCGGATGCCCGAAGTTGATTGGATAGAGGATATAACCTATCCGGATCGCCGCAGTTAAAGGCGAGAAGCTTGACTTGAGCTCCGGGGGGCGTAAGATATGCTTACGTCTCGAGAAGATGACTCTGGAGGCAGGAGGGGGTAGTGCATGGCATGAAACATTCCGGCTTTGGCGATTGCAGGCTATGGATGCTTCCTATGTTAATGGGCCTTGGCGTTGTATGCTTTTTTGCTCCAGGGTGCGCCTCTAGCAAGGATGCCTTCAAGGGAACGCCCGTGCCCGTCGTAACCCACGAGGGGTTGAACGCGGCGGGAGCAGAGACTTTACGGAGCCTTCGTAAAGACCCCTCCATCGAGGCATTCGTTTCGCAGCACGGTATTCCAAGCTATCTCATAAAAAAAGAAGATAGGCTTTTTTTGGTGTACACCCAAACCAACTTGGTGTACGCCTTCGAAAAAAGCTTACTGGAGAGAACGTACAAGCTTCTTTACGCCAAATCTATCCCTTCGGATATTCGCAACGCCCTCTCTTTCGAGGATCAAGCTGCTATCGAAAAGAACCTTCCTTTATACAGGGCTAGCCCCTAGCATGAAGGGCGACTCTGCCTTGCCCAAAGAACATGGCTCCGATGCGAGCCCAAATAAGGTGTTCTTGGTGGGGTTTACCGAAAAAGAACGCGGTACACTCGAGGCGCTCCTTGGTTCGCTCCCCAAGCCGCCAGCAGTAGAGGTTGTAAACCACGACCTCCATGCCTGGCTAGACGACAAAGCCCTTCAGCAAAAGATAAAAGGAGGGTTACCGATCGTCCCTTCGATCGTGGTGCGACGCTCTCCGAAAATGTTCGAACGCTTGCTAGCCCTGCAGCCGGATACCTACGTCCTGGTTGGCGGGGACCCCTTAGATCTTGAGCTTGGACCCGTAAAGAACAAGCCGCGCCATGTTCTAAAAAGGCCCGTTACAGCCGAGAACCTACTTTCGCTTTTTCTGGAAGCTCGAGGGCATTCCACTGAGTCCTTGCAAGCTCCGGTCGTTGGGGATAGGCAAATTCCCAAGGTTCATGCTCTTCAAGGGGCTACCCCAGAATCTATAGATCTCTTAAGGAAAGTCTACCAGTCGCTGGATCTAAAAAAGGCGTACGCTGGCGCCCTTTTAGCCCTAAGTACGCTTACAAAGGCGGGGGCGGGGGCGGTACTCGAGCAGGTGCGTGGGGAGCAAGGCTGGCGTATGCGGTGCCATGAGGGCATGGAGCCAGAAGGAATTCATGCACTCCAGGCCGTGATACGCCAAGTAGAAGAATCCAGCCGCATAAAAGAGCCCGTTCTTGACCAAATACAGCCTATAGGCAAGTTCTCGCACCTTTCTCTATACCCGATCCCCTTGATGGATGAGGGGTTGGCGTTGATTGCCTTACTTTCTGAAGGACCTTCGGGAGGTTCTTTGCCCTGGATATACGCAGACGTAATCCCTGCACTGCAGAATGCCTGGATTTTTACCTCGATCCAGGACAAGAGCTTTGCAGACCCCGTTACAGGCGTATTCAACAGGCGCTTCCTGGAAATCGAGCTTCCGAGGGAACTTTTTAGGGCAAAGCGCCATCAAAGAAGGGTAAGCATCCTCTTTGTCGAAGCTGACGGCATGGCTGACCTTGCAAGGAATCAAGGAGAAGATGTTGTCTATCGGGTATTAAAAGAGACGGCCCGTCGGCTCTCTCCTGACGATGGATGCATTCGGAACGTCGACTTACTCATGAAATACGGAACTTACAGCTTTGTCATCGTTTTGATCGAGTCTGACTATCAAAGTACGCTTAAGGTTGTTGCCCCTCGCGTGTTGAGGGTGATTAGGGAAAAGCCATTCCTTGAAGGGGAAGGAATGAGTTTTTCTTTGACTGCAAGCGTTGGGATAGCGAATTTCCCGATCACGAGCTGGGATTGGAAACTGTTGTTGGCCGCGGGAGAGAAGGCGCTCAAAGAAGCCCAAAGGGCGGGCGGAAACGTGGTTGTTCTGGCCAAAGAGAGCAGCGCATAGGGGAAAAAAGATGACGACAAGGGTGCCCGTTGCAATAGCACTTCGCTACGACCCTAAGGCCGATATGGCGCCTAGGATTATTGCCAAGGGAAAGGGCGCAGTAGCCGAGCGCATCAAGCAAGAGGCCATGGGGCACGACATAAAGATTGTCGTGCAGCCCTCTGTAGCCCAGGCGCTTTTTAGGCTCAAGCTGAACGAAGAAATCCCCAAGGAGCTCTACCTTGCCGTAGCGCGCGTGCTTGCCTATATTTACGAACAACGCGGACTTTTGGGCGATCGTGGTAAATAAATCGATTTTTGCGGCATTCTTTGCCGTCTTGGCCTTTTGGCTCGGGCCCGTAAACGCACAAGAGGCCCAAGAGGAGGAAGATCGGATCCTAAAGGCCCTTGAAACCGCCAACAAAGACCCCCGGGCAGCCTTTCTGGAGCTCGACCGCTTAAAGGGCACGTTTGATGTTTCCAACGCTCCGCTTCTAAGGCAGGCCTTGCTTGCGATCGCAAAAGCCTATCCCCTTGAGGCCATGGATCTATTCATAAAGTTTGAGCCGGCCTTAGCCATTGAAGATGACGCGGCGTTTACGGAAAAAATGGCGGAAGTTTTTGAAGCGAACGGGCTCGAGCTCAAGGCCGTAGACCTCTACGAAAAGGCGTATCGTGGAGGTGCCAACGCCATGCTCGTACCGCTAGTGAGGCTTCTTGAGGCGAGCGGCAAATGGGATCGAATCCTCTCGCTCAAACAAGATATTGGGGCTTACGGTGAAGAAGAAGGCCAAAGAGAGCTTTTTGGAGCCCTTGGAAGGGCCTATTTGGAGCTAGGAGACCCAAAAGGGGCATTCCCAGAGCTGCTAAAGGCAAGCCCAGCTTTGGATAACTGCTTGAACAGGGGGATAGCCCTTATGGAGTTAGGCCATCCGGATGCTGCGGACGATTCGTTTTCGCTTGCGTTGGATATGGCCCTTCGTGGGAACAACCCAGAAGGCATCCGTCGCGCAATTTTACTGAAAGCGCGAAACCTTGAGCAAGCCAAGCGCTACAAACAGGCCGCGAGTCATTACGGCCTGTTTGTAGAAAAATTTCCAAAAGATCCATTGGTCGAATGGGTAAGAATGCGCAGGGGCATTGCCTTGCTTGAAACAGGCCAGGTAGAGCAAGCCAGCCCTTTGTTCTCGGCTCTAGCCAAGAGCAAAGACAAGCAGATTGCCGTGGTCGCGAGGGCATTGTTCGGGTTTGCGAACATTGCCCTAAAAAATCTTCAAGAAGTATATTAGGGGGCACAGGAGGGCCTATGCCAGCTCGAGGGCTGTTCGATATCCGGTTTACGCTGCTAGAGAAGGTTATGGACTTGAGCTCCTTCCGCCACGATGCGATCGCTTCCAACTTGGCGAATGCGAACACGCCTGGATACATCGCAAGAGACGTGGTCTTCGAGCAAAAGCTTCAAGAGATCTTGGACAAGCGTGATTCATCTCCGCTTGCGCTGACCGACCCGCGCCATTTGCCCAAGCCTTTTACCCCAGCCGCGTTGGAGCATGCGGATGGAGATACTAGGCCCATACTTGACTTGGCGGCAGGGAACGATTTAAATACTGTAGACATCGACCGAGAAACTTCTGAGCTTGCAAAAAACCAGGTTCTCTACCTTGCAAACAGCGATATGCTGCGCAGAAAGTTCGCCTACCTCCGCTATAGCATCCAAGAGGGCAGGTAGCCCAAAAGTGGGCGATTGCATCGCCTTTCGTGTGCGACACGAGGCGGGTCATTCGAAAAGGAGGGTCTATGTCGGTATTTGATGCGTTCAACATCGGGGCTTCAGGTCTTTCGGCCGAGAGGTTCCGGATGAACCTGGTCGCTTCGAACTTAGCCAACGCGAACGCGACCCGCTCGGAAGACGGCGGGGCCTACCGAAGAAGGGATGCCGTGTTTTCGGCTCTTCCTTATGGTGAGGCAGAAAAAGGCGCTCTTTCCGGGGAACCAACTAGCCCGTTGGCCAAGGTTGGCGTGGTCGGAGTGGATATCGATCAAAGAGACCCGAGGCGAATGTACGACCCTGGCCATCCAGACGCCGATGCCGCAGGGTATGTCTCTTACCCAAACATCAACGTGGTCGACGAAATGGTCAACCTCCTCAATGCACAGCGCTCTTACGAAGCGAACGCCGCAGGGATCGATGCGGCCAAACAAATGGCCCTCAGGGCGCTTGAAATCGGGAGAGGATAAGAAATGGACCCTGCAATCACGCCGCTGGCCGCATACTATGCCGAGAAGGTATCCGGCATCGTCGCCGGGCCGTCGGCTCAGCCGGGGCAAAAAACAGACCCGGCCGAATCGTTTTTCTCGATGCTCAATAAGGCGATGAACCAAGTCAATGACGACAAACTCCAAGCCGAGAGGAGCGCTGAAGAACTCTCTTTGGGCAGGAGCCGCGACGTCCATTCGACAATCATCGCGATGGAAAGGGCCGATACGGAGTTTCGCCTGCTTCAGCAGGTGCGCAACAAGCTCCTGGATAGTTACAACGAGCTCTTTAGGATGTCCGTCTAAGCATGAATGCATGGCTCAAGCGCGTCTTTGAGGGCGCAAGGGAGCTTTTTGGGCGCTTAAGCCCCCTGCAAAAGGGCCTGGGTCTTGCAGGTTTAGGCCTTTTGCTTGCGTTGGCGCTGTTTTTCGCGTTTCGAGGGACTGAGCCGATGTATGCCCCTTTGTACAAAGGGCTTGCATCCTCGGATAGGGAGGCCGTTTTGGTTGAGCTCGAAGAAAAGAAGGTCTCCTACAGGGTCCAGGGCGAAACCAAAGAGATTTGGGTTCCAGCGGAGCAGGTGCGTGCCCTGAGGGCCGATTTGGCCAGCAAGGGCTTGCCGAAGGCGCTTCCTGTCGGGTTTGAGCTGTTCGATCAAACCAGGGTGGGGATTACAGAGTTTACCCAAAGGGTAAACCTCTTAAGGGCCCTTCAAGGGGAGTTGGAGCGCACCATCGAGACGATTGAGGGCGTGGAACAGGCGAGGGTGCATCTCGTCCTCCCTGACGAGACGCTTTTTGTGGAAGACGAAAAGCCTGCAAGCGCCTCTGTGGTCCTTAAGCTCAAAAGGGGGATAGATCTGGCCCCAGAGCAGGTCAAAGGGGTTTCCTTCCTCATGTCTCGTGCGGTCAAGGGGCTGGACCCAAAGAACGTTACGATCGTGGACGAACGGGGCAAAGTTCTAACCTTCGAAGAGGACGAAAGCGCTGGGATAGCAAAGCTTACGAACACCCAGTTTCGGATTAAGCGGGCTTTTGAAGGGGAACTCGAGCGCAAGCTTCTTCAGATGCTCACTCCGGTTGTCGGAAAGCGCAAGGTACTCGTCTCTGCGTCTGCCATGCTCGATTTCTCCAAGGCGGAGCATACTCAGGAGACGTACGACCCAGACGCAACGGCAGTCCGCTCCGAAGAGCGAGAAAGAGAGTCGGAGGTAGGGCTGGGGCCTCCATCCCCTATCGGCGTGCCCGGCGTCATGACAAACGTGCCCGCTGCCGGGGGTCAGCAGCCTGCCCAACAGCAGGCGACGAACCAGCGCTCGAAATCGCACGACATCACAAACTACGAAGTTAGCAAACTGATTCGCCACGTCGTGGAGCCTTACGGGGTCATCCGAAGGCTTACCGTTGGGGTACTTTTGGATGGGAAGCGGCAAAACGGTCGTTACATCCCCTTGAACACTCAAGATCTGGCCAAGATTGACGGCTTGGTGCGGGGGGCCATAGGCTATGATGAAAATCGAGGCGATCAAATCCGTGTGGTCAACATTCCGTTTGCCGAGGAAGGGGTTATGAACGAAAGGGAGCTTGCCCTCGAGATGGCCCGTCACGAGTTTTGGGTCAGCATGTTTAAACTAGGGATCGTCGCGCTTGGGCTGGTCCTGCTCGTATTTTTCGTGGTTCGTCCAGTATTGAGCTTTTTCTTCCCTCGAAGGCCCGCCGAAGCAAAAGGGGGTGCAGTTTTGGAAGAAGGAGCGCTCCCCGAAGAAGGGCTGAATGCCGAGATGCGCGGGCCTATCTTTCCCGAAGAAGGGGAGGGGACGCCTTTGCAGGCGAAACCTCCGTCAGAAAAGCCGGAAACGCAGCCTTCCACAACCAGTGAACCGAAGTACTTCGACAGAATCCTGAGGGCAAGCGGAGAGAACCCGAAAGTTCTCGCAAAGGCCCTAGAGGTGCTTGTCAAGGGGCAAGAGGCCAAAAGGTCTCCCTCGTCACCAGCCGAGGTTGAAGCCGGGCAAGGTTAAGGCGAAAACAAGGAATAGGTGCAACGATGGAAGAACCGGCGCAGGAGGATTGGTTAGGTACGCGGCCAGAGGACGAGGCCTCGCGTGTAGACGATGTCGTCCGGTTTGGCGAACCTAGGGACAAAAGATCGGGCGGGGACGAGAGCACGCAGCAGATGCCGCTCGATTCGCTCACAAAGGCGCTTGTGATTTATTCCATTATGCCAAAGGACATGGTTGCGGCCGTCTCGCAAAGCCTAAGCCCGGAAACGCTCGAAACCTTGCTTAAGGCGAAGTCGGAAAGGCGAATCGAAGGCTTCAGCGAGGATGCGGTCATGATCATCGTGGACGAGTTTATTTTCTTAATAGGCCATGTCTTGGGCGTTCTTCAAGAAAAAGAGGGAAGGACTGCCCAAGAGGAGCAAAAACAAGAGGAAGCGCCTTCTGCCCCCCAAGCAGAAGAACCACCTCCAACAACA
>WOZJ01000071.1:80679-85372 GCA_011620345.1 Nitrospirota bacterium
CTCCAACAACAAAAGAATGGTTCTCCTTCCTAGAGCATCTCGATAGGGAATGGTTTTTGGAGTTGCTTATCGGAGAGAACCCGCAGGTGATCGCCGTCGTTTTGTCGTACGTCAACCGGGAGCATGCCGCCTACGTGTTGTCTCGCCTGCCGGTCGACAAAAGAGCGGAGGTCGTCGAGAGAATGGTGAGGTTGGGAAGCGTCGTTCCGACGGTCCTTGAGAGTCTTGAAGGAATCCTAAGGGAACGGCTGAAAGAATTCGTATACGGCGTTGTGATAGGCGAAAGGGCGGGTTCCCTAGACCAGGTTTCCCAAATTTTGAACCGGCTCGAGGAGGCGGATGTTAGAACGATCCTGCAGAAGATAGGGACAAAGGACCAGGAGTTGGCCAAAGCCCTAGAGGGAAAGCTGCTCACGTTTGAAGATTTAAACCTGCTGGACAGTAGGGATATGCAAAGGCTTTTAAGGGGGGTGGATATCAATCAGCTTGCACTCGCCTTAAAGGGGGCATCAGAGCAGATGCGACAAAAGATACTTTCGAACCTGAGCACAAGGGCAAGGGAGGTCCTGCGAGATGAGCTCGAAGCCCTGGGGCCAAAACGCCTCTCCCAGATCGAAAAGGCGCAAAAAAGTATCGTGGAGTCCGCTAAGGAGCTAGCCTCTCTCCTTGAGAACCCTATTACGCTGCCGACCGTCGGAGGAGGTGATGTTGTTGTCCAGTAGCGATTCGAGGCCTATAGTCCTCCCATCGTTCGATACCGATACGGAGCCAGGGCTTGAAGCTCCGATCAATGAAAAATCTGCTCCCTTAGCCATCAAAGAGGGCGTGAACAAAGAAGAGCCATTGGCTGAAGAGGAACAAAAAAGCCAGCCTCCTGAAATGGAAAATCATGCAACCGAGCCTCCTACTGAACCTGTTAAGCAGGGCTCAGTGGAGGAAGAGGGCAAGGCCGTCTTTCGCCCGGCCGGGATTGAGGCGTACGAGGTCGTGAGAAATCAACTCTACGAAGACGTTCAGCCCTTAAAAGAAGAGATCCTCAATGAGGCGAGAAAGGCAAAAGAGGCGCTTATCGAAGAAGGGCTACGCTATAAAGAACGCTTAATTCAAGAAGCCCACCAAGAATCCCAAAAAACGAAAGAGCGCCTTCTTTCCGACGCCTTAGCCGAGGCGGAAGAGCTTAAACGGGGTGCCTTCGAAGAAGGTCGAAAAGAAGGTGTCCTTCAAGGTAAAAAGAGCATCGAGGCTGAAGCAAAAACACAGCTTGAAGCCTTGAAAGCGTTACTGAACGAGATGGGCAGTCTCAAGCCAAAGGTGATTTCAGAGTGCGAGAGGGATATTATCGGGCTTTCCGTCCAAGTTGCCGAGAAGATACTTCAGCGAGAAGTTCAGCTTGATCCTGGTACCGTTCTTGACCTTGCCTCGAGGGTGATAAAGGAATTCGAAGGTCGTTCCGGAGGGATCAGGGTTAAGCTCAACCCGGAAGACTACGCCTATATTCTCCAGCTTGACCCAAAAATTCTCGAGGACAAGGGCCTAAGCGAAGTGGTTTTCGAAAAAGATCCCTCTTTGCAAAGGGGGGGCTGTACCCTTGAAACCTATCAAGGGAGGGTCGATGCGAGAATCGAAAAGCAGCTAGAAGTGATTCGGCAAAAGCTCCTTGAAAGGGCAGGCCATGCATAATTGGGAGAGCGCCCTCAAGGATATTGAAACCATCGAAAGGTTCGGTAAGGTTCTTCAAGTTGTCGGCCCGCTGGTAGAAGGGTACTTGCCCGGGGCTGTCGTGGGGGATCGTTGCGAAATTCTTCCAGAAAACGGCAGGCCGTCGGTTCAAGCAGACGTGGTAGGGTTTCGAGAGAGCAGGGCGCTGATGATGCCCTTTCAAGACGTTCGGGGTGTGGGAGTAGGTTCGGAAATTCGGCTTACCAGGGATGAAGCCAGCGTGCCCGCGGGCGAAGAGCTGCTTGGGCGCGTCATCGATGCGCTTGGCAACCCGATCGATGAGCAAGGGGCGTTGAACCCTTCAAAGCGCATTCCCTTGGAAAAGGGTCCCATCAACCCCTTAAAGAGGGAGCTGATCTCCGAGCCGTTGGATGTCGGGATTAGGGTGGTGAACGCGCTGATGACGATCGGAAAAGGCATGCGGATGGCCATATTCTCTGGTTCCGGCGTGGGCAAAAGCATTATGCTCGGGATGATGGCCAAATTTACAAAGGCCGACGTGGTCGTGATCGCGCTGGTTGGCGAACGTGGCCGTGAGGTGTCAGAGTTCCTAGAAGTAAGCCTAGGAAAAGAAGGCATTTCCAGGTCCGTGCTCGTCGTGGCTACGGCCGATGAGGCTCCCATCCTTAGGGTTCGGGCCGGGTTTCTCGCCACGTCTATCGCTGAATATTTTTGCAGCCAAGGCAAGGATGTGCTCTTGCTTATGGACTCGCTTACGAGGCTTGCCATGGCCCAAAGGGAGATAGGGCTTTCCGTGGGGGAGCCTCCGACTACCAAGGGGTATACCCCTTCCGTGTTTTCGCTCCTTCCTCGGGTAATGGAACGGGCGGGAAGCTTTAGAGGAGAGGGCTCGATCACCGGGCTTTATACGGTCCTCGTAGAGGGGGATGACATTGCTTTCGACGGCATCTCCGATGCGATCCGGGCGGTCAGCGACGGCCATATCCTCCTCTCAAGAGAGCTTGCCTTCCAAAATATCTATCCCGCCGTGGACGTCCTGCGTTCGGTCAGCAGGGTAATGTCGCGCGTAAGCCCAAAAGAGCACCTCGAGTTGGCCAACAGTTTCCGCGATATGCTGGCCAACTACCAAAAGGCCGAGGATCTGATTAATATCGGCGCCTACGCAAGAGGGTCGAACCCCAAGATAGATGCAGCGATCGCGAAGCATGACAGAATGCTCGCGTTGATTCGTCAAGGCGAGAACGAGAGGGTCGATATGGCGAAGAGCCTGGCCCAGTTAAAAGATCTGTTCCGCTGATGGACCAAAAAAGGATCCGAGTGCTCCTAAATTACAAAAAGCTTCTTGAGGAGCGAGCAAGGGCCGAGATGCTCAAGGTTCTCACCATATATGAAAACGAGAGCGATGCCCTCAAAGACCAGCAAGGGCTCAAAAAAAAGGCCTACGATGGCCTTATGGAAGAAATCAAGCGTGGCGTGCTTGCCAAAGAGGGGTTGCTGTTCGTAGACTACTTAAAGTGGTTGGATTCGTTAATTGAGTCTCAAAGGGGCCTTCTGGAGCGCATTCAGGATGCACTCAGCATGAAGCGTGCAGAGCTTCGCTACCATGCCAAAGAGACAAAAAAGGTAGCCAAAGTTGACGAGAAAATCCAAGAGCGTCAACGATACCTGGAAGAAAAAAGGCAAGGTAGCTTTCAGGATGCCTTCGGGCTCATGATGAAGGCAAGACTCCAAAACTTGCAAACGGGGCCGTCTTGATGGTCAGCCAAAGAAAAAACCCCGCAGCAGCCAGGGGCAAGACGAAAAGGAAGGCCCTAGTAGGAGTTCTTTTGGGCGCGGTCGTTATCTTGGCCCTTTTTAAGGTAGGGTTTGACCTTTACAATGCCTCCCAAAAGAGGGCCTTGGAAGATCAAGCAATGAAGGTCGCAAACCTTCAAGCCCAAAAAAAGCAGCAAGGCGCCGTTGCCACGCCGGAGCATTTTCAGAATCTACTGAAAGAGCTTCAGCGCGAGAAACAAAGAATTAGCGCGAAAGAGACGGAGCTTGCCAAGAAGGAAGCGTTTGTAAAAAACTTGGATGCAACGCTCCAAGCGCGCGCCAACGAGCTGATCGCTCTCGAGCAGCGCTTGGTTGCGCTTTCGCTAGATGCCGAGCGAACAAAAGACGAGCGCATCAAGAAGCTGTCCGGCGTTTACGAAAACATGGATCCAGAGCAGGCTGCCAGGGCAATCGAGGAAATGGACCCAAACCTTGCGGTAACGCTTTTCTTGCGAATGAGAAAGAGGGAGGCGGGAAGAATCCTGGGCGCCATGGACCCGCAAAAGGCCTCTAAGATTTCGCAAGACCTTATCAGGCTCCAAGGGGCTCCTACGAGCTCCAACCAAGCGCTTTGAGAGGATAAAATGCCTAATGCCGCTTCGTTAAACCCAATTCTTTTGCTTTTGTCCGCTCCCCCTGGGCCGTCCAAGGGTGCTAGCACTGTGGCTACTCAAGGCCAACTCCCCGGCCTTTTTCAAGAAGGCGAGTTTGCAGGGCTGCTGGGATTACTAAATGAATCCGGCGGGTCGGGTCGCATGCCAAAGGACCAATCAGACCTACCCAACCAAAAAAAACCCGACGTATCCGGCGAGGCCCTGCTTGTAGGCTTGATCGGCCAAGTTCTTCTTCAAAAAAAAGACTCCTTCCTAAACGGCCAACTAGGCCCACAAGCCAAAGATGCCTATAGGACTCTACTTGAGTCCTACATAGGCATGGTTTCGCGTTCCAAAGGGGAACAGGGTGAGGGCATCAGGCATTACGGTGGGGGCAAGGCCGCAGGCAAAATGCCAAGCCTTAATCGCATGCTTCCCGCCACAGGCTTGCTAGGGATAGCCCCAGAAAGTCACGGGGATCTTTTATCCGACGTGAAGGATCTTTTGCGGCCTACTCCTCTGGGAACCCAAAAGGCAAAATCGCCCGCTTCTTTCCAAGAAAAAAACTCTGCCGCTTCGATCCTGTCAAAAACCCCGCTCGAGCC
>WOZJ01000036.1 GCA_011620345.1 Nitrospirota bacterium
CAAGGAGAAGCTTCCCAGCAGTAAGCACGAATGGAGCCACACGCTCTATGCCTTCTTGTACAACAACCAGCTCGTCGCCGACGCGCTCAAAGAACTGTACGGCGCCGACCAGGGTTACCGCGAGCCGCAGTACCGAGAATCGGCGCTGTTCGCCGCGAAGTTCACGATGACCGGTCAACTGGTGGAGAACAGTTTCGTGCTCTCCAGCGAGGCTTGGTTCCTCGGGCGGGCGCTGGCGAAAAAGGACTGGACGCGCGGATTCGAGGACGATCAACGGGTCGCCGCCGAGCAGGCCCTAACGCAACTTCAAGGCCAGGTGTCCGGCGATGCACTGCGGGACTTCACCCTGTGGGTGCTGCAGTTCCTAGGCGTAGCGGACTTCTTCGCTGCCGTGGATCGCCCCCCGCTACTGCGATTCCGTTCCCAACCCGTCAACCCTGGCAAGCACGCATCGGAGGACGATCCGCTCAACAGCTTTCTGATCGAAGACCTGGCCGCCGTCGCCGACAGCATCGGCAAGGGTGTGACGAGCGAAGCGCTGAACCAATACCTGCTCCGCCACGATCCGCAATCGCGCCTGCACATCGACACCGACGTCGCTTCCGGGTCGCTGATCGAGCGGCTGATGCCGCAGGCCTATGCCGATAGTTGTTGGCCTTCCGAGCAGCACCTGGGGCTTGTGCATTCCCAGCAACTGGCCGTGAACACCGTTTTGTCCACGCTTGCCGGTGGACAGGGGCTGCTGGGGGTCAATGGCCCGCCAGGCACAGGCAAGACGACTCTGCTACGCGACTTGATCGCCGCCATCATCACCAGCCGGGCCGACGTGCTTGCCACGCTGCGCCGCGCATCCGACGGCTTCGCCAGCAACGCACTCGAAGTCAGCAACGATGGCGGCAAGGAGCAGAAGGCCTTCAAGCTCAATCCTTCGCTGTACGGCTTCGAGATCGTGGTTGCTTCATCCAACAACGGCGCCGTGGAGAACATCACCCTCGAACTGCCCCAGCGCGACAAGATCGATGAGAGCTGGCTGCCCGAGGCCGAACACTTCGCCGACCTGGGTGAGCTGATCGCCGATAGACCGGCCTGGGGTCTGATCTCCGGTGCGCTGGGCAACAAGAGTAACCGTAGCAAGTTTGTGCAATGCTACTTCGACGGGAAGCGCCCATTTGCCGGACCGGGCCGTGCGGACAGCAACGCAGAAGCCAACGATGAGGCCGAGACTGACGACGAGAATGTCGCCAAGGCCCTGTTTGCTGGCCAGGCGACTGCGGCCGAGACCGATGGCGAACAAGCGCTTGCGCAGCAGCAACAACAAAAGAAAACGCCGGAAGGCATGATGGCATGGCTCGACAGGCACATCCTGCTCAACAAGGAGCGCACGTCGGAACAACGTCAGGCCCTGTGGCAGCAGGCTGTTTCCGAGTACGAGGCGGCCAAGGCACAGGTTCGCGCGGCATGCGCCGATGCCTACCGCGTTCGAGCACTGGTCCAGACTCTGGAAACTACCAGAAAGAAGTTCGCCGAAACGGCCGCAACCATGCAGGCGCTTGAACAGCACCTAACGCACATGCCGGAACAGCAGGCGCGCCTGGACGCCGAGGAATGCCGCCTAGCCAACGCGGCATTTAAGCATGCTCTGGAGGCGCTCGCACAGCACCAGGCCACCAAGCCGGGGTTCTGGGCGAACTTGTGCAGCCTTTGGGGGGCGTCACGCGCTTGGAACGCTGCGCTGAAGCAGCTCCAAGACCGGTACGACATCGCCAAGGCCGAGTTCGATCGGGTCGTACGGCTCTCCAAGCAGTTCGAGGACTCCGGCCAGCAATTGGAGCGGCAGATCGCCGGCGCGCGGCAGGCGTTGCAGCGATGGCAGGCGGAAGATCAATCCCTGACGCAACAAGCCAGCGATTTGGCCAGCGCCTGCCGGGCCGACCACCTGCTGGCATGGCTACGCGGCGGCGTCATCGGTCGCGGCGACGCCATCGAACTGGCCGAGCCCTGGCACATCGAGGGTTGGCGACAGGCCCGTGCGCGCGTCTTCATCCAGGCCCTGAAGCTGCATCGGACGTTCTTTGAGCTGGAGGCGGCACGGATGCGCTCCAACCTGTCCCTGATCAACACGATGCTGACCGGCCAGCGCCTGCAGGGACTCTCGGGCGATGCGATTCGCTCGGTTTGGGCCTCGTTATTCATGGTTGTGCCGGTACTCAGCAGCACCTTCGCCTCATTCGCGCGCTCGTTCCACTCATTGGGCCCGGGAGAGATCGGCTGGCTGTTGGTGGATGAAGCCGGACAGGCTCCCCCGCAAGCGGCGGTGGGCGCACTGTGGCGCTCCAGGCGCGCGCTGCTGGTGGGCGACCCCCTGCAACTCAAGCCCATTGTCACCGTGTCCGACGCGGTGCTGGAACACATGCGCACGCACTACCGCGTCGATGCGCATTGGCTCCCCAATAGACAGTCCGCGCAGACCTTGGCGGACCAGGCTACGACGTGGGGCCGCATGGCGGGACCGGTCGGCAGCAAGACGTGGGTGGGTTTGCCCTTGGTCGTGCATCGGCGCTGCGACAAACCGATGTATGAGCTGGCCAACCGCATCGCCTACGACGGCGCCATGGTGTACGGCACCGTCGCGCCGCGCGCCGATAAGGAAACGTGCGCCCGTCTGCCGACGGGATGGATCCACGTCAGCGGAACATCCGACGGGAACTGGGTGCAGGCCGAAGGAGATGCCCTGAAGGCACTGCTCGCCCTGCTGGGCGAGGATGGCGTGGATGGGGCCGACATCTCGGTCATCACGCCCTTCAAGGCTGTCCAGGAAAACCTCAAGCGCCTGCTCGGCAACACGATGGTTTCCGGAACCATCCACACCATGCAGGGCAAGGAGGCACCGATCGTCATCATGGTGCTGGGCGGCAATACCGAAGGTTCCGGCGCACGCGATTGGGCAGTCTCGGAGCCCAACCTGTTGAACGTGGCGGCAACGCGGGCCAAGCGCCGCTTCTACGTGATCGGCGACCGGAACGACTGGCAGAAGCGCGCTCTGTTCTGCGATGTCATGGACCTCTTGCCGCTCCAGCGCCTTCCCTAGCGCGAAGCTGGATTAGCGGCACAACCTTAGAGTCGCGTAGAGTCGCGCCAGAGGGCTGGGATCAGTCCGAGCGCTGGCCGTAGTACACTGATTGCCCGGAGGTAAGCGAAGCACGCAGCGCCGCAAGCGTCGTGATCGACACGCCCAGCGCCTACGCGGCATCGCCTATGCCTAATAATCTTTCCATTTAGGCCTGCCTGGATTGCTCTCGATGGAAGGCGTTTCATGCCGAAAGGGCTCTGATTTGTGGTGAATCCTTGCTATAATGTGGGCTCAGAGGGCCAAAGGCTTGAGGTTTTTTGGCACGGTGCCGTGATGCTATTTGACCGTCGACGCCCTCTGGGCTTTAAAGGCGCGTTTTTTGACTTGATGCCTATAACCAACGCATGGAGGGAAAGCCATGGAACCTCGCGGACTGCTTGCGTACCTCATCATCGGGCTCATTGCCGGCTGGCTGGCTGGAAAAATTCTAGAGGGCCGTGGTTTTGGGCTTCTAGGGAACATCGTTGTGGGTATTGTGGGCGCCTTTATCGGAGGATTTTTGTTCGGAATTTTGGGTCTTTCAGCCTACGGGTTCATCGGCTCGGTCGTGATGGCGACCATCGGCGCGATCATCCTTTTGTATGTCGTTGGGATAGTCGTCAAGAGGGGGTAGTGGAGCATGGGAAACGCTAGAAGGCTGTTTTTTGACCCTTTAAGGGTTTCATGAAGGGTAAAGACCTTAAGTATCGGAATCGATGAGCATAGGGAGCACCCAAACGATGCGATTTTCAAGAAGCCACGCATTGATTATCGGTGGAAGCTCGGGGATAGGCCTCGAGACGGCAAAGAGGCTGATCGAGGCCAAAGTGTCCATCACAATCGTGGGTCGAAACCCAAAAAAGCTCGATGATGCCAAAAAAATCCTCGGCGACCCACAAACCCAAACGTTCTTGTGCGACCTTGCTCATCCCGACGAGCTGGATCGGCTTATTGAGCATATGCGGGACCATCTCCGCGATGTGGGATATCTTGTGAACGCGGCGGGGACATTCTTGCCAAAGGCCTTTTTAGAGCATACACAAGAGGACTACGACGCCTATATGGACTTAAACCGGGCGATCTTTTTCATTACCCAGCAGGCGGCTAAGAATATGGAGTCCCATGGCGGAGGGGCCATAGTGAACGTGGGATCGATGTGGGCCCATCAAGCAATCCAAGCCACCCCCTCCTCGGCCTATTCTATGGCCAAGGCTGGCCTCCATGCCTTAACCAGGAACCTGGCGATCGAGCTGGCCCCAAAAAAGATCCGGGTCAACGCCGTCGCCCCTGCCGTCGTGGAAACGCCCATTTACGCGGCTTTTATCCACCCCGACAAGATTCATGAGAGCCTTCAGGCCTTTAATACCCTACACCCCTTAGGAAGAGTTGGGCAGCCTCAAGATGTCTCCAGCGTGATCGCGTTCCTTCTTTCTGAAGAGGCAGGTTGGGTCACGGGTGCCGTATGGGACGTAGACGGCGGGGTCATGGCCGGGCGGACACTTTAAACAACACGAAGGAGGGCGGGCGATGAAGGCTCTTGTGTACCATGGGCCGGGGAAATACGGCTGGGAAGAAAAGCCGAGGCCTTCCATCCAGGAGCCGACCGATGCGATCGTCCGTATCACGCACACGACGATTTGCGGCACCGACCTGCATATCCTCAAAGGAGACGTCCCGGCCGTACGGCCGGGACGTCTCCTAGGACATGAGGGCGTTGGCGTGATCGAAGAAGTTGGAGAGGAGGTTGAGGCCTTCAAGCCTGGTGAGCGCGTGCTTATCTCTTGCATCACATCCTGCGGACGGTGTGATTTTTGCAGGAAGAACATGTATGCACACTGCCGTAACGGCGGCTGGATCTTGGGGCATTTGATCGATGGAACTCAAGCGGAATTTGTTCGTATACCGCAAGCGGACAACAGCCTTTATAAGCTGCCTCCAGGCCTCGATGAAGCCGTGGCGGTCATGCTTAGCGATATTCTTCCTACGGGCCACGAAATCGGCGTGCGCAACGGCGAAGTCAAGCTCGGCGATACTCTGGCCATCGTCGGCGCCGGGCCGATTGGCCTTGCCTGCCTTTTGACGGCGCACTTCTACTCTCCGGCCGAGATTATCATGGTCGATATTGACGAGAACCGGCTTGAGGTCGCAAGGAACCTTGGCGCCACGCAGGTAGTGCGTGAGGATCCTGTACGGCGGGTCCTCGAGCTGACGGAGAACGAGGGGGTTGACGTGGCTATCGAGGCTGTAGGCTTACCGGAGACCTTCGACATCTGCCAGAGTATCGTCAAGCCTGGAGGGCACATCGCCAACGTAGGCGTGCACGGTAAGCCCGTAGAGTTCCACATCGAGGCTTTGTGGATCAAGAACATCACGCTGCGAACCGGGCTTGTGAATACCGATACGATCCCGCTCTTGCTCAAGACCCTCAAAGCCGGACGCTTGGATCCCGGCCGGCTCGTCACGCATAGCCTAAAGCTTGATGAAATCGAGCGAGCCTACGCCGTGTTCGGGAATGCTGAGCGTGAGAAAGCGATCAAGATGCTGCTTGTGGCCGCCCATTAGCAGGCCTCTGAAGCCTTTTGGGGCGAGCGCCATCCTGGCGCGACCCTTAGGGCACTTTGCGAGGGTCAAGGCTTGAGCTTTTTTTGGGTCCAGACGTCTAAAGACCAGGGGCCGGAGCCCGCGAGCAAAAGAAAGAGCGAGCCCAAAAGCATCGCATAGTCTGTCCTGGCCTCGTGGGCCATCTTGAAGAAGCCCCCTTCGATCAGGATTGGGATCTTGGTCGTGAGGATCGCAACCAGCATGTCGACGATGAGGGCAAGCGCCGCGAGGCGTGTCAGAAGACCGGCCAGCATGAGGATGCCGCCGCCGACCTCAACCAGCCCTACGAAGGGAGCCGTAATTTCCGGGTAGGGGATGCCTATCTTGAGGAACCGGCCAACGCCCAGGGCATCCGGGTAGATGAACTTTTGGATTCCCTCCGAAAGGAACACCCCGCCGACCATCAGCCGGATGAGTAGGGCAGCGGCCGGTGCGTTCGTTCCAAAGAGTACCTCGAGCCACTTCGTGAACGTCATTGCTCCTCCTCTTGGACGTAACGGAGGAAGTCTCGAATGATGGGGGAGAGTTGGGATTTTTCTAGCAAAAAGGCGTCGTGGCCGTAATCGGAGTTTACCTCGATAAACGAGATGTCCGCGCCGCGCCTTTTAAAGGCCTTGACGAGCGCCTTGGAGTCCTCGGGCGGAAAGAGCCAGTCCGAGCTGAACGCCGGAATCAGGACTTTTGGCCCCTTGCTCCAGTCGTATTGGGGAGCCTCCTCCCATTCCTGGAAGAAATCGAAGATGTCCATCGCCTTCGTGATGTAGAGGTAGGAGTTGGCGTCGAACCTCTCGACGAACGTCGTGCCCTGGTGATGAAGGTAGTCCTCGACGCTGAAGCTCGGCTCAAACCAGGATTTACCCATCTGGATGGAGGGCTGCCTGCCGAACTTCTCGAGCATCGATGCCTTGGAAAGGTAGGTAATGTGGCCGATCATCCTGGCGGTGGCAAGCCCCCTGGCCGGAGGCTTGTGGCCGTAGTAATCCCCGCCCCGCCAGTTGGGGTCTGCCATGATGGCAAACCGCCCGACCTCGTCGAAGGCGATGTTTTGCGGGGAAAGCCTGCCCGTCGTGGCGCAAGGCACTATGCTTTGAACGAAATCATGAAAGTATACCCCCCAAAGGAGCGCCTGCATCCCTCCCATCGAGCCGCCGATCACGCTTAGGACCTGCTCGACGCCTAAATGCTCCAGCAGCAGGCGTTGGGCGAAAACCATGTCTTTGACCGTGATCATGGGGAAAAGGATGCCGTAGGGCTTGCCAGTGTCGGGGTTGAGCGAGGAAGGGCCGGTCGAACCAGAGCAGCCCCCAAGAATGTTCGAGCATACGACGAAGTAGCGATCGGTATCGATCGCCTTCTTGGGGCCGACAACGAAATCCCACCAGCCAGGCCTTTTGTCGTGAGCCGTGTGATAGCCGGCCACGTGTGCGTCGCCAGACAACGCGTGTACGATGAGGATGACGTTGTCCTTCGCTGCCGAGAGCTTGCCGTAGGTCTCGTAGGCGATCGTGACGTTCTTGATCTCTCCCCCTAAGGCAAGCCGAAACGGTAGCCTCTCTTGTTCGATTTCATAGGATAAAGTCCTGACGACCCCGACGGAGTCGGGTTTTGTTGTAACGTCCACCGGTTACCTTTTCTTGGCGATGGCAAAAAGGCCTTCTTGGCCTAGCATGTTGGCAAAAAGCCCCGGGAGTCGGACTTCACGGTTTTGGACGAAGGTGCGCTTTTCTAGCACCCGGATGTCGGAGCGCTCAAGAAAGCCTTCGAACTGCTTGAATGTAACGGGATGGATGACGGAGGCGTTCCACCAGTCCTTGCCGTAGTCCATGCTGAAGCGCAGCTTCCCTTTGAACAGGAACTCAAGCCGGATCGGCAGGTATCCCGCGTTTGCGAACGTAACGATGGCCACCTTGCCTACCCGGACCATCTCATGCAAGACGACCTCGGGCCGCTTGAGCAAGGGCAGCGTATCGAGCAACAAAACGACGTCGAAGCTCAAATCGGGGTAATCCTGAAGCCCTTCGTCGATGTCGCTCTGGTATACGCTAAGGCCGCGCTCGAAGCACTTCCTTGCCCCTTCCTCGGAGATCTCGATTCCGTGCGCCTTGGCCTGCCGGTATTTCTTGAGGAACCCCAAGAACCACCCATCGCCGCAGCCTAAATCCAGCACCTGCGCCCTTTGGGGAATCATTTCCACGATGCGCTTGTAGGATGAGGGTAGCTTGCCGTTCAGGAGGGCCTTAGACCGGGCTAAGGCCCCAAGGTGCTGCATAGGCTTGCTCCTTGCCTTGTCTCGAGCGTTTGAGTTGACGCTCCTTAATCATTCATTATACTAAAAGCCCTAATACTCCTTCAACGCAACCCTTGGTTCTATTTGGATGCCAGCCCTAGACATAAGCCGCTTGTCTAACCACGCGCAAGGCCTGCTAAAGGCCGCTTACCGGGCCGGAAGGCTCCCGGGGGCCTGCATTTGGGTCGCAAACGCGGGCGAGCCGCCCTTTTTCATCTTCCATGGGTTTTCGCTTCTTTACAAAGACGCTCGCCGGTTTGCGGACGTTCCCGTTCGGCTGAGGCCGGATACGCTCTTCGACCTGGCCTCCTTGACCAAGCTCTATACCGCCCTCGGGGCCGCGCTCCTTATCGTCCAAGGCAAGCTCAGGCTCGAAGACACCTTAGACCAGGCCTTCGGGGTTTATACGGGCTTGGAGCCCGTCCGGTTGGCGCATCTTTTGAGCCATACCGCGGGTCTGGCCCCATGGGTTCCTCTGTTTCAAAACCCGGAACACCTTGCAAACCCTTGGCCCTACCTCGCTGGCTTCCGAAACGGCCCCCCAGGGAAGGAGGCTTGCTATTCGGACCTGGGATACATGCTGCTAGGCAGGTGGATCGAGCTTGCATCCGGCACGCCTCTGGATCAATTCCTTGCCAAGGCCGTTCTAGAGCCCCTTGGGCTTGGGGCCGCTTGCTTCAACCCCAAGTTTTCCCAAAGGCCCCTAATTGCGGCTAGCGAATGGCAGGCCGACCCCCCGAGGGGGATGGTCTGGGGCAGCGTGCACGACGAAAACGCCTACGCCTTGGGCGGTGTCGCGGGCCATGCCGGACTGTTCGCGACGGCCGATGACGTCGGCAGGTTCGCGCTTGGGCTTATGGCGCTTCGCTCTGGCCCGCTTTTTCTGGCTAGGGAGCTCCTTTGGCGTTCCCGTCGAATCAGCCGGGAGCTTTCCGTGTCCAGCCTTGGGTTCGAGAAGGACAAGGCCTTCTACATGGGTAAGTTCGCTGATGTCGGGGCCTTTGGCCACACGGGGTTTACTGGAACGAGCCTGGTGATTGTTCCAAACGACGGGCTTTGCGTCGTTTTCTTGAGCAACCGCGTTCATCCTTCAAGAAACCGCGGCAAGATCAACGACTTAAGGGAGGCCCTGGCAAACCTGGTGTTTGAAAGCCTCCGTTAGGCCGTCTCGATCTGGGCAACCAGGCCGTCTTCCATCCTCACGACCCGTTCTGCGAAGCTTGCTATTTTTGGGTCGTGTGTCACCAAAACGATCGCCTTGTTCGTGCCACGGGCCATCCCATCGAACAAGGCGAGTACCTCCTTGCCGGTTTTCGTATCGAGGTTGCCCGTGGGCTCGTCGGCCAGGACGACGACCGGGTCGTTGACGAACGCGCGCGCGATGGCCACCCGCTGCATCTCGCCTCCGGAGAGCTCGTCCGGCCGGTGGCGTTTGCGTTCGGAGAGCCCTACCATTTCAAGCAGGCCATCCACCTTGGCCTGGACGGCCTTGAGTGAGGCTCCGCCCAAAAGCAAAGGGAGCGCAACGTTCTCCTGCGCAGTAAGAGTGGGCAGGAGGTTGAAGAACTGAAAGACGAACCCGAGCCTACGCCGCCGAAACAGCGTAAGTTCGGTATCGCTCATCGCCGTGACCGGCCTGCCTTCCAAAAACACCTCCCCTTGGGTTGGCGTATCCAGCCCGCCCAAGAGGTGCAACAGCGTCGATTTGCCGGAGCCCGAAGGGCCCATAATGGCGATCCGCTCGCCTTGCCGAACCTTTAGGCTCACTCCCCTTAAGGCCTGAACCGTCCTTTTGCCCAAGTGGTAGCTTTTGACAACCTCTCGGACCTCCAAGGCGTCGTTTTTCATGTTTACCATCTTCGAAACTGCACCAGGCCCTTTTCGAACCTTCGGAACATGAGCCCGAGCACCATAAGTCCCACGCCCAAAAGCAGGAACCCTAGCGCCAGAATATAGGCCAAAAGCTGGGGGTAGGCGAAGATCAGGGCAGCAAAGAGAACAAACAGAAGCCCCGTCGAGGCGATCGAGATGCTTACCATGGCTAGGACTCCCTTTGGAACACGAACGCGCCGTGCTGGAAATCGATCACGACGAGCTGCCCGTCGCGGATTTCGCCCGCAATGATCTTCTTGGCAAGCTCGGTTTCTATCTCTCGCTGGATGAGCCGCTTTAAAGGTCGGGCGCCGAACAGCGGGTCGTAGCCCTGTTTGGCGATCGCCTTCTTGGCCTCGTCCGTGATCTCGATCGTGATGTTACGCTCTTCCTTGAGCCGACGACTCAAACGACCGACCTGGATGTCCACGATCCGGGCTAGGTGCTCTTCGCCGAGCGGATGGAAGACGACGATTTCGTCCACGCGGTTTAAAAACTCGGGCCTGAAAGATTGCCTCAAGAGCCCCAAAACCTGGGTCTTGATCTTTTCAAAAGGGATGCCAGCCGTTTGCCCCTCGAGAATCTCCTGACTTCCGATGTTGGAAGTCATGATAACGACCGTGTTCCGAAAGTCTACCGTTCGGCCGTGCCCGTCGGTCAGCCTGCCTTCGTCTAGGATCTGCAAGAAGATGTTGAACACGTCCTGGTTGGCCTTCTCGATCTCATCGAACAACAGCACGCTGTAAGGCCTCCTTCGGACGGCCTCGGTCAGCTGACCGCCTTCCTCAAACCCGACGTAGCCGGGCGGGGCGCCGATTAGCCTGGAGACCGTGTGTTTTTCCATGTACTCCGACATATCGATTCGGATCGTAGCATCCTCAGAATCGAACAGCGCCTCTGCAAGCGCCCTGGCAAGCTCTGTCTTGCCCACGCCCGTTGGGCCCAAAAAGATAAAGCTTCCTATCGGCCTTCTGGGGTCTTGAATGCCGCTGCGGCCTCGAAGCACGGCATCGGCCACGGCTTTGACGGCCTCGTCCTGGCCGACTACGCGGTTATGGAGCGTATCTTCTAACTTTAGCAACTTTTGCATCTCGCCTTCAAGCAGCTTTGTCAAAGGGATTCCCGTCCAGCTTGAGACGATCTTGGCGATGTCCTCAGGATCAACCTCCTCCTTGACGAGCCTTCCTTCGCCAAGCGCCTGGAGTTCCCTTTCGGCCTCTTGGAGCTCCCTTTCGAGCTCGGGCATGCGGCCGAACTTGAGCTCCGCCACTTTGTTCAAGTCGTAAGCTCGCTGGTGGCGCTCGGCCTCTATCTTCGCCTCCTCGATGCGTTCTTTGATCTTGTGGATTTTCGAAATAATGGCCTTTTCTTCCTCCCAGCGTGACTTGAGCTTGTCCGCTTGGGCCCTTAGCCGGCCCAGATCTTCTTGGATTTTATGCAGCCTGGCTTGGCTTGCCGGGTCAACCTCTTTTTGTAGCGCCTGTTCTTCGATGGATAGCTGCATGATCCTTCGGTTGATCTCGTCCAACTCTTGGGGCATGCTGTCCATCTGGGTGCGCAGCCTGGCGCCCGCCTCATCGATCAAGTCGATTGCCTTGTCCGGCAGGAAACGCTCCGTGATGTAGCGGGACGAGAGCTTGGCAGCGGCGATCAGCGCGCCGTCCTTAATCCGTACGCCGTGGTGGACCTCGTAGCGCTCCTTGAGGCCGCGCAAGATGGCGATCGTGTCTTCTAGGCTTGGCTCTGAGGTGATGACGGGCTGGAAACGGCGTTCAAGCGCTGGATCCTTTTCGATGTACTTACGGTATTCATCGAGCGTGGTTGCGCCGATGCAATGGAGCTCGCCCCTGGCCAGCATGGGCTTTAGGATGTTCGAGGCGTCCATTGCCCCCTCGGCCGCGCCGGCGCCCACGACCGTGTGCACCTCGTCGATAAAAAGGACAACTTCGCCCTTTTGTTCCTGGACTTCCTTGAGGACGGCCTTCAAGCGCTCCTCGAACTCGCCCCGGTACTTGGCCCCAGCGATCAGCGAGGGCAGGTCGAGCTGGACAATTTTCTTGTTCTTCAGCGACTCCGGCACGTCCCCTCCGATGATCCGCTGGGCGAGACCCTCGACGATCGCCGTCTTTCCGACGCCAGGCTCTCCGATCAAGACCGGGTTGTTCTTCGTGCGCCTAGAAAGGATCTGGACGACCCGGCGAATCTCTTCGTCCCTGCCTATTACGGGGTCGAGTTTGCCTTTTCTTGCCAGGTCCGTCAGGTCCCTGCCGTAGCGCTCCAACGCCTCGATCGTCGCCTCGGGCGTAGTACTTTCTACCCTTTGATGGCCCCTGACTTGAGCCAGGATACCGAGCACGTTTTCACGGGTGACACCCATGCCTTCCAGAATTTTCGCACCCTCGGCCTTTGGTGTTTCGGCAAGGATGGCCAAGAGCAGGTGCTCGGTCGAGACGAAGTCGTCCTTTAGCTCTTTGGCCTGCTTGTCGGCTTCCAGGAGTACCCGGTTGAGACGCTGGGTTGCATAAATTTGTCCCGAGCCCGTCCCATACACCTTTGGAAGGGAGGCCAGGTGTGCTTCGATCCGTTCGAGAGCCGTTTTTGGGGCAACGCCCATCCTCTCGAGCACCCTTGGAACGATGCCGTCTTTTTGGGAAATAAGCGCAGCCAGCACGTGCTCCGGGAGCATCTCCTGGTGGCTGAAGCGCGTGACGATGATCTGTGCCTGTTGGATTGCTTCTTTCGATTTGTCCGTGAAACGTTCTAAGTCCATACCTATATCCTCCTTTTAAAAAGAAAGGCCGTGGGAACTCCCACGGCCTGAACCTTCCCACCGTCTTAATGGGGAAAGGGTTTTTATTTCAGCTCGATCGGGATTGCCTTCGAGACGTGCTGCTCGCTCTTGGGAAGATAGACCGTAAGGATTCCGTTCTTTAGCTCAGCCTTGGCCTTCTCGGACTGGACCTCGCAAGGCAGCTGAATCGCCCTGGCAAACGTCCCATAGAAAATTTCTTGGGCAAGCAGGTTTTCCTTCTCCTCTTTGGTCTCCCGCCTTACCTCGGCCTGAAGGCCTAGTCTATCACCCATCACCTCGAGTTTTAGGTTTTCTTTGTTCACGCCGGGCAAAGAGGCCTTCACGATCACCTCTTTTTCCGTTTCGGACATCTCCACCGCCGGGGCCCAAACGGCCGCTTGCTCTTCGCCCGGGGCTAGCGACCTTCTACCCAGCACATCGCCAAACAGCTTGTCGATGTCGGTGCGGAAGTCCATCATGGAACGCATTACATCCCGAACGGGGTCGAACCTTACGAGTGCCATCGTTCCTCCTCCTTTTATTTTATGTTTTTTGAAGCGTCGTGAATGCTTTTCCATACGATGCGCATCGTATGTGGATTCTTCACTAAAATAAATAATTCATCCAAAGCGCGTGTCAAGAAGCGGTTTGACGCCGCCTTTTTGGCCTTGTTAGAGTAAGAAGGATGCAATCAAGGCTTTAGGGGGCAGAAAAAATTGGATTTAGGGTTGAAAGGGAAGGTGGCCGCCATCACGGGCGCCTCTAAGGGGATCGGCAGGGCGATTGCGATTGCGCTCGCCAAAGAGGGCGTGCATATTGCTGCGTGCGCAAGAAACGAAGCCCCCTTGAGGGCGCTTGGGCGTGAAATCGAGGCCCTTGGAGTCCGGGCGTTCGTTCAGCCGGCCGACGTGACGCACGAAGGCCAGATGAAGGCGTTTATCGAAGGCGCCGTAGCCTCTTTGGGTCCTCCTTTGCTTCTTGTCGCAAACGCGGGGGGGACGCTGGGCGGCCGTTTCCTTGAAACGAGCGAGGAAGACTGGCGTGGCACGCTCGATGTCAACCTGTTCCACGCTGTCCGGGCGATCCAGGCGGTTGTGCCTTCCATGCAAAAAGAAGGGACGGGCAGCATCGTCGTGATCTCTTCTATCTCGGGGCTTCGTCCTGGCTCCAGGGCCCAGTACGCCGCGGCCAAGGCTGCCCAGAATGCGCTCGTTAAGGGCCTCGTCTGGGAGCTTGCACCTTTTGGCGTGAGGATCAACGCCGTCCTTCCGGGCTCGATCTACTTTGAGGGCGGAAACTGGGCAAAGCTCAAAGACCAGTCGGCCGAGGTGTTCGAGGGCTTCCAAGATAGGGAGTTTCCCTTCAAACGTCTCGGAACGCCGGAAGAGGTGGCGGAGGTCGTGACGTTCGTCCTTTCCAGCAAAGCGAGCTGGGTCAACGGAGCGCTGATTGTGGTCGACGGCGGGCAGGGCTGGCCGAGCGTCTCGCTTAGGGGCAGGTAGAGGCACGAGCCGAGGACGGGACGCGCCGGGGCAATCGATCCAACTTTTGGAACATTGATTGTTCCTGCCGCAGTAGAAGACAATAGGGTATAGACCGAGCAAAAGGCCAAAAAAAGCAGGAGGGGGCGATGGGATACCTAGACGGCGGAGAGATGGTGGCCAAGGTACTCAAAAAAGAGGGGATCAAGGCGATTTTCACGCTCTGCGGGGGGCACATTCTTCCCGTGTACGAGGGTTGCCGGAAAGAGGGTATCGCCGTGGTCGATGTCAGGCATGAGCAGGCGGCGGCGCACGCGGCCGATGCCTACGCGCGCATTACCCGCGGGATCGGGGTGTGCGTCGTGACGGCGGGGCCTGGCGTGACGGACGCCGTGACGGGGATCGCCAACGCCTTCTTCGCCAAGAGCCCCGTCGTCTGCATCGGAGGGGCGGCGCCGTTCTCGACGCTTGGGAAGGGCAACCTGCAGGAGATGGACCAGGTTAGCCTGATGCGTCCGATCACGAAGTGGGCCGAGGCGGTCTACGAAACCAAGCGGATCCCCGAATTCTTGATGACCGCCATCAGGCAGGCGCTCTCGCCCAAAAAAGGCCCGGTCTACCTAGAAATTCCGATGGATACGGTCTTTGGCAGGGAGGACGAGGGGACGATTGCCTGGCCCAAGTCCTTCCGCTCTCTATTCCGGATGGGGCCCGAGCCGAAGGCGGTCGAAGAGCTTGCGGCCCTTCTTAGGCAAGCCAAAAGGCCCGTTGTGATCGCAGGGAGCGATCTTTACTGGGACAAGGCCTGGGAGGTCTTACGGATCTTGGCTGAAACGCAGCGGGTTCCGGTGTTTTTGAACGGCATGGCAAGGGGGGCGTTGCCCTCGGACCACCCCAATTTCTTCCAGTACACCAGGAGAAAAGCCTGTCAGGGTGCCGATTTGGCCGTCGTGATTGGCACTCCGCTCGATTTTCGGCTGGATTTCGGGTCCCCGGGCCTTTTTCCGGAGCACCTCAAGCTTGCGATGCTGGGCGATCCAGATATCCTTGGAAAGAACAGGGAACTCACGCTCGGCGTTCCGGGCGATATCCATTTGGCGCTCGAGGGCCTGCTCGAGTCGCTGCCCCAAGTGGATAACGAGCCGGACCGCATGCGCTGGATAGAACAGCTAAGGGAAGACGAAGAAGCAAAGGCAATGGCCGAGGAGGAAAAGGCTAAGATCGGCTCGTCCCCGATGTCTTCGTCCCGGTTTTTGAAGGAACTCCGCGAAGCGCTCACGGAAGACGACATCTTGATCGGGGACGGGGGGGATATCGTAGCCCTTGGCTCCAAGCTTATTCCGGCCAAGAAGCCGGGCCATTGGATGGACCCGGGGCCGATGGGATGCCTTGGCGTGGGCGCGCCGTTCGCGATCGCGGCCAAGCTGCTCCATCCCCAAAAGAACATCGTAATCCTTTACGGCGACGGTTCTTTTGGCTTGAATGGGTTCGAGTTCGACACGGCCGTGCGCTTCAAGCTGCCCATCATCGGCGTCATCGGAAACGACGCGGCCTGGAGTCAGATCCGCAACCCACAGCTCGACCTCTACGGAGAGGAGGCCTCGATAGGCACTGCGCTTTCGGCCACGCACTACGAAGAGGTCGTCAAGGGGCTAGGCGGGTACGGTGAGTACGTGGAGGACCCTGCAGCGTTTAGGGGAGCCTTTGAGCGCGCCAAGGCCTCGAACAAGCCGGCGCTTTTGAACGTCCGGATCGACCCAAAGGTGGGCAAGGAGCAGATGGGCGTCCGCGGTGGAGCCATCTACTAGCGTGCGCGTGTGGGCACCGATGAAGCGGCTGGCGCTGGCTTGCCTGTTTGTCCTGGGGATTCTTCCCAATGCCTTGGCGCTCCAGGTGATTGAGCCAGAAGGGGATAGGGGGCCGTTCTTCATCAACTTCCGCTACCCCCACCTGTTTTTTTCGTTTTACATCGATACGCCGGCCGAGATATCCCTCGACTTCGAGGCTGGCCAAAGGGGAGGCGTCGAGCCCTCGACGTTTTTGTGCTTCTTGAACAGCCACTACACGTTGGGGTTTTCTCTTCAAGAAGGCCAACGCTCCGGCCGCTACAGGCTTTATTTGGGGCCCGTGCTAAGGGGGAGGCACAGCGTCCGGATCGATCTCGTTCAGCCAAAAAAGGAACGCAAGACCCCGGAGGCCGTCCTGGATCGGGTTCGGTTTCTTGGCGCCGAACCCGGGGATGAGCACTTCAGCGTCCTTCGACACACCCCGCTGTACATCCTTGAGACACCCGAGCGGGAAGCCCCGCTTTTTGGCCGCTTTTGGTATAAGGAAACAGACCAAGGGCTAGAGCTTGCCTATGGCCTCACCACCACGTGCGCCTCGGAAGGGCAAGAGCTTGTGAGGGCGCTTGAAACCACGGGGCTTCCGTTTCGTCAGCTTGAAACGCTAAGTGCCCGGATCAGCCCTTTTGGGCTTATTCTTGGGCTGGACTTCTATCAGAACGGACGTTTAGCCCCTTTTCAAGGCCGTTTGGAAGGAACGCACCCCTTGCTTTCTCTTAATTTGGCATCGGGCGAGCTTAAAGAAGCGAAAGCGCTTCCCAAAGAGGGCGTATACCGGGTTGACCCGACACGCTACGGTTCATTAAAGGACGTGACTTTTTTTGAGGATCTTCCTTGGATGCTTGCGCTCGCCAACGGAATCGCAAAACGATCGGGTATCTTGGAGGGCACGTCGAATCCATCCAGCCAGACCCCAGCCGATTTGTCCTTTTATCTCTTTTTTCGGTTCCACTTGGACGAAAACACGGCCAGGGGGCCATTTGGGTTCGAGGTGGAACTGGCAGACGGAACACGCCTAAAGACAAAGGGGGCTACGGCAAACCCAGACCGAGACGGCGTGTTTGGGTTTGCCGTAAAGAGCCCAAGGCGCTTGGGTGAGCCAGACGTCGCGAGGTTTCGCGTGATCGAGGGTCAAGGCGGGGCGCTTGCTTCGAACGTAGCCCTAGATCAAGCCTTTGCCCTGGACACTGACCGTGGCGTATACGCATGGCGAGCGTCGGGCCAAACCTGGTACCCGGCGCTTTCGGGCTACTGGGAGAGACCAACCCGCTAAGGGCTAGCGCACGAGCTTCGGGTTCTCTAAAACGAGCGTCACCGGTCCTGCGGGGGTCTGACGAAAACGTACCTCCCCTAACACGACCAGGTGGTTCTGGTTGCGGCTGTACTCCGGAATAGTCGCGAGAATCGTCGTTGCCTGGTTCGGGATCAAAGGAAAATCCCCGAGCACCTTCCCGTTCAGCTCGATCTGGATATGCGCGCTCTCGGCCGCCATCCCCGGGTCTTCAAGCCGTGCCACGGCCTGGAGTGTGCTATATTGCCTCGTAAGCCCAAAAAAGTAAAACGTTTGGAGGGGCTTGTTCAAGAAGGGCTCTAGCCCGTTTGGCTGGATGGTTGCCTTAAGGGCGTTTGTCGCGGTACCGAACTCGAGCGTGACTGGCGCGCCTTTTGGCATAACTGTCGCGTTTGCGTAAGGAACCCCAGTCTGCGTCCCCTGCTCGATAAACCTGCCGACTTCGAAATTCTTGGCTGCGGGCGAGTTCGAGATGAGCTCGACCAAAGAAATCCCCTGGCCCAAAGTGGCGGTTGGGGGCTCGACCAAAGAAACCCCCTGGCCTAAAGCGGCCGTTGCGGGAATGACCAACATGGAAAAGAGAGCCAAAGCACTCCGCATAAAACCGATCTCCTCGATGTTGAACGTCAAGCGGGTATTAATGAGGTACTTTAACCTGGTTTCTTCGTTTTGGCAAGCCGCCTTTCTTCCTTTCCAACCGGCTTACGAACGGTTAAACTAAAAAAATGGCCACTAACTGGACATCCACGCTTTCTGTCAGCTCGCACCCAAGGGACAACCTAGGGCTCGGCTACGTCTACGCCGTCGCTTCACGCCGCTCGGGCGGTATATCCGTGGGGATCAACGTGAACCCAAACAAGGCATGCAACTATCGCTGCCTTTACTGCCAGGTCGAAGGCCTTACACGGGGGAAGGCCCCGGCACTCGATTTGAAGCGTCTCAAGATGGAGCTCAAGGCGTTCTTGGGGGATGCTTCGAGGGCACAAGAGTCCGAAGAGCCGTATTCGATCCGCGACATCGCCATTTCGGGCGATGGCGAGCCAACGAGCCTGGAGGCCTTCGACGAGCTCGTGTTGACACTCCGCGAAGCGCTCTCTGAAAGCGGCCTCCTTGGTCGAGTCAAAGTTGTCCTCATTACGAACGGAACGTTGCTTCGGAGGGCACGCGTCCAGAAAGGCCTTGCGCTTTTGGCCGCGATACAAGGCGAGGTGTGGTTCAAGCTGGATTCGGCAAGCCAAGAGGGGATTCTGCAGGTTCACGATACGAGAGTTCCCCCGTCTAAGTTGTTCGAAAACCTAAAGGCAGCCTCGAGCCTTTGCCTAACCTGGGTCCATACGCTGTGCTTTCGGCTGGACGGTACGGCCATTCTGGATATGCCAAGGGAGCGTGAGACGTACCTTGCGTTTTTGGGAAGGGCTCAAAAAGAAGGACTCCCGCTCGGGGGGGTCGTGCTGTACACGCTTGCCAGGCCATCCCTCCAGCCCGAGGCGCCTAGACTTTCCGCCGTTTCGGAGGCCTGGCTTCAAGCTCTGGCGTCGGACGTTCACGGCCTTGGGCTCGACGTTCGCGTGCATCCCTAAAGTCTAGCGGAGGCGGTCATGAAGCACGTTTGGTGGTTGCTCGTTTTGTTCGGCTTTTCGATCGTCCTAGAGCGGCGTGTTGTCGCGGAGGGGGAGGTTTTGCTTCCACCCAAAGGGAGCTCTTTTACCTACAAAGTCGTTGTCGAAGGCAAAAAAGCCGCCACGATGACCCTTTGGGAAGAGCCTGGCACAAGACTCGAAACGCACACCTTCCTTGGCATAGTCAAGGGCTTTAGACCCCAGATCGAAGGACTTTCGGAATCCCTACCCGTAAAGGATTGTATCCATTGGGTGGTCACCCGGCCAGGCCAGAAAGGCTACCGAGCGGATTTCTACTACGCGCTAGAAAGTTCAAGCATCCGGCTTTACTTCGAACAGACCTCGGATGGAGGAATGGCGTTTTACGAAGACCCCCTGCCAGTGCTGGTGTTCCCGTTCAAAGCCGGAAAAACCTTTTCCGGCAAGAGCGCGTTTTATCTTAGGATGCCCGATACTGGTATGACCTTAATGCACGAGTACCGTTCGAAAGATCTAAAGAGCGATACGATTGAAGGCAGCGTAAGGATGGTCGAGACACGTGTCGCTAACGTGGAGGCAGGCGCGTTTCTATGCATGAACACGCTAAGCGTGTTCCAGGCCAAAACCGGGCGCCTCTTTTCGTCTGCCAGGACTAAGGTTGAAATGGAACGGTTTTGGTCCGAAGATTTGCGCTATTTCGTCAAGGAACATTCACGAATCCGAATGGATGCAATGATCGATTCGGAAGGAACGATCGAGCGGGAGCTGATAAAGTTTTCGCAAGACGGCAGGGATTAAACGCTCTCTATCTATGGCTCGATCTTTGCTGTAGATGGATCGAAAGCGCGAAAGGCCCAAAAGCAAGACTGAAGAAGGGCTAGGCGTCCTTCGGTTGCTCCCCTTTTGGCTTTTTTTGTATGTAGCGAACGAGCCCTAGGACGTTCGTCCAAGGGGGGTTGATTCGCTCGTAGAGCGTACAGGTAGCTTCATCAAGCCCAAGCGCATGAAATTCCTGCTTGAAGGCGTTCTCGAACTGCTCCTTTAGGGTATCGGGGTCAAGCCCGTCTTCCAGCCCCTTTTGAATAAAGCGCTCGAAGCGCAACAGACGGTCTTTGAGCGAGGCTAAGTGCTCCTTTGTGTCGGTGAACGGACCGAAATGGGTTAGGAACAATACCGAAGGGTTTAAGGCGGCAAGCGTATCGATCGATCGAACCCAGTCCTCGACGTGGATGTCAGGCGGGGGGCAGGGAGGGACTGCCGGCCCTTCTTTACCGTAGCGCACGCCTCCGATATCGCCGCATACGATCGCCCCGTCGATAAAGTAGGCCAAGTGGTGAACGGCGTGCCCCGGTGTATCGAGCGCGACGATTTGGACGTCGCCTAGCGAAACGCGCTCTTTGTCCTGAAGGATCTTCACGCGGTCCTCTGGAATAGGTCGAATCTCTCCCCATAGCTCTTCCGCCATCCCGCCGTAGAGGCGCTTCACCGAGCTCCAGAGCCTTTCGGGCTGGACGAGGTGTGAGGCCGCCTTGGGGTGGGCGTAGACCTTCGCCCCGTGTTCGGCAAACCACCATGCCGCGCCGGCGTGGTCTAAATGAACGTGCGTGACGAACACGTGCCGCACGTCCTGAGGGGGCACTCCGGCCCCTAGAAGACCGGCCTTGAGCCCTTCTAAGGACGACGCCGGGCCTGTCTCGAACAGGGCCGGGCCCTCTTGGGTGTTCATCAGAAAGGCCCCGACAGCGGCTTTGTTTCCCAAAAATAGGGTATCGAGCGTTTGAAGTTCCATGCCTGCCTCCGGCTCCAAGACAGGAGCCATACGATATTTTCTTTTAGGATAGCCCTAGCATGTCCAGATGTTCAACGCTATGCAACGATAAGCCCGATTTGGCGTTTCTCGGGAAAGGCGATAACGGTTGAGCCTTGTCGTTTAAAACGCTCTGTCTCTATCGATTTCGTCCAGCCTTTGGACGCTTAGGCGTTCCATGAGCCTTTCAAGGGGCCTTGCTTGGTTCATCGTGTACAGATGAACCCATGGGCTTTTTGAGGCAAGGATTCCCTCAACCTGTTGTGCGGCCCAGCTTACGCCCACTTCCAGGCATTGCTCTGGCGTTACGGCCTTTTGGAAGGCGCTAGTGAGCGGGGCGGGAATCTTGGTACCCTTTGCGATCCCAGGAATGCCCAAGAGTTGCTTTTGGCTTGTCACGATTAAAATGCCCGCAATTACCGGCACCTGGATTCCAGCAGCCTCCAGCGCGTCCAAGAACTCGAAAAAGCAGCGGTTGTCGAAGAACAGTTGGGTGATGATGAACTCCGCACCCGCTTCAATTTTGGCCTTTAGGTGCCTTAGCTCTTCGCTTCGGCTTACGGATTCAGGGTGGCCTTCGGGGAAGCCCGCAACGCCGAGACAAAGGCCCGTAGCGCGCTCCTTGATGAACCGGACAAGCTCGATCGCATGACGAAAATCGCCTTCGATTGGGGCGTCTTGGGCGTTCTTTGGCGGGTCTCCGCGCACCGCCAGGATGTTTTCTATGCCATCCTCGAGGTAGCATTCGAGAATTTTGGCCACCTCTTTTTGAGAGCTGGAAATCCCGGAGATGTGCGGGACGATGGGGGTACGGGTGATGCGCGTAAGCTCCCGAACGAGGGCAAGGGTCTGCTGCTTGCTAGAGCCGCCCGCCCCGTAGGTCACGTTGATAAAGGCAGGCCTTTTTTGAAGAAGCTTTGGGAGCGCTTTCTCTAGCCGGACTTCGGCTTCCTTAGTCTTGGGCGGGAAGATCTCGAGGCTAATGGAGGGCTTTCGGTTGGCAAGGAGTTCGCCTAAGCGCATGGTGCCGAGTGGTTCCATTCTCAAAAGAGGCCTAGGGTGTTTCCTTGGCCGTCCACGTCGATCCCAAGGGCTGCGGGGCGCCTAGGAAGGCCAGGCATGGTCTGGATGTTGCCGGCGAACGCCGTAATGAACCCGGCACCCGTGGCGATTCGAAAACCTTCGATAGGGACGATAAAGTCCTTTGGTACACCTTTTTTTTGGGGGTCGTGGCTAAGCGACATGGGAGTTTTGGCGATGTTCACGGGAAGACCGGTTAGGCCAAGCGCCTTGATTCGCTCGAGCTCTTTCACCGCCTTCGGCGAAAAGCGAACATCGTCCGCCCCGTAGAGCGTTGTGGCGATTCGATACAGCTTATCTTGCATGGTGCATTCTTGCGTGTAGAGCGGACGAAACCCTTGCCCTTCCGTATGGGCCTCGAGCAGCAATTCGGCCAGGTCCATTACGCCTGCCGAGCCCATCGCATGGGCGTGTACTTGCCTTGTCCCAGACGCTCCATACCCCAGGGCAGCGTC
This sequence comes from Nitrospirota bacterium, assembly GCA_011620345.1. GTDB lineage: Bacteria > UBA2233 > UBA2233 > UBA2233 > UBA2233 > UBA2233. Next base: position 22,217 of record WOZJ01000036.1, read on the forward strand.
CTCGATCTCCCGAAGGGCCCCTGGGGCGTCGCCTGCAAACACGTTCAACGCGACAAGGCAAGGTAGCCCGAACGTTCGGACGTTCTCGATATGCTTTTGCAAGTGCGAAAGTCCAGCCTTTAGCCAGCCATTGCCGTGGGTTAAGAGCCCTTGGAGGGTGACGACGAGCACGACCAATTCCGGAGCCGTTCCCAAGGCTGGCACCTTGATGTGGGCTAATTTTTCGAGCCCGCAGTCTGTCCCGAACCCCGCCTCGGTCACGACGATGTCGCCTAAGGCGAGGGCCAGGGTATCCGCCACGACCGAACTCGCCCCATGGGCGATGTTCGCGAACGGGCCTGCATGAACAAAGCACGGGGTGTGCTCGATCGTCTGGACAAGGTTTGGGAGGAGGGCATGCTTTAAGAGTGCTGCCATCGCGCCAGAAGCGCCCAATGCCTCGAGCGTCACGAGCCCGCCTTGGGCATCGAACCCCACGCTTGCCCGGCCAAGCCGGAGCCTTAGATCGTCCAAGCCTTTCGCGAGAGCCAAAATGGCCATTGTCTCGGAGGCGGGCGTAATTTCGAAGCGTGTTTCCTCGAGTTCTCCGCCGATCCCCGCCACGATGTGACGAAGCTGCCGCTCGTTCAAATCCATCACTCTAGGCCACCATACAGATCGGGGTTCGATCCCCAAGGCGTTTCCGTGGAAGCGGTGGGCGCCAAGGACGGCGGCGGCCAGGTTCTGGGCCTGGGTAACGGCGTGGAAATCGCCCGTGAAGTGCAGGTTGATCTCTTCCATCGGCAGGATTTGGGCAAACCCGCCCCCGGTGGCGCCCCCCTTGATCCCGAAAACGGGCCCCATCGAGGGTTCCCGAAGGGTGAGAATCGCCCTCTTGCCAAGCCGCCAAAGTGCCATGGCAAGCCCGATCGCGACGGTCGTCTTTCCTTCGCCCCTGGAACTGGCCGGGTTGATCCCGCTGACGACGACGTAGCGGGCCCGCTTGGGTGTGCCAAGAGGTGCCTCAAGCTTTACCTTTGCGATATGCTCCCCATACATGAACAACCGCTCGGGCGAAAGGCCAAGCCCGCCTGCAACCTCGCGGATCGGCTTGAGGCGGACCTTGCTTGCAATCTCGAAATCTTTGGTCATCCAAAACCGCCCTTTTCCTGTCTCGCTCCGCCGGTTTCGTGGAGCGCTTCGTACAAGATTCATCATTGTAACGTTTTTTGAGGACTGGGTGTAGTTATGAGAGCCCGTCTCTGCGAGCACTTTGGCT
>WOZJ01000018.1:0-32523 GCA_011620345.1 Nitrospirota bacterium
GAGCAAAGCAACCCTAGGCCTTCCTTGTGGCTTCGAATTCCTGTAGTCTTTCAGCTTGGACAAGCACTATCCGTACTCAAAAAGCTGGGATACCGTCTAAGCGTGATAAACGGGGTTTTTCCTAACATACCTCTTGAACAGCTCAAACAAGGCCCCTTTTTCTGTGCACGATGCAACCAAGAAGGCTTAGGTGTAGGCGTTTTGCTCGTGGATAAAGCTGGAGTCGTTTCTATGCCTAAGGGCTTCCCCCTTCAAAGCTACGAGCCTCCAAGCCAGGACGAATCGATGAACATCTTAAAGGACATCCTCGAAGCCCACGGGTTCATCATGCCGAACCCAAACCAGGCGTGGCACTTTGAGCTCCCCAACATGGATCAGCTCTAATGGCACGGCTTGTTCTCACCGTCAACCTTTGTACCGTAGCGGAAAATATAAGGCAGATCGCTCGCGCCACAGAGCGCCAAGTGATCGCCGTACTGAAGGCCGACGCCTACGGCATGGGTGCAGCAAGTCTGGCCCGCTCCCTCGAAACAATGACGGAAGTGTTCGGTTTTGCTGTTTCGTGTCCACTTGAAGGGGTCGTATTGCGGAAGGCTAAGATTCTCAAGCCCATCCTAGTGCTTACTGGAGTCTTGCCTGGCGAGCTAAACTTGATCGAACGTTGGCGTCTTACCCCGGTTGTTTCGGACCCGGCGCACCTCCTCGCACTCAAAAACAGCCCCCTTCCCTACCACGTCAAGTACGATACGGGAATGGGCAGGCTTGGGTTCTTGGCCCCCCAAAACCACGACCCTAGAATCCTCGGGGTCATGTCGCACCTTTCCTCGGCCGGCACGGATCCGGCCTATACGAAAGAACAAATTGAGCGATTCGGGGGCTTTTTAGGAACACACGGTCCTCTCCCCTTCGTCCACCTGCAAAACTCCGCGGGTATCGCCTTCAAGGTGCCTTGGGCAAACCTTGTACGCGTAGGGCTTGCGATGTTTGGCGAACACCCGGCCGAGCCGTTCCCGGTGCAGCTCTCTTACGCCTTAGAACTCAAGGCCAGGGTCGTTTCGGTAAAGACGCTCGCCAAAGGCTCGAGCGTTTCCTACAACCGCTCGTGCGTCCTTTCAGAAGACGCCCAGATTGCCGTGGTGAACATCGGGTATGCCGACGGGCTTACGAGGGCCCTGTCGAACAAGGGATCCTTGCTTGTGCATGGCAAGCCGGCCCGGGTCCTGGGGGACATTACGATGGACATGACGCTTATCGATACGACTGGAATGGATGTGCGCGTGGGAGATTGGGTTGTCGTAGTCAACGCATTCCAAACCTTCGGAGCCCTGGCAAGGCTTGCAGGGACAATACCGTATGAACTAATGTGCAACCTGTCTTCAAGGGCAAGGCGTGTCTACAGGCGCTGAAACAGCCTCTCCGTTCCCGCATATCACCCTGTACGCCGCATCCAACAGCCCGTTCACGAACGCGGCAGATTGCTCAGAACCAAACACCTTAGCAAGCTCTATCGCCTCATCAATCGCCACCTTGGGAGGCGTTTTGGTGCGCTCCGGATAGGTCAGCTCGAACAGGGCCAGCCTGAGAATGCACAGATCGACCAGACCGATCCGGTGTAGCGGCCAGTTGCGGGAAATACCCTCGATCGTACAGTCTAAGGCCTGCTTGTTGTCGATTGCACCATGGACCAAAAGCTCAAAAAACGGGTCTTCGTCTTCCTTTGGAAAGAAGGCCTTCAAGGTGCGCTCAACGAACCCCCCCAAGTCGGCCTCCTTCGTAGCCGTCAGCCCGTAAAGCAGCTGGAAGGCCTGAATGCGGGCCTTGTGCCTTGTCACCTAAGCCAAACCATCCTCGAGGTGTTTTTTAAGCGTTGCCATTTCTACGGCGGCAAGCGCCGATTGGTACCCCTTGTTCCCTTGCTTAGAGCCGGAGCGCTCGATGGCCTGTTCGAGCGAGTCTGCCGTAACGATACCGAACGCTACGGGAAGCCGAAATTCGCGCATCACCTGGCCGATGCCCCTGGTCACCTCGGCGCTGATATACTCAAAATGTGGCGTTGCACCGCGAATAAGCACTCCAAGCGCGATAAGGGCATCGAACCTGCCGGTCTGGGCAAGCTCTCGAACATAAAGCGGGACTTCATAACTGCCAGGCACCTTCACCACAACAATGTCTTCCGTGCTGACCCGGCACTGCCTTAAGGCCTCTAGGGCGCCTTCGAGCAGGCGAAGCGAGAACATCTCGTTGAACCTGGAGGCCACGAGCCCAAATTTCAGGCCTTCCCCGCTGAGATGGCCTTCAAACGTCTTTACCGTCTCCATTGACTTCTCCTACGACGCATTGCTGAAAATGAGAAAGGAGGTGGCCTAACTTCTCGGACTTTGTCTTGAGGTAAAAATAATTCTTCTCGTTGGGGGGGATTTCGATAGGCACGCGCTCGACAATATCAATCCCATAGCCCTTTAAGCTGACCACTTTTTTGGGGTTGTTCGTAAGGAGCCGAATGTTGCGTACCCCCAACTCCACCAGAATCTGGGCGCCGATCCCGTAATCTCTCAGATCCGGCTTAAACCCAAGCCTTGCGTTCGCCTCGACCGTATCCAGCCCCTCATCCTGGAGGGCATAGGCATGAATTTTATTTTTGAGCCCGATCCCCCTGCCCTCCTGGCGCATGTACACAAGAATGCCCTTGCCTTCCTTGCCGATCAAGTAAAGCGAAACGGCAAGCTGCTCCCCGCAGTCGCACCGAAGCGACCCGAACACGTCACCAGTCAAACACTCGGAGTGCATCCGTACAAGGACGGCGTCATCCGGACTGAAGTCTCCTTTGACCAACGCCACGTGCTGCTTTTGATCGATCTCGCTCTCGAACAAAAGAATTGAGCACTCTCCCGCTAGCCTTACCGGAAGCGTCGCCCTGGCGATCTCCTTTACAAGTCGCTCTCTTCTGATCCTGTAGGCGATCAAATCGGCGACCGTCACGATCTTCAACCCATGAGTCTTTGCAAATTGCATCAGCTGAGGCATACGAGCCATCGTACCGTCCTCGTTCATGATCTCGCAGATCACGCCGTAAGGCTTAAGACCTGCAAGCCTGGCCAAATCGACCGACCCCTCCGTTTGCCCGGCCCGTATAAGGACGCCCCCATTCCGCGCCCGCAAAGGGAAAATATGGCCCGGCACGGTGAAATCCGAAAGCGTCGCATCGTCTTGGGTTGCCTTCAGGATGGTTATAGCCCTGTCAAAAGCGGATATCCCTGTCGTTACGTCTTTTTTGGCATCGATCGAAACCGTGAAAGCCGTCTGGTGGGGGGAGGTGTTTTCGGGGACCATCATAGTAAGGCCAAGCGAAGCAACTTTTTCTTCCGTGAGCGTTAAACAGATCAACCCTTTGCCATGCGTGGCCATAAAGTTGACGGCGTCGGGGGTAACCATTTGGGCTGCCATAAACAAATCACCCTCGTTCTCCCTATCTTCATCGTCCACCAGGATCACCATCCTGCCGGCCTTGATCTCTTCCAAGGCCTCTTCAACGGTCGCAAACGACATACATGCCTCCTTAAAAAAAACCGTGCTCTTGGAGCAGATCCAAGCTGATCCTTTCTTTTACGGCCGCTGCCTCCCGCTTGGCGTCCAAGAGCCTTTCTACGTACTTGGCCAAAACATCTACCTCAAGGTTGACCGACTCTCCAACCTTGACCGATTGAAGCGTCGTGTGCTCACGCGTCAAGGGGAGGACGACAACGGAGAAACATCCTTCGTTCGTATCGAGCCCGGCTACCGTAAGCGAAACGCCATCGACGGCGATGGAACCTTTCTCGGCAATGTAGGCCATGAGCCGCTTGGGCGGCTCTACCCACACGAGCATCTGGTTGAGTCCTGCCGCCAGGTTCGTCACTCTTCCCGCGCCGTCGACATGCCCCTGGACGATGTGTCCACCGAGCCTCCCGCCTAGCCGAAGCGCTCTTTCTAAGTTAACCAACGCCCCTGGCCGCTTTCTTTGGAGCGTCGAACGCACGAGCGTTTCCCTTGAAACTTCGGCCCGAAACCATTCCTTGCTCCGTGCGGTTATGCTCAAACAGACGCCGTCCACGCTGATGCTCTCGCCGATGTCGAGCTCTAGGGACTTCACGGTAAACCCGATTTCGAGAAACCCAGTCCCCGCGGCCCTTACGACACCCAGAGTTTCGATCAGTCCTGTGAACATGGAGGGTTTGCCTTTTTGAGGACGATGAGGATATCCGGCCCGTTGCGCCGGACACCGGCGAACTCCAAGGACAACGCGTCTTCGATGGAGCGAACTCCGGTTTCTTGAATAAGCGGCACGCCGTGCATTCCAATAAGTTTGGGTGCCATGTTTAGGTATAGCGTATCATAGCGCCCTGAAAGGACGAAGGATGTTAACACTCGAGACCCCCCCTCAACCAGTATGTTCACAACCTCCTTCGACCCAAGAACCCTAAGGACATCCCCTAAGTCAACGCCACCCACGGCGGAATTTCCAGCGGCGACAAATACACTCACCCCCCTGGCAAGAAGCGCTTCTTTGCGGGCGGAATCATGCTCGGAAGAGCAGAAGACCCACGTCTTGGAAACGTCCTCATCCGCCACAAGGAAAGCATCCAAGGGCACCCGGAGGTGCGAATCCAGGAGGACGCGGATAGGCTTTTTTCTAACTCTGCCTAGGGCATCCCGGGCTGTAAGCCTTGGGTTGTCGGCAAGGACCGTTTCCACGCCGACTAAGATCGCATCCGCTCGAAGGCGGAGTTCGTGGGCGAAAGAAAGCCCCTGCTTCGAGCTTATCCATTTGGAGCTCCCGTCCGGAGCGGCAATTTTACCGTCCAACGAAACGGCCGCCTTGAGCACAACGTGGGGCAACCGTGTGCGGACCCACTGAAAATAGTCTTCGTTGAGCTGAAAACAGGAGCGGCTGAGCACGCCGAGCGAAACATCGAGGCCTGCCCGGCTCAAACGCTCCACGCCCTTGCCGGATACGAGCGGGTTTGGGTCTAGCGTCCCGACGACAACCCTACGAATTGGAGGAGAGTGTTTTAGGATGATTTCCGTACAGGGGGCCGTCTTCCCGAAATGGTTGCAGGGTTCGAGCGTACTGTAAAGCGTAAGGGGTTGGCATCTGCCAAAAGAAGTTCCCAAGCGCCTTTTAGAATCCTCGATCGCCTCAACCTCGGCGTGGGCTTCGCCAAAGGCCTTGTGGTAGCCCTGGCCAACAAGGTCCTCTCGATAGACAAGCACGCACCCAACATAAGGGTTGGGGTGAGTTTTGCCAAGGCCCCTCGTCGCAAGCCGAAGGGCCTTGCGCATCCAAAAGACATCTTTGTCTGGATCCGAAACAGGGCTCATAAGCTGCCCGCACAATGGCTAGGCGTAGAGAGGAAACGCCTCACAGAGCTCGAGAACACGGTGCTGCACACGCAATTTTACGCTTTCGTCGTCCCTTTGCTTGAAGACATCGGCGATCAGACGGGCGACTTCTTCAGACTCCTGCTCGGTAAACCCGCGGGTTGTGATCGCAGGGGTTCCTATCCGGATACCGCTCGTCACTCCGGGAGGTAAAGGATCAAACGGGATAACATTCTTGTTCGTCGTAATCCCCACCTGCTCCAGCAAACTCTCGGCCTGCTTGCCCGTAAGGCCAACGGAGCGGACGTCCAAAAGGAGCATATGCGTGTCCGTTCCGCCACTCACGAGCCGAATTCCAGCTACTTCGAAAGCCCTGCTCATCGCACGGGCGTTCTCAACCACCCGTCGCTGGTAGGCTCGAAATTCCTCCGTGGAAGCCTCTTGAAACGCAACGGCCTTTGCCGCGACGACGTTCATCAGCGGGCCGCCCTGTATCCCTGGAAACACGGCTTTGTCGATGCTTTGGGCATACGGCCGTCTGGTGAGGACAACTCCGCCCCTCGGGCCCCTTAACGTTTTATGGGTGGTAAAGGTCACATACTCACAGAATGGAACTGGGTTCGGAAACAGCCCGGCCACGATAAGCCCGGCATAATGGGCCACGTCCGCCATGAGTTTGGCCCCGACCTCGTCCGCAATCTCACGAAAGGGCTCAAAAGGGATCATTCTTGGATAGCTCGACGCTCCGACAACGATAAGCTTCGGGCGGACCTTCATGGCCTGAAGACGTACTTGGTCAAAGTCGATCCGCTCGGTTTTTTCATCCACCCCGTAGGAATGGACATCGTAAAGGATACCGGAAAAATTTACAGGGCTTCCGTGACTTAAATGCCCGCCATGCTTTAAATCCATGGCCAAGAGTGCATCGCCCGGCTTGAGGCAGGAGAACAAAACGGCCATGTTCGCCTGCGTTCCTGAATGGGGCTGAACGTTGGCATGTTCCGCTCCAAAAAGCCCCTTAACCCTGTCGATCGCCAAGGTTTCCGCCTGGTCCATGTACAGGCAGCCGCCGTAGTAGCGCTTGCCTGGGTACCCTTCGGCATACTTGTTCGTCATCACGCTGCCAAGCGCCTCGAGGACTGCCCTTGAGGTAAAATTCTCCGAAGCGATAAGCTCCAGCCCCTCTCTTTGGCGTTCCATCTCATGTTGAATAACAGCGGCAATTTCAGGGTCAACTTCTCTTAACATAACTCTTGGCCTATCTCATCCATCATGCGAACGCGCCTCAAGTGTCTTCCCCCATCAAACGGCGTAACCATCCAAACCTTCACTACTTCCAACGTCGTCTTTGTATCGAGGAACGCGGCGGGAAGGACGAGTACGTTGGCATCGTTGTGAGCCCTGGATAACTTGGCAACCTCCTCGCTCCAGGCAAGCGCCGCCCGGACCCCCCGCAAACGATTGGCCATAATGCTCATCCCCACGCCCGACCCACACAAGAGCACACCACGAAAATGGGGCGAGGCGGCCACCTTACGGGCCAAACGCAGGGCAATCAGCGGATAATCCACGCTTTCTGCATCAAAGCTCCCAACATCCTCAACCTCGAGGCCATTCTCTGCAAGGTACCCTACAATGACTCGCTTCAGAGAAAACCCTCGGTGGTCCGAACCCACGAACCAGCGGGAAACCTCTGGATGCCCTTGGTTCATGCCTTGACGCGCTGCTTGATGTAGTCGATCGTGTCTTGAACGGTACGGATTTTCTCGAGCTCATCGTCCGAAATCTCGATATCAAACTCTTCTTCCAGCGCCATGACGAGCTCCACGACATCGAGTGAGTCGGCCCCTAGGTCGTCCACGTAGGAGGACTCGTTGGCTACCTCTTCTACGCTCAGGCCTAGCTGCTCGGCAATGATCTCTTTGACCCTCTTTTCGATGTCCATTCATGTTCTCCTTTTGAGTGGTTCACTTAATTCCCGTCGTAAAGGGTAGAGAGTTTTTGCAAGAGCTCTTTGGTTTCCATGCCTTCGGTGATTTGCTTTCCGATCTCTTTTTCGCTGCAATCTTTTGCCCCTCGAAGCGCATTCAGGATTGCCCTTGCCGAGGAACGTCCGTGTGCAACCAGGACAACCTTCTCAATCCCCAAGAGTGGGGCTCCCCCGTAAGCTTCGTAATCGTATGTCTTCAGGAAGGACGAGAGGGGACGCTTAATCAATGCGCCTCCCAAGCGCGAAAGAACACTCTTCTCAACCACCGAGCGAAGGCCGCTCGAGAGGACTTCGTACACGCCCTCCATACTCTTAAGGGCGATATTCCCGTAAAACCCGTCGGCAACCACAACGTTCGCAACGCCCTTGAGAAGATCCTTCCCCTCCACGTTCCCGATGAAGTTAAGCCCGGATATCCTAAGAAGCTTGTTCGCCCGTTTGGTCAACTCGTTTCCCTTGTCATGCTCCTCCCCGCAGGAGAGCACGGCTACAGAAGGCTTTTCTATCCCCTGGATCGTTTTTGCGTACACCTCCCCCATGAACGCAAACTGCACGAGATGGTAGGGCTTGCAATCTACGTTCGCCCCGGCATCGATCAAGAGAGCGGGCTGACCTCCGGACGGAAGCGGGACGGCGATGGCTGGCCGATCGACCGTCTTGAGGCGGCCGAGCGTAAAAAACGCGCTGGCCATAACGGCCCCGGAATTCCCCGCGCTGACGAAGGCGCCTATTTTTCCGTCCCGAAGGAGCTCCATGCCGACAGCAATCGTGGAAGATCGCTTCTTTCGAAGGGCATGCGATGGGGATTCATCCATTCTAACAACTTCGGTAGCGTGGACAATCTCAATTTCCCGCGCGGTTGGGCTATGCTTCCGGAGTTCATCCCGCAAAACCTCTTTAGGGCCGACCAGAACCACCTCGAGCCCTTCTTGGAGCGCGGCGAGCGCGGCGCCGATGCATACACCGGGAGAGTGATCCCCTCCCATCGCATCGAGGCCGATCTTCACACAATCCCCTTCATGACTAAGAGGCCGCCTCCGCCTTCTTCTTCAAAACTACGCGCCCCTTGTAGGTTCCGCACGAAGGACATACGCAGTGAGACTGCTTCGGCTCACGGCATTTGGGGCAGCGCGAGAGCGTCGGAGGAACCACTCGGAAATGCGAACGGCTTTTGTCTCTTCTTGCGCGGGAGTGTCTGTACTTTGGTTGTGCCATAAATAACCTTCTTTGCTACGTTGTTGGCTCGTTTCGTTGCTTGGCCTGAACAATCAAGTCGCGTAGGCTTAATGCCGCCCCTTCCTTGGAACACGCACACGAAGAGAGGTTGAGGTTGACCCCGCAATTTGGGCACAGGCCGCGACACCCTTCACGGCAGAGCGGGTTGATCGGCATCTCCAAAAAAACGGGTTCCATAAGATAAGGAAACAAGTCGATGGAATGCCCTTGGTAGGTCGCCACAACATCCCCCTCCTCCTTAGGATCGAGGGCCGAGAGTTCACCTTGAGGGATGAAGGTAAGGTCGATTTCACGTGCAATCGCAAAAGCAAACCTTTCCGCACATCGCGAACATACATCCGAAAGGCTTGCATGGTTGATCCCATGAATATGGACCCATTCTTGGTCGTTCTTTTCGAGGTCGAGGACGAACGAAAGCCCCTCTACCTTGAATAACGCCATCCCCTTGAGCGTTTTCATGGCCTCCATCAAAGGAGCCCCGCGCTCGCGCGAGTCGTAACGGACGGCGCTCTGGCCGGCTGGGATGCCCTGCACGTTTAAGGTAAACCCCTTGAGCGTTTCCATGGCAAAGACCTTTTCGCCCGAGAAAGAGCGCTTTCATTATAATTGCCATTATTTTATTGTCAAGCAAACCGCCATCACTTGCAGGTGCGGCTGTTTTCGCCTACACTTAAAAGCGAAACCCCGCTCGGCGCTTGGCACGAATGATGCTTGGCTTATAACTATACACGAAAATTGACCCGGAGGGAAGAAACACCGTGGCACAACACAAAAGTGCGATCAAACGCTACAAACAAAGTTTGCGGAACAGGGCGGCAAATAGGTCGTACAAGGCTACCATGAAGACGGCCGCCAAGAAGGCTGTCGGCTTAGCCGCGGCAGAAGGGAAAACGGAGCAGAGCCTTGAAGCCATGAAAACGGCGGTTTCCTTAATCGCCAAGGCTGCCCAAAGGGGTATCATGCATCGCAACGCCTCGAGGCGAAAAATCTCCAAGCTCATGCGTACGATGAATGGAACAAAGCAGGCCTCGGCCTCTTAAGGAGCCTGGGGCCGGCCTTTTTGAAGTAGCGTTCGGGCGAGGTTTAGCTCTACGACGAGAGCTTTAGGGAACCTGCTTGTTTTGAGCGCAACCTCGAGCTCACCCAGGTTCTTTAAGTGTTCATTGTCGAGCGTGTTTGACTTAAGCAGGTTTTGGCGTACCTGCCAAACAAGCGCCCCAAGGACAGAGAACGCCGAAGAGGCGTTTGAATAGAGCTTAGCGGTCTCCTTGAACAGGGCGGGGTTTTTTTGCTCAAGCATGCATAAAACTTCAAACGCATCAGCCTGAACAGACCCAGGGGGTGGGAGGGCGTTTTCTTGGCCGGTTAGGAGCATCTTTTCGAGCTCATAACAGGCCTGGAGCGTGTCGTATTTGTAATGCTCCCATAGAAAGCGCTTTGCCTCGGTGGAAACAGATCCGCCTAACTCATCCAAAAAACCCTTTAAGCGCGCACCCCAGAGTGATTTTTGCTGCCTGTCTCCATCTATGACGGTTGCAGCACCCAATACAAAAGAAAACAGCGGGTTGTCCGGTAGAGGCTCCTCGGCTAGGAATACGACGGTTGTACGTACCGGCAGGGCAAGCAGTGCCTTTTCCCAACCACGAACCCCTTTAGACTTGCCATCTATGGAAGGAAACTTATCAAAGGCGATCATCCGAGCGCTAGCAAACAGCAGAGGGGCCGAAAGGAGCCTTAGCAGCCCTTCGTAGCCATCCTCTTGGACCGGATCGATTCGTAAAAAACCAAGCCTACGGTCCTGATCGCCCGGAAGCTTCTCGGCAAGGAGTCGCTCCAGGAGCGTTCTTCGTGTTAGGTTGTCCCTGGCGACGATTAGGTAAAGGGCGTTTGCATCCATGCCGCTAAAGCTCAAAATGGATAGAGGATCCTATCGGAAATGTCCCTGGCCAAATCCACTGAAACCGCCTGCATGGCCTGTTTACGATTCTGTTCCGCCTCCAGGATGTTCGGAAGGAACAGGTATTGACCGAACCTGGTCAAGAAAGGATCCTTCCAGTACAACTCTTCAGAAGAGGCACGTCTAAGGCGAACCTCCGCGATCATCGTCAAGCGATACTCGGCTACGTTATCCTGCTTGCTGTAGGCAAACGCCCGCGTGCGAACTTCTTGAACCCTACCCTCGAGGACGGCATCGGCAGAGCCCTCATCGTATACAAGCCGTACACCGGAAACCCCTTGGAGCCGTTCGATAAGGGCGGCGTAAAGCCACTGTTCCACCCCGATCTCTTCCGAACCGTTTGCAAACTTCTTGACCAATACGCTCTTGTAAGGAAGATCTGCCTGCGCACGATACCCAACCCTGTACCCACAAGAAAGCGCAAAGAGGGCAAAAAAGACGACGGGCCATGCCCTACTGCGTAACAAGGTTAAGCAACCTGCCCGGAACGTACACAACCCGCACAACCTCCTTTCCTTCAAGAAGCCTTTTTATCTTTTCGCTCTGGAGGGCGACTCGATAAACCTCCTCTTGGCTTGCCTCTCCGTTGAAGACAAGCGTTTCTCTTACTTTGCCGTTCACTTGAACCACCAGCTCTTTAACGGGGCTCTCGATCCTTCCAGGCTCAACCCTTGGCCAGGAAGCCTGCATGGCAAACCCATTCTCCCCCATGAGGGCTCGCAGCTCATCGGCATGGTGGGGGGCAAAAGGCGCAAGCAGGAGGGCATAGCGCTTGAGTGCACCCTGGAAGGCAAGCCTTCCATCTGCGGAATCAAGCAGGTCGTTAAGCTCGGTAAAGCTGTTCAGGCATTCCATGAGAGCCGCGACGGCCGTGTTGAGGTGCTGCCTTTCGATATCCTGGCTAACCTTGTGCGTAGCGCGCAGAATGGCCATTTCCAGCGCCTTCAGAGATTCTCGATTGCCCTCCTGAACCAAAAAAGGCCGTTTGAGGCTTTGGGCAACCTCTTGAAACAATCGCCAGACGCGGGACAAGAAGCGTGCGCAGCCCTCTATCCCTTTTTCGTTCCACTCCAGGTCTTTTTCCGGAGGGGCTGCAAACACCATAAACAACCTAACCACGTCCGCCCCGTATTTCGCGACCATGTCGTCCGGGTCGACGACGTTCCCTTTGGATTTACTCATCTTCGAGCCGTCCTTGATTACCATGCCCTGCGTGAGCAGTCGGGCAAAGGGCTCGTCGAAGCGCAAGACTCCCGTCGCTTTAAGCAGCCTCGTAAAGAACCGCGCGTAAAGAAGATGCAGGACGGCGTGCTCGATCCCCCCAATGTACTGATCGACAGGATTCCAGTAATGGACCCTGACCGTATCGAGCGGGCCGGCTTCATAATCGGGGCATGCGTAACGCAGAAAATACCACGAGGATTCCACGAACGTGTCCATAGTGTCCGCCTCGCGCCTCGCGGACCCTCCACAGTTTGGACAAACGGTTTGAAGGAACCCCTCGAGCTTGGCAAGGCCAAACCCAGGAGCAATCTTGCTGGACAAATCAATCGGAAGAACGACAGGGAGTTGATCGTCTGGCACGGGAACAGCTCCGCAGGCCTCGCAGTAGACGACGGGGATGGGCACCCCCCAGTACCGCTGTCTGGAAATTCCCCAGTCTTTTAGCCTGTATTGCACAACCCCCTTGCCCACGCCAAGCGATTCAAGCTTGGAGATAATCGCCCGCCTCGCCTCTTCAGAGGCCATACCGGAAAACTCGCCCGAGTTGACCAGCACGCCGTCGTCCTCGAACGCGGTAGGCTCCAGGGGGTGAGAACCATCCGTAGGTCGAACAACCTCCGCAATCAAAAGGCCCATTTTCTTGGCGAATTCGAAGTCCCGGCCGTCATGGGCGGGGACGCCCATGACGGCCCCCGTTCCGTAGGCTGTCAGGACAAAGTTTGCGGCAAGCAGTGGGACTTTCTCGCCCGTCAGCGGATGCATGGCCTCAAGTTCCAAAAGGACGCCTTTTTTGCTTAGCTCGGCCTCAAAGCGGCTGGAGAGCTTTTCTTGCCTTAGCGCTTCGATTTCCCTCCACACCGCCTCTTGGATACGGCCCGTTTGGTACCAGGAGTCGAGCAGATCGTGCTCGAGCGCGAGCGCCACGAACGTCACGCCAAAAAGCGTGTCCGCGCGCGTGGTGAACACCTCGAGCGTGTCTTGAGTTTCGTTGACGGGAAACCGTACGAGCGCCCCCTGGGACTTTCCAATCCAGTTGCGTTGCATAGCGCGGACCTTTTCTGGCCAGCCGTCTAACGTTTCAAGCCCCTCCAAAAGTCCCTCGGCAAACGCGGTGATCCTAAGAAACCATCCTTCCATCTGCTTGAGGGTTGCTGATGAATCACACCGCCAACACCGTCCCTCCAGAACCTGCTCGTTGGCGAGCACGGTCTGGCATTTGGGGCAGAAGTTCACCATGGAGGGCTTTTTGTACGCGTAGCCTTGCTTAAGGAAACGGAGGAACATCCACTGCTCCCAGCGGTAGTACGCGGGGTCGCATGTCACCACCTCCCGGCTCCAGTCGTAGCTAAACCCGAAACGTTTGAGCTGTGCCTTCATGGTGGCGATGTTTTCGTACGTCCATTTCGCAGGATGCACGCCGTGCTCGATGGCCGCATTCTCGGCAGGAAGGCCGAAGGCGTCCCATCCCATCGGATGCAGGACGTTCTTCCCTTGCATGCGAAGATAGCGAGCCAGTACATCGCCGATCGTGTAGTTCCGGATATGGCCCATATGAATCCTTCCGGAAGGATAAGGAAGCATCTCGAGGACGTAATACTTTTGTCTGCCTGTTTCCTCAAATACGCGATGAAGGCCGGCCTCTTCCCAGCGTTCCTGCCAGAAAGCCTCCAGCGCATTCGGGGCGTACGTGGCTTGCTCGTTTGTGGCCATACTCAAAACCTATTCCGCAAAGAAGCGCTGCGTAATGGGCATGCGCCTGTCTTTACCGAACGCCTTGGGGGTAATCTTTACCCCGGGCGGGGCCTGCCTTCGCTTGTATTCGCTCGAGTCAACCATCTTAATCACGCGCCTTACGACCTCCTCGGAAAAGCCCAACCCTACAATTTCTTTCAAACTTGCATCCTCCTCAACGTAGGCATGGAGGATTGTGTCCAGCTCCCGGTAAGGGGGAAGCGAGTCCTCGTCTTTCTGGCCCTCTTTGAGCTCTGCCGAAGGAGGCCTAAAAATCACCTCTTCCGGAATGAGCGAAAACCCCGCCTTTTGATTTACAAGGTGTGCCAGCTCGTAAACGAGCGTTTTTGGGACATCCTTGATCAGCGCGAACCCCCCGGCCAGATCCCCGTAAAGCGTGCAGTAGCCAACGCTGAGCTCGGATTTGTTCCCTGTGGCCAACACGAGGTAACCCAGCTTGTTCGACACGGCCATCAAGAGATTGCCCCGAATGCGCGCCTGGATGTTCTCCTCTGCCGTCCCATGGGGAAGCTCGTGGAAGTGGGGCTCAAGGTCAGCAAGGTAGGAGGCAAACGTGTTGTCGATCGGAATAGACCAAACTTCGACCCCAAGGTTCTCGGAAAGCTGCTTGATGCACCGAAAGGACAATTCCGAAGTAAAACGCGAAGGCATGGATACGCCGAGCACGTTTTCTTTCCCGAGCGTCAAGACGGCCAACGAGGCGACAAGCGCGCTGTCAATCCCGCCACTCAAGCCCACTACTACCCTGGAAAAGCCGTTTTTGGTCACGTAGTCTTTGAGCCCTAGCTTCAGGGCCTCTAGCACTTCTTCTTGATCGGAAAGCGGACAGGAGACCCCTAGAGTAGGGAGTGGCGGCTTAGGTTCAGGGGTTAGGGCGTTAGGGAGCTCAACCACGCCCATGCCTCCATTGCACGAGCCATCTATGCCTTGGATTTCCTTGCGTAGCCTTGGGTTCCGCAGCTGTCGCCTGAAGGGCTCAGGAACCTTTAAGTCAAACACAACGGAGTCTTCCTCGAAGGCCTTGGCCTTTGCAGGGATCGAGCCGTCCGAGTCGAAGACGGCGGAGTTGCCGTCAAAGACGAGTTCGTCCTGACCGCCCACCAAGTTACAAACCAACACAGGGCAGCCGTAATCCAGCGCCCTGGTCTGAAACATGCGCTCCCTTTGGAGCGTTTTGCCCCGCTGGTAGGGCGAGGCCGAGATGTTCACCAAAACATCCGCACGGCCTTGGAAGGCTTCATCCTTGCACACCCCCGAAGGCAGCCAAAGGTCTTCGCAAATGCTGAGCCCTATGCGGACGCCCATGTCGAGCAAGACCACGGCCGTGCCTGGCCGGAAGTACCTGTCCTCGTCGAAGACGCCGTAGGTAGGAAGGTTCTGCTTTCGGTAGCGGGCAATCATTTGCCCGGCATGAAGGACTGCCATGGTGTTGTAGATATCGAAATCCGAATCCACGCTCCCCAAGAGGACAACCTCTCGATGGACGGTTTGAGCAATGGCTTCCATCGCCTCTTTTGCTGCCCGAATGAAGTGGGGTTTTAACAGCAAGTCCTCCGGCGGGTAGCCCGTAATCGCCATCTCCGGGAATACGATGAGGTCCGCCTGAAGCTTTCTTGACCAGGCAATCTTTTCAAGAATTTTGAGCTTATTGCCCGAAATATCCCCAACCGTAACGTTGACCTGTATAAGGGCGACCCGAAGCGTAGGCATACTCATTCGCCCTTCTCGTGTGGCGCATGGCGGATGTCCTTGCCCTGAACCATGAACACGATCATCTCGGCGATGTTCGTCGTATGGTCTCCTACCCTTTCTAAACTCTTGGCGATGGAAGAAAGGGCGAGAGCCTTGCGGATGTTCTTCGGGTCTTCCATCATGTAGGTCAAAAGCTCCCGAAACACTTGAATGTTGAGGTCGTCTACGAACTGGTCGTCCGCAATCACGCTTTGGGCAAGCACAGCATCCCCTTCAAAGAAGGCGTCCAAGCTCCTGCGGATCATCTTGCGTACCTGCTCGGCCATTCTGGGCAGATCCACGTAGGGTTTCAAAGGGGGCTCATTGACGATTTCCAAGACCCTTTCGCCGATGTTGACGAGAAGATCCCCGATTCGCTCCAAATCTGTCGTAATCTTTATGGCCGTGAACACAAACCTGAGGTCTTTGGCCGCCGGCTGTTTTAAGACGATCATATTCCTAGAAATCCTATCGATCTCAAGCTCGAGCTGGTCGATCTTGTCGTCGGATTCGATAACCATCTGGGCCTTCCGTTCGTCCTTTTCGACGAGCGCGCCGAGCGCCATTTCAAGGCGCTCTTCGATCATCGCCCCCATCTTGAGGATCAGCCTTCGTACCTCTAGGATGTCTTCGTCGATTCTTCGCATTTTTTTGCCTAAAACCTAGCCGAATTTTCCGGTAATGTAGTCTTCCGTTTCCTTCTTGGCCGGTGTGACAAAGATCGCCTCGGTCTTATCGTACTCGATCAAGCGGCCTATGTAGAAGAATGCAGTGGAGTCGCTGCACCTTGCCGCCTGCTGCATGTTGTGCGTAACGATGACGATCGTGTACGAGCTCTTCAAGTCTTGAATTAACTCTTCGAGCTTTGCCGTTGCAATCGGGTCGAGCGCAGAGGCCGGCTCATCCAAAAGAAGAATCTTCGGGCCTACTGCCAAGGCCCTGGCGATGCAAAGCCGCTGCTGCTGCCCCCCCGAAAGGCCGAGTGCGGGTTCTCGAAGCCTGTCTTTAACCTCGTCAAACAGCCCGGCCCTTCGCAGGCTATCCTCGACGATAGCATCCAAATCTCTTGCGCCGCGAACCCCGTGCAGCTTGGGGCCAAACGCCACGTTGTCGTAGATGGACTTAGGGAAGGGGTTGGCCTTCTGGAACACCATCCCGACGTTTTTGCGAAGCTGGGCCACATCCACACCGTTGTTATAGATATCGGCTCCTTCGATCATCACCCGGCCTTCCGCCCTGGCCCCTGGGACAAGCTCGTGCATACGGTTCAATACCTTCAGGAACGTCGATTTTCCGCAGCCTGACGGGCCAATCAGCGCGGTGATCTGATTGCGGTAAATCTCCATGCTAACACCAAACAGCGCCTGTTTCTTGCCGTAAAAAAAGTTAAGCCCCTCAACCCGAATCGAAACTCTGCCGTTCATCATAATAAGGACAACCCCTCCATTAGTCAGGCTGACGGAACGAATAAAGACCCGAGCGTGACTTGAGGAAGCACGGCAAAGCTCCGTATGGACTCAAGAACGCCCAAAAAATATCCCTTGCACTCGATGTCTCCCGGATGAAACTCTACCCGTAGAATGGGCGAGCGCTGTACTCGAACGCCAAGGCGGACATACGGAAGGGCAAACATCCTCCGAAGGGGGGTTCGGACAGACCCAGAGATGACCTTCGAGCGAATACCAAGCCTTTGACGGAAATCTACAAGCCATCCAAAGGTTGCAAGCGAGCGAAACCCGGCCATTTGTACCGCAGCCCACTGTTTCCTGGAAAGTATCCAGGCGGGAGCAACGAACCCCCCCGGGGAAAGTCCGGCCTGCGAGAGCATTCCAAGGCCTTCTTGAAGGCGTTCAAGGAGGTGCGGTTCGGCCATACCCAAACACTCCCCCTCTCCGTTGGTCGCCACTCTTTGCAGAACCCGTCTATAGGCCCATTTTAAGTCTTTTGTCAAATAAGGATCCCAGCGGTGAAGAATGCCGTGCATCGCCACTTCGTCTCCCTTGGCCATCCTCTCTTTGACATACTTCACGAGCCTGGCTTCCTGCGAAAACTTCAGCCTGCCATGATACCACGGAACGGCAAGGAGCGTTACCCGCTCCACCCCAACCTTCTCCAGCGCACGCCGGATGGCCACAACTTGGCAAAAGCTTCCCGGGTAGACGTCATGAATGGCGACGTAAAGAGACTTACCGGCCAAGGAGACTTCTTTGATCCCGCAGGGCAACATACAAAGCCTTCAGCGATTCGAATGTACGGTTCCAACTGAAGCGATCAAGGACAAGCTTCCTCGCGAGCGAACCCAAGCGTTCGCGATCCATACCGAGAACTTTCGCAACGGCATCGGCAAACGCGCCCGGAGAGGGGTCTGCAACGGGAAAGCTTGCTTGTCCCATGTCGGCACACAGAAAGCCAAGGTTTTTTTGGAATACCACGGGCGTCCCGGAAGACAGCGCCTCGAGCGCGGCCAAGCCGAACGTCTCATAGCGGCTTGGCATCACGAGCACGTCCACGCTCGCGTACAACACGGCGAGCGTTTGTTTTGGCAGATAGCCCAAGTACCGAACCACTTGGGGGTGTTCCCGCTGAAGTTCCAGGGCTTGGGGGCTCATGGGCCCGTCCCCCGCGATCAGGCAATTTGTAGCCATTCTTTCCCAAAGCATGCGCTGAACCTCGAGGAAGAGCGGAAAACACTTGTCTTTGCTAAGCCTGCCCACGTAAAGCACCGAGGGGAGCGAGGGGTCTAGCCCTAAGGCTTGGAGCAGTTGAGGGTTACGTTTTTCTGGGGCAAACAATGCGGTATCCACGCCGAGGCTCACGAGCGTTGCGTTTTCGATTCCTAATTGTCTCAGCTTGTCTAAGAGGGGTTGCGTAGCAGCAAGCGTGGCATCGAAGCGGTTATAGAGGGCCTTTGTATATTTAAGCGCGATCGTATAGGGAAGGCTTGCAAGCCGCCATGGATGCCCATTCCGGGCAGATACCCGAAAATATGTGTCCGAGAAATCGCTGTGGTAAAACCCGACGCATGGAACCTTCCGAGTCCTGGCGTAGTACAACGCGCTCCATGGTAAAAGGTCCGGAGAGCCTACTTCAAGCACATCAGGCGCTTCTTTTCTCAAGATTCGAAGGCAGACGAGCGGGTTTAGAATGAGCCGGTACTGCATGTTCCAAGGAACGGGCATCCCGTGCACCCTGTAGATCTTCCTCCCTGGCACCTCGAGGACCTCGTTCCGTTTGTAAGGCACGATAAGCAGCTGCTTCCACGCGCCCGTCCTCACGCCGTATTCCCCTTTGGCCTCGAGGTAGGTCTTGATCCCACCGCTCCTTTCCGAGTAGAACTGCGTAAGGTCGCAAACGTACATTTCCTGCGCTCCGGAGCGATACGAGTGTTTTTTCCATTGTACGCGCGTTCCTCACGATTCGGCAAAGGGCTTTCAAGAAAGGCGCTTGAGGGCAAACGTCTCCCTTGCGTGCATTTGCCAAAATGCCTCAAACGCCTTGTCGAACGAACGATTTTCCATGTACCGCCTGGCCTCGATCGCCATCTCCTGTCTTCTTGCGGGGCTCTCAAGTAGCTCTTCTATCGCCTTGACGAGCGCGAAACTGCTCCCAGCCTTGAACACAAGGCCCGTCCTGCCTGCTTCAAGGTTCTCGGAGGGCCCGCCCTCATCGGCCACAACGACGGGGATACCGGAGGCTTGGGCTTCGAGGACGACGTTCCCAAACGTATCCGTCGAG
Source organism: Nitrospirota bacterium (assembly GCA_011620345.1). Lineage (GTDB taxonomy): Bacteria > UBA2233 > UBA2233 > UBA2233 > UBA2233 > UBA2233. Next base: position 18,984 of record WOZJ01000018.1, read on the forward strand.
GAGGGAAAGACAAAAATATCGGCAGAAGCGTAAACGCTCGAAAGCTCTTCCCCTTCGAGCGGCCCTGTAAATGTAATGCCAGAACCCTCGCATTTTGCCTTCAGTGCCCCTAAATAAGGGCCATCCCCCACGACGATCAACCCGGTGTTCTTATGGCGCTCTTTGACAAAAAGGTAGGCATCGATCAGCAGGTCCAAACCCTTCTCTTTCGAGACTCTTCCCACGTACAGGAGCTTTGTCTCTCCGTTGTTCGAAAAATTTTTCCAGATATCTTGGTTGCGAAAGCGCGGATGGAAGCGCTGAATGTCGATCCCCCTCGGAAAAACCTTGATCTTATCCGGCGTAAAACCGTTTTGCACCAGTTGGTTCATCGTCGCCTTGGAGGGGACGAATACGATATCCATCTGTTCGTAGTACCAGCGGATATATCGCCAGCTCATCTCCTCCATCGAAAAATCTCCCGTTAGAATCCGGACATACTGAGGGATGTCTGTGTGATAGATGCCGTTGATCGGGATGTCCAAGAGCCTTGCAACCAACAACCCGGCGAGCCCCATGGGGCCGGGCGTCGAGGAGATCACGGAGTCAAACCCCTCACGCTCGCAAAACTCCACGATGTCCAAAAGTGGCGGAACGTAGAGCTTAATGCTCTCGTATTCCGGGATCGGGAATGTCAAGAGCGGAAGAAACTTGACGAACACGTCCTCTAGGTAGGCCTCAATTTTGGCGTTCTGCGGGCATGCCACGACCTTTAAGTCTTTGGCGCTTCTCTTGGCGGATCGTGCCATCTCGAGGATGGTCCTGGCTACGCCGTTGACGTCGAATATGGTGTCCGAAAACCAGACCCTCCTGTCCAAGGGTTCCCCGCGTAGGTCCTCTAGAAGTCCGAGCCCATCTAGGACCTCACGGATACGCTTTTTGTCTTTGTTTTGATGGTGGTAGGAAAAAAAGTATGGCATAAGCAACATTTGGACCATGGCAAGGGCAGAGAGGTGATTAAAGTTGTCTAAAATCTTGAAGGTTTTTAAGTTTTTTAAGAACTTCGAGACGAAGTTCGAAGTCATGTGCTGTGAAATGCCGGAGGCGAGCTTTAGGTAGTTCTCGTTGATCGCCTCCCACTTTGCCTCGTCCGTAGCCCAAAGGCCCGAAAGCTCTTCGCTATGCGTCAAAAAAGAGGCCCTTCGCCCAAGAATACGAAGGAGGGCCTGATCGCCCTTTGGGATGTCCTCTCTGGGCTCGTAGCGTTCGATGAGCCGCTTGACCTTTTTTGCGATCGCCGACTGGAGTGTGCCCTTGGCGCCGGACTGGGGGTTTTCTCCGTTGCTCCCCGACTCTTGAGAAATCTTGTCAAGCAACGAAAATAGCAAATCTTCTGGCTTTTTGACCTCCTTGAGCACGTCCTTTGCTAAAAACTGGTAAGCAATTGCGTATAAACTATGGGCAAGCCCCAAAGGCGAGCCGTACCGCCCTGCACCCCTGCTCTGGCCAGATCGAAGGAACGAAAGAAACTCTTCAGGCGTGGCAGCTTTGGGCACAACCGTGTAGGCATGGCCGACAAACAGGCCTCCGTGATCGTCCGAACCCCCTGCCATACCTCGCCTTGTCTCAAGGATAGGCTCGAGGTCCATCGGGTTTCGGTCGGCAAGCTCGAGCAGGAAGTCTCTTGTAAGGCACCCTAAAAGCCTTTCGAAGGCCATGCTCGTGATCGCTTTTCTCGAACCGTTCACCGTCTCGAACGCAGGAAACAAGAGCAGCAACCTCTCGATATGGTAGCGTTTCAGGCGGTCGTTAATGGCGTAGAAGGGGTGCGTCACGTAATGGACGACGTTCTTTTCGCGCAGATAAGCGACGAGCTCATAGATATTGTCCCGCACGCTCGCGATATCCTCGTGAATCTTTTCGTCGATTCCTAGCACCTGGACGTGGATCTTGCAATCGTCCTCGGGAAAATATGTCGTGACTTCTTCGCCGATAACCACGTCCGGATGGTGGGCGATTTCGAGCGCTCCATCGATCACGTTATGGTCGGTGATCGTCACGAAGTCCATTCCTAACGCCTTCTCCGTGGTGTACACCCAAGAAGGCTCGAGGTAGCTCTCCTGACAGCCTAGCCGCCTCAAGAGCCACTGCGTGGGCTTTGTGGAGTACTTTGAATGAACGTGAAGATCGGCCATGGATACCAACGCCCGGTCTATATTCGAAGAAAGCTCTTTTCTTCGTTCGGTGTCCATATCTTAATCCCTCGTTAGGGTTCTACTTTGTTTGGCTTTGAAACAACTCCTTCAACCCTTCGGCCCAGGCCAGCATAGCCCGAAAAACATCCAAAGAAGCCGATTCGAAATACAGCCTGATTTTGTTCTCGGTGCCAGATGGGCGGATCAAAATCCAAGAGTCATCTTCAAAGTACCTCTTGTAGCCGTCCAGCGAGGAATCGTGCAGCATCGAGGCCCCTTGGAAGGCGCTTGGGAGGCTTTCGATCGCCAAGCGGAAGGCTTTCTCGGATCGGGCTTCCGCAATGGGGATGTCCAACCTCTGGAAGGTAAGCTCTCCGTACCGAGACCTAAGCCTTAAGAGCTGCTCGTGGAAAGGCCCTTCTTTGACCCGCATTTCAAGCGCAAACATGTCGGTCAAAAGCCCGTCTTTATCCGGGATGTTCGGGGAGTACGCAAAACCTCCACTCTCTTCGACGCCTAGAAGTCCCGAAGATTGCACCATCCGCGATGCAATGTTTTTGAATCCTACGGGGCTCTCGATCACCTCGACGCCAAAGGCCCTTGCAATACGGTCGACCATGCTTGAGGTGGAAACGCTCTTGACGACGGCTCCCCTTTCCCCGCGCACACGAAGCAGGTAATCGACAATCAGCGCAATCAAATCGGTGTTATCGACATAAACCCCCTGATCGTCCATCACCCCAAAGCGGTCCCCGTCGCCGTCCGTTGCCAGGCCAAGGAGCGCCCCTCTTTGGCGAACCTCGTAAGCCAGGTCACGAAGCGCCCTAGGGGAGGGGGCGGTTTCGTCAAGGCCTCCAAAGTATGGGTCTGGCTGAGCATGCAGCGGAAACGCGACAGCTCCCACTTTGTTCAGCAGGCTTCCAAAGCACCGGGCACTGGCGCCGTGAAGAGAGTCGTATACGACAAAGGGATTGGCCTTGTAAATTGCCTGTACATCGAGCAGCGAACACAGATGCTCTACATAATCCTCCTTTGCGGACACGCTCCGGAGCATCCCTTCGGTTTCGATCGGCTTGGGTACAACGGTGCTTTTATCGCACAAGGCCTCGATTTCGCCCGTTAAAGAGCCGTCCGCAAGCCCCGTACGCGTTGTAAGCTTGACGCCATGATAGTAAAACGGGTTATGGCTTGCTGTAACGTTGATCCCCAAGTCGTATTTGCCTTGAATGGTCGCAAAAGACAGCGCCGGGGTTGTTATCGGATAAGCCTCAAAATCTACGGAAACCCCAGAACGCACGAGCGTACAGGCGATCAATTCTGCAAACAACCTGGAAAAAAAGCGCGTATCGTACCCTAGACGAACAACGCGTTGGGCTTCTGGATAGCCCAGACTCAGGTAGACGGCAATTGCGTTTGCAAGGGTTACAACTTTGGAGAGCGTAACTTCTCGGGCAAGGATCCCCCGCCAACCGGAGGTACCAAATCGGATGGGAAAATCGCTTTTATCGAACGTCAGGTTCTCAAAAAGCCCTAAAAATTGGAGGATATCCATGATGCAAGCTGCTCCGGTGCAAACTTTCCTTTTGCTTGAAGCGCCCTCACCCGACCATTGAAGTTTTTGAACAAAGCCAGGTCGAATGCCTTCGGACAAGAACGGTCTACCGTCCCAACGACGGGAACCTTCAAGGTTTTTCCAGCGAACGAAGACAGCTCTTCTTGCCCCAGCTGCTCGATCCTGAGATCCTCCTTTGCATTACGAGACCACTCCAAGAACACAATCCCTTTCAGCTCTCCCCAGGGCTTTGCAATGCCATGACTGTACACTTCTTGTACGGGAACGTCACGCTTCATCTCTAGATTCCAGAGGCTATCTTGCCCTAGGGATGCGAGCTCTTCTAGCTCCTTGTGGCTCAAGAGCGTCCGGAGGTGGGGGTCGGAGAAGATCGTCCCGGGATTTACCCTAGGAAGCTTTGGAAACCCGACGGCTTGAATGGATGACCCTGCATATCCTACGAGCACCCTATCGTTGGCCACGTAACGGAACCCTTCGCCAAGGAGTCTAAGGAGCGTCGTTGTCTTGCCTCTCCCGGAGCTCGAGGCGATGAGAACAACGCCACCCTCCCTTGTAGCCGCGGCGCCGGCGTGGAACAGCAAGAATCCAGCCTCAAGCCAGGCAAGGCTCAACACGTCGTTCACGACGTTGACCGCGGAATTCCAATCCGAAACGCCAGGCTCTTCAAACCATACCACTCGCCGTTCACCGTTTACGATGTAGCGCAAGCCGGAGCGAACTTTCTTGATCACCAGGAAGGACCCTATTTTCAGCAAAGCATCTTTCGCCGAAATAGGCCCAAAGGAGAGCCCGTCGAGCCATTCTGGGAACCTTCCCACAAGCACCGACTTGAACTGGAGGCTTGGTCCAAAAGGCATCCTCCCCTCTTCGACAAGGTAGGGGCCGTAGCGGTCCAGCAAAGGGGTCAGAGGCTTTTGGTTGGGTGCACTGACAATCAATTCCTGCCCCATGAGGACAAGCGGAAAACGATGGATAGCCCTACGTTCCTCTTGCGCCAGGAAGGCCGCCAGGGAAGATTCAAGCGAGCCGTCGAAGGACATAGCCGGCAAACAATCGGGCGGCATCCAACCCGTATGCTTCATGCAGTCCACGAAACCCGCCAAAGGCGCTGACTTCGTAGACCAAAAAACCATCCGGCCCTTCGACAAGGTCCACTCCGGCATAACTAAGGCCAAACACGCGCTCAGCCTGTTTTGCTACCTCAAAGGCCGGCCCAGGGAGGTCGTAAGGCTCATAATGCCCGCCTTCTATAGTGGTCGTTTTCCAACTCCCCTCCTTCGCCACACGAGCATAGGCTTTAAGGAACTCTCCGCCAAGAAACATCACCCCTATGTCCCGCGTCCCTTTGGCAGGGATGAACTCTTGCACATAAAAGAATGGGCCATGGGTTTGCTTCCAAGCCTCTAGCGCACCTTTCTCGGCTTCCGGCTTGCCCAAACCAACCCGGAGCATTCCACGAGCCTTTGAGGTGAAAAGGGGCTTGATGACGGCCTCTTGCACCTCCCTAAGGAAATTCAACACATCCTCGGACCGCTCCGTGATCAGGGTCTTTGGCATGGGAACGCCCGCAAGAGCAAGGCGGAGCGTCATGCTCATACGATCAATCGCCGCCGCGATCGCTTCGGGGGGAGAGAATACGGGCGTTCCCAGGGATTGAATCGCTTTGAGCTGCGCTACGCGCTCTGTCAGCGTAATATCGGAGGAATCGCCCAGCTTCTTCACTACCACCGCATCGATGGACAGCGCATCCTCGGACCCGAGGCGGACTTTAAGCGAAGGCAACGATGCCGCGATCGCATCGTAAGGGACCAAAAAAGCCTCGGCCCCCTCCTCGAGAAAGGCTTCTTTAAGCTTTTCGGAAGACCAACCGCCGGGGATACCGACAACCGCTATTCGCTTTGAGGCCATGCGATAAACCGTTCCAAGTGTAGAATGCCTAACAGATAAAGTTTTTTTGCCAACTCCAGTTGGTTGACAACCCTGCTCGAAGTAATGAACACGCGGCCCAATGCAACCATAAGCCTTCGTTTGGCATGGCGATCGCTGTAAGCGCGGCCAAACGCTTCGGCAAACCTTTCGAGTGATTCATTCACAAAGACTAAGTCTTCTTTAAGGTAGGTAGAAAGGAGTGGGTTTCGAATGTTCGAAACGATGATCGTTGCGATATCCTGAATATAATCCCCATAGCCGGAGCGGTGCACATCGATGAACTTTACGCCGTCTGTTCTGCTATCGTAAAACACATTATTGGAGTTAAAATCTCCGTGAATCCAAACTTCAAACGGCGGGAGAACCTCTTCTTCTAGCAGGGCGGCTCCTTGAAGGAGTTCGGTTAAGGAAGGGGCTGACTTACCGCAAAAGGAAACGGGAAACTTCCTGATCTCTTCAAGCTCTGGATAAAAGGCATGCACCTCTTTTAGTCGCTTGATCAATTGAGGAACATAGCGGGTCGAAGGCTCTGCTTTTCGGATTGTCGATTGCCATAGCATCCGAAGAACTTCGATAATCCTCTCGAGCGATCGACGTTTCAGCTCAAAGTCCCCGAAAAAGAGGATTTCTTCGAAAGTCTTGCCCTGGAGGTATTCCGTGACAAGGATCTCTCGGTCCCCAAAGTACTGCTCGACCGTTAATTTAGGAACGACTCCAGGATAAACCCTCTGCCAATCCTCGATCTTCTGCGCCTCTTCCGAGATCTTACTCCGTTCACCTTCTTTAAGCACAAGACGCCGATGGCCATCTTGCTCCACAAGGAAAACGCGCGCGCCGCTTTTCCCCCCCCAAAGCGCCTGCATCCCGGCTACCGAGTGATTTTCTAGGGTTTCCCGGATATGCAGCAGCTGATGGACTTTTATCTTTTCTCCTAGAATCGTGTAAACCCCAAGCTCTCCCAAATTGGCAAGAACATCCCCCATGTTCTCGGCATATTTGAGGGCGAAGAGATAGGCGATTGGAAAATTCTCCTCGCTTAAGCCTACGCGACTCGCCTCATCGAAAAGGGCGGCTACTCCTCGCTGGTAAATTTCATCCAGCCTCACCTCGAAAGCGCAGACATCCTGCGCAAGCTCGATATCTTTCTGAAAGAGCGCGTCGAGAGCCATCTTGAGCCCAGCATCAATGATATCTGCAAGCTCATCAATGGGCACCCACGGAGGTATCGGGGAGTTGTCCTTGATATGAAGGGTCTGCTTTGCGATGTTCACCCCGTAATCGGCCAGCTTCTCTAAGTTGGTCGAAACCCTTACGTACCCCCTAAGAGAGAGAACCTCCGGCTTAGGGAGCTTTCCTTGCTCAATGAGGTCAAAACACCGGTCTACAATAAGAACATTCAGGGCGTCGATTCGGTCGTCCTTATCGATCACGCCCTGGGCAAGCGCTTTATCTCCCCCCTTAAAGGCCTCGAAGGCCTCCGCAACGAGAGCTCCAACCATTCGGGCCATCTTGCCCAGCTCATGCTGGATGTTTTCTGCATCCAGCCTTGCGTTTGCAATATCCATGCCTCAAGGCTGGACCTCATTCTCAACAGGCTCACGCTCGATCGTAATCAGAAGTGGCTCAGCGGTCATCTCCGCCTTTTTCTCCCAGGAAAGCTTGAGCACGAGCTTTGCTTTCCCTTCTTTCTTTTTTGCCTCCACATCCAGCTCAATCGCCCCTTCGGGGGTCAAGTACATCTCTTCTCCGCCGCTTGTCAGGCGTACAGTCCCATTCCTTAGGGCGCTTGCGAGGCTCTCTAAATATTCGGCAACGATATGCGGTTCGGCGAACGTGCTAAACTCAAACTCTTCTTTCTGCCCTCTTTTTGCCATCTACGCCGCTCCTTTTATGACATTCTAAAGCCATTTTAGCGTTTTTTTCGGCAAGCCTCAATGCCCAAGAACCCTAAAGCCTTTTTCTGAGCGGTTTAAAGCCCTGTAGACTTTTCCTTCCTTTTGGAGCTTTCCCTCTCCGATCAGCCGGAGCACGACAGGAACCAGCTTTCTCCAGTTCTCTCCAAGGCCCTCACCCAACTCGATCAGCGAGGCACCGTGAGGTTTTACGTGCAACAAATAATCTAGCACCCTTTCGTCCTGCAAATTGCTTCCAGGGGCCGACACAGGCTGAAAAGCGCCCTCGACGATGGTGTCGAACTCTTGGGGTCGAACATCTCGCACGCTCAACATAGGGACATCTTTCCAACTCAAAACAACTTTTACTTTTTCTTTATATTTGCTGGAGTTTATAGGCTTACGACTCGCCTTGATCCGCAACAGCGGGAGTGACGATCGAGCAAAACTGAGGTGTTGCATCCCAGCTCGGATCGTAAAATGCCCCTCGCGCACGCCGTCGGCAAGGAAGCTAAGCAGGTTGGCCACCCTTTCCTTGTCCAATTTCAGCAGTTCCTTCATCACCAATGTCCAAGGCCCTCCCTTTCAACCCCTCGATCTTGAGGGCAATACGGAAGCGATCCCCATCCTCTTTGAGCTCAAACTCGAGCGCAACTGGACCGACAAGGAGTATGGGTTTCGAAGGCTCAAGCCCGCCTTCTACGACAAGCTTCCCCTTTGCAAACCCATACCCTAGGGTTCGAAGAAATTCCGCCGCTTCATCTCGGTTTAGCGTACGCTTAAAACGCATTCTCTTCTTTTGTCACACACATAACGGGCTAACAGGCCAAACGGCCGGGAACCTCCAAGGGAACTTCATCGATTCCCCTTGCACGCTTCACGGCCCTCTTGATCTTATGGCTCATGTACACCCTGAGTGCAGGGAATTTGCCGCAGTAATAGTTGGTCTTCCGGTCGTGGATGGCGCTAAACAGGTGCTCAAGGCCAAACCGCTCGTCCGGAACGAGGGTCGCTCTAACGGCCAATTGAAGCCAATGGTGGGCATCAGACCCGCCTGTCACGGCAAGTTCGAGCTCAGAGGCGCGCTGAAGCAGCTTGAGCTCCAGCCCGTAATCCTTTCCGTTCACCTCCACGGCATCAAGACGCTTGAGAAGCCTTTCGGGAAACTTTTCTAGGTTTTTTTCTCCTCTAAACATGTGCGCACCGATAAGCAATACCTCAAGCCCATCGCGGGCACCAAGCAATTCCTCGAATGGCGGCTTGTAGCCCGACACCGGGGGCATAGAAAGCCTCGCTGCAAGGGTACGGACATGTTCAACCGGGCCTATGGCCAAGATGTCCCCCCCCTCGGCAATGCTAATCTCCGCGCCAGGAAGAAATGCAAAATTCTTTCCGACTCGGTACACCCCGTCTTTGTATGGAAAACGAGACGAAAAGTAGCGGTATACGCCAAAATAATCCGGCGCGTGCAAGTGCTCTGTAACCGCTATGCCTTGCAGGCCGACTACAGAAGCGGTCCTGATGTAACGATCGACGCGCTTCGGTTCGAACGTGAACGTTTTGGATAGCATCATATGGGTGTGCAGGTCTATGACCATTTATTGCCTCCTGACGGCTAGTGTTTTACCAATCATGAGATCAGCGTACCACAGCCCAGGTTGCAGCTTTGTGACGGAAACGTTACGGTTTTATTACAAGGCATCGGCTTTCCACGAGGCGACAAAGCAGCTCGCAGTGTTTTTTTTGGCGACCTTTTTGAGTTTGGCCGCCTCCTCTCCCACCTCAAGATGCCCATCAAATGCTCCAGGCTCAAGCAGAACGCCAGCCATAGAGATGGCGATGAGGGGAAATTCCCGAACGTGCCCTTCTCTATCCTGGGACACAATGTATCCCCGGCTCCGGTCCTCTTCGGTGTAGAAGTTCGCGATGGAGGCGTCGAAACGTTCGACAATTTCCATACAGGCTTTTTCCGAGTTTTCTACGGGGAGGATGAAGATAAAGTCATCCCCCCCAACATGCCCCAAAAACCCATCCTCGGCTTGATCGATCGCGCTCTTGAGCGTAAAGGCCGTATATTTGATCACATCGTCCCCATGGGTGAACCCATAACGGTCGTTGTAGGCTTTGAAGTTGTCGAGGTCCGCATAGACAACCACGTGCCTAAGGCGCCCTTGAATCCTTCGGTTGATCTCGTCGTAAATCGGGATGTTTCCGGGTAGCCCCGTCAACGGGTTTGCATACGTTGCGAACAATATCTGGAGCTCGGAGGTCTTTCGGAATAGCTCGTGGACAGTCCCTAGCCCTGAATACTTCCCGGACTTCGTCACAAGAAATGGATCATACACACGAAAAGGCGGGCGTTCCAGGCAGGCCCTGGAAACACGCTCTAGAGAATCCGTTGCTTCGACGATCACGGGGTTGGAGTCCATTAATCGCTCGATCGGCTTTTCGCAGTATAAGGCATACCCAAACTCACTGGATAGTTTAAGGAACAAGGGTTCGCGGACAACGAGGCCGACGGGACTTCCCATTGGGTTGACAACAGGCAACGCCACCAGGTCTTCTTTCTCCTTGAACCTCTGAACCACTACCCTTACCTTTGTGGTTGGGAAAATGGGTTCGACAAAATGTTTCAGTTCCTCGATGCCGCTTCCCGAGGCGGGCCTTTCGCCGATTTCTACCTTGGAAAACAATTTGTGGATCTCCGTAAGTGACTCCGAAAAACCAGCCACCGATTCGTTCGGCCTTCCCAAGAAATAGCCTTGCCCTAGGTCGACTCCAAGCTTATAGACCTCTTTGAGCTCATCAAAGGTCTCGATTCCCTCGGCAACAACGAGGACTCCTAAGGAGTGGGCCAAATCCACGAGAGAACGCACAAGGCGGAGCTTGATGTATGACTTGCCGAGATCTTGGATAACTCCCCTGTCTATCTTGATGATATCCGGCGTTTGATGGACAAGGATAGGGATGAGGCTGATGCCGGCACCCACGTCGTCGATTGCCACGACAAACCCCTGACGCTTGTAATGGGCAATGGCCTCGAGCACGCCTTGGAGGGTAGGGAGCCTGATATTTTCCGTAACCTCGACAACGAGCTGATCGTAGGAAAGCCCATACCTCTGGGCAAGCGCTTTGGTAAGCCCAATTTCCCGGGAAGGCGCTAAGACCACTTCAGGGTCGATGTTTACGGCAAGCCTTTTTTGAATCTTTTGCCTCGAGGCGTTAAAGAAGGCGCGTTCCCGCATGGCTCCCTCGAGCAACGTCAGCTGGCTCGTCTCTTTGGCGGCTCCGATAAGCTGAACGATGTTTAAAAACGGCACGGAGGTTGTAGGGAAGGAGAGGCATTCATAGCCAAACAATTCGGCCGTCTTGAGCGAATAGATCGGCTGGAAACGCGTAGAAATGAGCCCCCTTTGAATAATCTCCTGAATGCCGGCCTCTATCTTGTAAGAGGTGTCGTAGCCCTTGTCGTCCCCCTTCCCTCCGTCGTTTAGCGTAGTGTTGAGGTCTTGGAAGATACGAAGAACCTGATAATCCAAGGAAAGCTCGCAATTCAACGCCGCTTCCAGCACGCCAACACGAATGTCCCCCCGCAAAGAGGCGCCATCTTCTATCCCAAAGGCCTGAAGAAAGGCGGGATTTTGGAAGAACTCCCTAATTTTTGGTACCACGACCATTTTCTCGCTACGCTCGATTGGAGCGTCGGGGATTAGAAGAAGCTCCCATGGGCCGATCACGCAGCCGGTCCCATCGATGCCCGCATATTCGGCCAGCGATTCTGCAAGGGTTCGCGTCTGGTAAAGATCGACCTTAGAGGATGCGCTTGCCTGGCCATTGCCAATAATTTCCCGGAAGTTTACAGAAAACACACAAAACCTCTGCCTTTCAGAAAGCAGGCGCTTCATGAACACGATCAGGGATTCGAGGTCGGGCAAGAGACCGAGACGTCTCGATTTTTCTCGCATAAACACCGCTAACGCCCTTTTTGGTTTTTTTTTACTGTAACACAACGGATATACGCACAAGCCCTAAGGCGCGCGGTATTCCTTCAGAAAGCCCGCCCGTATAGGCGCTTTCTCGGTAACTCTCTTCTTTTAGGAATGAAAGGATTTAAAAAAATGCGACCCCTAGGAGCGTTACACGTCCCTTTTAGGGTCGAAGATTCGGGGGGTTGTCAAATCAAGCCGCAACTCTCTTAGGAGCACCTCGCCGTTGGAACGCTCGAGAGTACTTGTTGCGATACCAATCTGCATGTCTGGGTTTGGTAAGGTGGGAACCATTCCTACCGGGAATTCTAGGATCCGAGAGGCCGGGTCGAACCGGAATTTTTGGAAGCCTGACCTCTGGAATACTCGAAGGACTTCCAGGGCATCCTTGCCGTATGCCTTGGCTGAAACCAAGAAGTAGCTGTTTTCCGAGAAGGTGTGCGTTTTTGGAATTGGACCGCCGGCATTCTGGCGAAACAGCTGGGCCGTGTGCTTGTTCTCGCCGGAGCAATAATGCACCCCAAGCTTAAAGCCCTCCTCAAGGGCATACTCCAGTAGATTCAGGCAGGCCGCTTCGCTGCCCGCAATCGGCAAAGTGCCGGGGTACCAATAGTCGTAGAGAACGGACCAAGGAGGATTTTTAATCAGGTATCCCCGCTCCTTATAGGCTCCGGGGTGAACGAGCGAACAAAGCATTTCCAGCAGGTTGATGCCGAATATCCCGATCTGGTTAAGATTCCTCAAGATGCCTTGCATCACGCCTTCCGTACCGGGCTCGATGGGCATCTCGACCATCGCTACAAGTTGGTGCTCGTTGGCCGATACGAGCGAATCATAAACAGTTTTTCCCTCGTAAAAATCCTCCATCTTGATGCTGAAACGAATCTCGTTCAGTCCTGCCTTTGAAAGCGCCCGAAGGATGGAAGAATCTACAAAATCCCCGTTGGTATAAAGCCTCATATAGGCCTCTGGAAAAAGCGTACGAGCGGTCTGAAAAAAATCGATCACTTTTTCAGGATGAAGTAGCGGCTCTCCTCCGCTAAGGCCTACAAACTGCAATTCTGGCGTTTTTTTTGCCAAAGCATAAAGGTCTTCTTTGGCATCCCGCTCATGTTGCAGGTAGTAGCCGTAATCCTTCATTGTATGGTTAAAACAAAAATAACAATCCCTATTGCATTGGAAGGAGATGAAAAATGTCCGGCTTCCGATGCCCTTCTCGCAAGCCCTGCATGCGGGCGAGAGACGGCCAACGTGAATGCTCCTTCCCCCATTGAGAAAGATGGCCCCCCCTCGCTTGAGCCGTTCCATCTGCTCTTTTGGCTGAACCGGGTCAGATTTGGGAGCAAATTCAAACCCTAACCGGCGAACCTGCCCGTAGAAATCTTCTTGGATTTGGAGGTACTCAATGGCCTCCTTGCGAAGCTGCTGGTTCTTCGCCGAGGCCATTGAGTCTGCATCCAAAGGAATGATCACGGGTTTTTTGAAGGGAACCCTGATTAGTCCTTTTCCTCGGCCTTAAGCTCTTCCTCGGCCTTGGAGAGCTCTTCTTGGATCGTCTTCTTTCCCTCATCGATCGCATCCAGCAGTTCTTTTTTCCTGGTCTCCGCCAGCGACCTTCCGCGCTCGAACAACTCCGTCGATGCCCGAAGAATCCGGTCCAAGGCTTGTCTCGCCGATTCAGAAAAGCTAGAACCCATTGCTTCGGCTTTGTCTTTTAGCCTTTCAGAAAAGCTAGAACCCATTGCTTCGGCTTTGTCTTTTAGCCTTCCTGCCAAATCCTTCGCCTTTTCCCCATACTCCAGCTCACGCCTTGAAGACAGAAAGAAGCCCGTCAAGGCGCCCATACCCCATCCCACGAAGAACATCGCTACCATAGAAAGACCGCCGCGCTCACGATCCAAATGCACTTCTTTTCTCTCCATTGCTGCCCTTCCTTTGTTGTGTGTAACTTCAGGAACCTAACGAACGACCCTTCCTTTGCCTATC
>WOZJ01000018.1:32623-41327 GCA_011620345.1 Nitrospirota bacterium
TCCTTTGTTGTGTGTAACTTCAGGAACCTAACGAACGACCCTTCCTTTGCCTATCCTTTGCCTATCGAAGAAAAACCTCAACCCTTTGTAGATGCCATACGCCGTAGCGTACGTCGTGTTGACGGCCGGCAGGACACGGGTGCTCAGTACGGAAACCGATTTAACCACGCCGTCCGTCGCCTGCAGTAGGCCCTTATGGACATATTCTAGGGTTTGATCGCTCCTGCGAAGCTGAAATTTTGCATTCTCGGAAATATCCCGAACATCTCCGATGAGACGGTCAAGAGAATGAGCCACGGGACTCACTTCTTTTTTTACAACCTCAGTCAGTTCCTTCGTTTTTTTTGCAAGAAGGGTTAGCTGGGCCAAAAAAAAGATACAGAGAATGACCTGGAAAAGCGCAAAAAAGCACAATACAACAGCAAGAACCAACAGGGCCCGATCCATGGTCCCTCCTTCGTAGTTTAAAGCGAATCTGGTTTAATTATACTAGGAATTTTTGGCTATATCTACGGGGTCTGGTCGTCTTTACTTAATAGGCGTTTGGGATGCATCCCGCTTGTCATCCGGGAGCCCCGCGTCGAGCGCTTGAATTTTCTTGGCAAGCTTCTTTGCCTTTCGCCAATGCTTCATGTCCATCTCCTGCTGCATCTGGACAAACAGATTGCGGTAGTCCTCGTATTTCTTTGGGTCTATGGCCTGGACCATCGGGGCCTTTGTCTCGTAGGCTTGCCTTGCCGCGTAGTAGTCTTTATATGGTGCCGTGGCACAGCCTCCAACGAGAAAAAAGACCCCAAAACATACAGCAACGGAAACGAGATGCTTTCGGCTCTCCATTTCCTTCTTCCTCTCCTTTTTTTTACTCAAACTACTTGTGCGTGTATGCACGAATCAAGCACCCTTCCTGTGGCCGAAAGCCCGCCGAACGAAGCAAGCGGCGTTTCATCGACAAGGCGGCTAACATCTCCTGGGCTTATACGTCCAACCCCTCCGCCTCTGCTTTTGACTTCACGAGCTGTATCCCAAGCTCTTGAAGCTGATCCTCGCTCACGGGAGAGGGTGCTTGGGTCATCAAGCAGGTTCCTTTTTGCGTTTTTGGGAAGGCAATCACCTCACGAATGCTGGAAGCCCCTACTACCAAAGTAACGATGCGATCCAACCCGTAGGCAATGCCGCCATGCGGAGGGGCGCCGTAGGCCAAGGCGTCCAACAAAAAACCGAACTTCTGCCTAGCTTCTTCCTTGGAGATTGCCAGCAAGGAAAACACGCGCTCTTGAACGGCGGCATTGTAGATTCGCATCGATCCACCTCCAATTTCGTTGCCGTCAAGGACCATGTCGTAGGCCTTCGCACGGACCGTCAAAGGGTCTTGCTCAAGCTTATGGATATCCTCGTCCATCGGGGCAGTGAACGGATGGTGCATCGAAACATACCTTCCTTCTGCCTCGTCGTACTCCAATAGCGGGAAATCTACCACCCAAAGGAACGCGTGGCTCCCAGCCGGGACAAGCGCAAGTTTGTCGCGAAAGTAGAGACGAACCTGGGAAAGCCCCGTACAGAGTTTAGCATTGGGCCCGACGGCGAGTATTCCCCATTCACCGTCCCCAAGGCCTAGCGTTTCGATGGTTCCGGATGTCTCAGCCTCGGAGAAGTGCCGAGTAAGTCGGCCTTTGAGGGCGCTTCCTTCGCGCCTTACGATCGTCAACCCCCCCAGCCCTACACTTCGAGCCATTTCTTCGAGAACGGACTGCTCTTTTGGGGAAAACTCCTTCAGTCCTTCCGGCTTAAGCCCTTTGATGACCCCTCCCGACTCCATGGCCTTGCGAAAAACCTCGAGAGACGAGCCCGAAAAGACGGCCGAAAGATCCTTCAGGTGCATGCCAAAACGAACATCCGGCTTGTCCGTTCCGTACGTTTCGATGGCATCTTTGTAGGAGATCCTACGAAATGGCCTCTCAAGCGCAATCCCAAGCTCACCGAAAATCTTCTCAACGAGCCTTTCGTTGACCTCTAGGAACTCTTCGAGCGTAAGAAAGGACGCCTCGATATCTATCTGGGTAAATTCCGGCTGCCTGTCTGCCCTTAGATCTTCGTCTCGAAAGCAGCGGGCAATTTGAAAATAGCGGTCGAACCCTGCAACCATCAAGAGCTGCTTGAACAGCTGCGGGGACTGCGGAAGGGCATAGAAATGTCCCTTTGTAAGCCTCGAAGGGACGAGAAAATCCCTTGCGCCCTCGGGAGTGCTCTTCGTCAGTATAGGGGTTTCGACCTCCATGAACCCGTTATCGCTCAAGAATTTCCGCGTGGCCTGCATCGCGGAATGCCTTACCCTAAGGTTTTCAATCATGCGCGGACGACGCAAGTCAAGGTACCTGTAAAGAAGCCTGACGTTCTCCTGAACTTCTGCATCGTCCTCGATGAGGAAAGGAAGCGGCTTGCAGGCATTCAGGACGGTTAGCTTAGAAATGCGGATCTCGATATCCCCGGTGCTATGCTGTAGGTTCTCGGTACCCGAGGGTCGCCGCTTCACTTGACCCTCTACCTTGACGACGTACTCAAGCCTCACCTGTTTCATGGGTTCGTAGTCCGCACTCGTGGGATCGGCCACTACCTGCACAAGTCCAGATCGGTCCCACACTTCCAAAAAAACCAACCCTCCGTGGTCGCGAATCCTTTTGACCCAGCCGCTGACAGCCACTACCTCGCCCTCGAGCGCGAGCGAAAGCTCGCCGGCATAATGAGTACGAAACACGCTTGGCATGATCTCCTCCGATTACCCCTCCGTTCCGAGGGCATGAATACGGGCCATAATCCAGCCTACCTCCGCAGACGACCCTTCAGACTGAGAACCGGCCTGCATGTCCCTAAGGATCATGCGGCCCGCATCCGAAGGAAACAATGCGTACCGAAAGCCTCGTTTGTCAACGAACCGGAGCTTTGCTTTCAGCCCCTGCGGGCCCCATACCGGCATTGCAGAAGTTCCGGCATCCCACAGTTTGGTCAAAACACGGCATAATGCTGGATTTTCCTGCTCTCCCAACGCAAGGACGGCAAGAGATGGTTTCTCAACCCCAAGGTCGGCCTTCTTTTCTTTTTGCTGGAGCCGTTCGGCTACCCTCTCTACGCCTAACGCAAAACCGATCCCCGCCGTCGGGGGGCCGCCCATCGTCTCGACCAAGCCGTCGTACCTACCGCCGGCGACAAGGACGCTTTGTGCCCCGCCCTCTTCCGGGTAAATTTCGAACGTTGTTCGGTTGTAGTAATCCAGCCCACGAACGATGCGATGGTTTATGTTCACATCGACACCGAACACACCCAGGCAGGCCTTTACCGCTTGAAAATGCTCGAGGCATTCCTGGCAGAGGTGCTCTAGCATCACCGGGGCTTTCTCGAGCGCTTCCTTGCATGCCTTGCAGTCAAAGACTCGAAGCGGGTTGAGAACGCTCCGTTGGCGGCAATCCTCGCACAGCGTCGTAGAGCTTTTGTGCAAGAAAGCTACGAGTTCTTGCTTGAACGGTTCCCTGCAAGTCTCGCACCCGATCGAATTGAGATGGACCTCGAACCCTCCAAGCCCAAGGCCCCTTAGAATACGATCGGCGAGCGTAATCAGCTCGGCATCGAGACATGGATCCGATACCCCCATCGCTTCCGCGCCTACTTGATGGAACTGACGAAGCCTCCCTTTTTGTGGCCTTTCATGCCGAAACATCGGCCCGCTGTAGCAGTACCTACATACTGGCCTTTCTTTGTAGAGGCCGTGCTCTAGGTAGGCCCTGATGAATCCAGCGGTTCCTTCTGGCCGAAGCGTTAGGCTCCGCCCGGAGGCATCCTCGAACGTATACATCTCCTTTTGGACAATGTCGCTCGAAGGCCCTACGCTCCGGAGGAACACTTCGGAGTACTCCACGATTGGAAGCCGAATGGGCTCATAACA
Source organism: Nitrospirota bacterium (assembly GCA_011620345.1). GTDB lineage: Bacteria > UBA2233 > UBA2233 > UBA2233 > UBA2233 > UBA2233. Next base: position 36,558 of record WOZJ01000018.1, read on the forward strand.
CGCAACTTCGAGCGTCTTCCTGGCAACCGCCTCTACCTGCTCAATTCGTCCGAGAATATCCCCGGTAGAGTCGTGAAACCCACGAATCGCGCTCAGCCTTGCCATGCCCTTGCCTTTTTGAGTAACCATAAACTCCCCACAAGCCACCCCCCATAGAATAGGTTAAGATGGACGGGCGAGAGGTTCAAGATCAAGGAGCTCTTCTGCACCCATGCGACCGAATAAAGACGCCCCATCAGACTCAAAGAGCACGCGGCAAGAACATCGAAGCACCAGGCCAACAACGCGGCCATTGGCGGAAAAACGAACGAAGACAGGCATGCAACTGCAGCGAGGGGAAATAGGACAAGCTCCGTTAGCGGGATGAACGCGAGATTGAGAACGCTGGAACCAAGAGGCGCCTCGCCAAACAGGTATGTCAGGTAAGGGGCAAGCGTCAGGGTAACGAAGAGTGAGGTAAAGGATAGTGCCAATAAATACCTCATCGCGCCGCCGGTAGGAACTCCACGAATTCTCCTTTGGATGGCTCTCAACAGGCCTGCTGACACTATCACGGCAAACGTGCTAAGAAAGGACAACTGAAAGCTGACTTCAGATACCACAGAAGGGCTCCACAGAACTATCACGAAAAAAGCCACGAAAAGCGCCTGCATAGCCCGCGATTCCGAGGCGGACATGAATCCCAGCAAAGCCATCCCGCCCATCATATACGCACGGGTCAGGCCCGCGGGGAAGCCAGCCAGAAGAAGATACGCGATACCTATCATGACATAAGAAGCCAAAAAAAGCCTTTGAGAGCTCACGGCCCTGAGCACTCCCGGAATCCTCGCAAGGCCGCCCACTAAGATGGAGCTTAAAAGCAATACCCCTCCGATGTTCATCCCCGACACGGCCAGAAGATGAATAAGGCCCGTTCCTCGGAATTGCTCAAGGCTCAACCGGGACAGCATGCTGGTATCCCCCCACAACAACCCCTCGAAAAGCCCGAGGGTGTCGCCTTTCATACGGGCCTGCACCGCTTCGCGTACCCCAGTACGCACGCCCCTGTCTACGATATGCACCGCCGTACTTTCCAAGCCCGGGAGTTTTCTGGGGTTCCATTCAGACCCTGAATGCATGAGGTTCCCAAACGAAACCCAGTCTCCCATCACAACCCTTGGAACATTTCCGACAACGCGTACCGGGAATGGGAAGGAAATTTTCGTACGGTAATAGCCGTTGTCCAAAACAAGAGGGTTCAGGATAAACACCGTAGAGGGCTTCCCGGCAGTCGAAAGGGCCATCTTTACAATCCTCCCTTCGCCTTGACATTGCGAATGCTTCCAAGAGGCAAAGAGCTGGACCAACGACTGGTTCGCCGATCTTTCCTTAGAAGACTCCGACCTAGCAGCAGCCGCTCCAAGGAGCAAGAATGAAACGGCTACCGCCAAGCCTACACGTCGGCTGGAGATCCATGACAACGCGGCGAAGGTACACAGCCAAACAAAAAGGGAGCCCGCAGAACCTCCCCCCTGATTCCCCAAGACATAGCCTAGTGCAGCGTATCCAAGGAGTGGGAAGGTCAAGGGGCGACCGATTCAAAGTACTATTATGGTGCTAGGGAATCCTGGCAACGATGCCATTCACAACGTACACGACATAAGGCCCGTAGCAGTATTTCTTTGCCTTATTTTTGAGCCCTGCTTGGTCGATCACCTCTTCTTCGATTTTTGTAGGAGTACCCCATGCAAGCTTGAGCTGCTCTTCTGTCATGGCGAGGTCAATCGTTCCCTCGAGAATTTTTGCCTTTGTCGTTTCCGGCCATGGTTTTTTAGCCAGAATATCGAGGAGTCGCTGGGGGCTCTCGCTGATTAGCTCATCACGGATCACGAGATACCTCTGCTCTACCCAGTTTATTGCGCCATCCTCTGGCATGACAATCCCTACCCAAGGTACTCCATCCTGCTCGACCTTTGTTGCCCTTACTCGGTACCAACTGTGGGGCGCAAGATAACCGGCTGCATGGGAGGATGCGTTCCTTTCGATGTATACCGGCGCTCTTTGCAGGATGTAGGCAATTTGTTTGCTGCCCCCTTCCAAGGCAATTGCTGGCCCGCTCATAAGCGCCAGAATTCCAAGAATTCCTCCTAGAATACTCAGCAATAACAGACGTGATTTCATTGCGAAAACACCCCATCTCAATAGTCTTTATACGACGACAGGCCGGCAAGGAGAAACACTCCTTGCCGGCCTGTGTTGATTGGTCTTTCTGTTTTTTAGAAGACCTCATCCATTGGAAGCTCTTCCGGAGCCTCTTCTTGAGAAGGAGCCTCCTCGAGCATTTGCTCTCCTTCCGAAGGGGCGCCCTCTTCGATAGTTTCCTCTTGAACGGGCTCAGCACCCATCACTTCGAATTCAACCCTTCGGTTGACCGCCCTCGCCCAAGGCTGCTTCATGTCGACGAGCGGCTTGGACTCTCCGTAGCTTACGATGTCGCCGATCTGCTCGGGAGAGACACCAAGCCTGAGAATCTCCTTCCGGATCGTTTCGGCGCGCCGCCTCGCAAGGTTCAGGTTGTACTGCTCGGTGCCGATATAATCGGCGTGGCCGGCAATGACCACCTTGATGTTTTGGGACTCCTTGAGCTTCTGGGCAATAAGGTAGGTCTTTCCTTTGCCCAAATTCGTCAGGGTTGATTTATCAAATTCGAAGTTGATGTCCGAAAACACCAGCCTCTCCACCCGAACAACCTTGGGCACCTCTTTGACGACAACCTTCTCGACGGGCACCTCTACCACGCGCTCTTTCATCGGCTTTGGCGGGGTCGGGCCCGACCACGTAAAGCCTACGATTCCTCTGTAGTCGTCCACGCTGTGTGACATGCCGAAGTCCACGCCGGCTGTCAGCATGAAGCCACGGCCAAGGTGGTAGCGAGCCGACGCCAGGATAGCCTGAGGCCTGTCGTTATAGTAGCGATACTGCACACCGTCTGGCATGGTCACGTCTCTGTCACCGCCCCGGATGCGCGATTCCTGCCCGCGGTACTCGACCATGAGCATGAGGTCTTCAAGGGGGGCAACGCCAGCACCCACTTCATAAGCGAAGGTCGTGTTGTTCCAGTTATTTCCCGCATAATTGGAAGGGGCCTGGTTGAAGTTGGCACCCAACGCGGTCGTTAAGATAAACCATTCTTTCTCATAGGTGAAAACGCCGCGCACGCCGTAGGTGTCTTCACCCGTAAATCCGGGCACTTCCTCGGGACCGGTGCCAAACTGCGAAAACCCAACGACGGCCACGCCGACAGGAAACTTCCTCGGGTCAAGAATCTTGAACTTAGCCGTCAGGCGGTAATCGCCCTGGTCGTCCTTATGGCGCTCGCCTTCCCACGGGTAGCCCTGGCGAACCTTGTATTCCCCTTCGTACCACACGTACGGGAAAGACCCCGACACCTCGATGTAATCGGTAATGCCCACGCCGACAACGGGCTGAAGGTAATAAATCTTGTTGTTCTTTCGGATAGTATCGTTGTCGTCCATAAAGAAGTTTCCATACACGCCGACATGGAACTTTAGGTTGCCGATCGTGTTTGCCGTCGGCGTCATGGTCAAACCGGTCGTACCGAAGAAGTTCGGCGCCTTTACGAAACGGTAATAGGGCTGCTCCTCGGTCGTCACTTCAGGCTGAGTCGGCGCCTGTGCGACTTCTTCTTCCATGGCCCCAGCTTCCGGCGCTTCTACCGTATCGGCCGGAATTTCTACCTCCGTCGTCCCAGTTTCGGGCAACGAAAGTTCTTCTTCGCCAACACCCTCTTCGGGCAAGGCCTGCTCCTCAGAAGGGCCCACTTCTTCGTAAAGCACCTCGTCTTCTTCCTGCGCAAACGAGGTTGCGTAGGGGGCAGTCCCACCCACCAGCGCAACTCCCGCCGCAAGCGCGAGAATCCGTAACCTCTTCATCGCTGATCCCCCAAACTCTCCGTTGATAAACATTCTTAACCTTTATGCCCCGGGAAGGGGCGCTCCCCTTCCCGGTTTATTTGTTGCCAGGGTTTAGAACGGCGGATACGGCCGCCAGTAATCGAGGCACAGGCCATCCGTGGGGTCGTTTGGATTCGTCCCCATGATGAACTCCGTCAAGTTCGAGCAGCCGTCTTTATCCAGATCCTGGTTGCGGTCATTGACCGTCCAGTCTAGCCCGTTATCCGCTTCCCATGCATCCGGAATGCCGTCATTATCGGCATCGGCCCAGAAGTCCACGCAGCCTTGAGCGTCCGCAAGCGGATGGCCAGGCAGAAGCGTAAAGCCCTCGGGGCAGACAACCGGCACGCAAGCATTGCCCTGCTGGGTTGTTCCAGGGCCGCAGGCAATCTGTGGTCCAGGCTCAGTAGGCGCTCCAGGCTCAGTAGGCGCTCCAGGCTCAGTAGGCATGCACGTATCACCAACGCCGTCGCCATCCGTATCCCGAGGTTCGGTCCCGGCGCCGCACACAACCGGTGCACCGGCTTCGGGCATTGCAACGCACTCACCCGTGGCTGGGTTGTAGAGCTGGCCCTCCGGGCAAGCAATTTCTCCAGGCGGAACGATGCCAGTTATGGCCCCGGGCGGGCACGCGCGGGTCGTATCGCCGTCATCGCTACGGTCGCAAGGGCTGCGCTCGAGCCTCGCTGTGGATACAGGCCCCTGGGTGGGCTGAGCCGTCGGCCCGGGCGATGCAGAGGCAGAGGGAGACGTCAGGCTATCCGATGCCAACTGCGAGGGCGAAGTTACGCTCTGCGAAAGGCTTCCTGAAATATTC
>WOZJ01000018.1:41427-78466 GCA_011620345.1 Nitrospirota bacterium
CGATGCCAACTGCGAGGGCGAAGTTACGCTCTGCGAAAGGCTTCCTGAAATATTCTGCGTCTTGAGCGTCTTCAGGCTGCCCGAAACGCTCTGCGAGGCGTTGAACGGACTTCCCGCCACGTTTGCCGATGAGTTCGCAGGCACTGTCACGGCCGACTGGGATGTGGCCGAAGGCGATGTGCTCACAAAAGCGCTCGGGCCGCCAGAAACAGGCAAGCTTCCTACCGTCGAGTTTACAGACTGCTGGGTGCTCGCCGAAGGAGAGGTCGATATCGACGCCGCAGAGGTAAACGGCGAGCCCACTAGGTTCCCGCTCGAGCCGAACAGTCCTGGTCCTCTTTGAGGAGCCCCCGCGGGAGCCGCCGGCATTTGAGCGAAGCACGCACCCATGGGCTGCGTCCTGTTCACCGCCAGCGTCTGGTTGTAGCCAGGATCGTCCATGTTGTCCACGCGGCCGTTGCCGTTGCAGTCTTCAAGGCCGTCGACCACGCCGCCGCCGTCAGAGTCGGCGTTGCGCGGGTTTGTCGTGCATGTTGGGTCCAAATCGGGCTGGAACTTATTGAAGTCCGTCCCTTTGACACCCTCCTTAACGGCCGACATCGCCTGCATAACCATCTCGCAGGTAAGCCCAATCTCGGTGCCGTCTTGGATGCCGTCGTTGTCGGTGTCGGCAGAAAGCGGGTTCAGAAGCCACTGGAGCTCGCGGCCGTCCCAAATGCCGTCGTCGTCGGTGTCGACATCCCGCGGGTCCGTCCCTAGGCGCAGCTCATCGCCGTTTAAAATCCCGTCGCCGTCCGAGTCTACGTTGGGGTCAAGCTGACCAGCTGGCCCACCAGTGCCCGGACTTGCCGAGGAAAGAGAATTGCTCACCGACTGGAACGGCGCGCTTGCGATGTTTGAAGCCGATTGCAACGAGTTGCTTGCGGACGTAAAGGGCGATGTGAGATACTCGCTCGCCCTTCCACCCACCGCAAGCCCCCCCGTCAGCACGGCGATACCCGCCACGGCCAACGGAAGGCGCAGTAAGGGAAATCTTCCCTTCCTCCACTTCATGGACTCTTCCCTCCCTTGAGCGTTATTCAACAAATGAAACCAAAACCCCACTGGGAACGTACGCAATCCTTTCGCCTTTCGGAAGGCTGATTTTGCTGTCGTTATTCTAATCAATGGCAAGAGGGTTGTCAACCAAAAAAAAGGCTTGCCCCAAGCCTAACACATGGGAAAAAGCAGTCAAGATGAGGGAAAGGCATCTTGAAGAGCCCTTTTTAGACTTAGAGCCCTTTTTGGGGTTGTATGGATTGCATCCGCCAAGTCTTCGTAGGAGGCGTCAAGCAGGCTTCTTGGGGTCGCAAATCGCATCAAAAGGCGCTTTTTGGTCAACCTACCAACCCCTTTGACGTTGTCCAGCCAGGAAGCAAGGGCGCGCTTTTGCCTGCGCTTCCTGTGGAACGTCACGGCAAAACGGTGCGCCTCGTTCCTTAGGCGCTTGAGTAGCTTGAGCGCGGGGGCATACTCAGGCAGGATCAAGGGCGTGTCTTCGTCTGGCAGGATAACCCTCTCAAAGTCCGAGCTGGAGTGCTTTTTGGCGATCCCTATCGTTGGGACCGCTCCATATCCCTGCTCGTTTAGCGCCTCTTTGGCCAACGAAAGCTGCCCACGACCTCCATCCACGACGATTAAGTCTGTGGAAAGCCCAGCCTTTGAAAGCTCCAACAACCCCCGGCCTACGGCCTCTTTAATCGAGAGGAAATCGTTGGGGCCGCCCTTGACGGATCGAACGATAAAATGGCGATAATGTTCCTTGCTCGGCCTCCCTTCCCTAAAAACCACCATGGAGGCCACAATGTCCTGGCCCAAGAGGTTGGAAACATCGAACCCGGCGATGGTCTCCGGATGGCCCGGGAGCTTGAGTGCCATCTGCAAGTCAAGAATTTCCCTTTTGGCCTTGAGCGCGTCGTCTAGGCGCTCAAGCAGCCGTTGACGGGCGTTCTGCTCGGCCTGGGCCATTAAGGCGAGCACGTCGGGTATAGCCTTTGGAGGCGTCAAGATCTTTACGTCAAGCCCGGCCCGTTGGGAAAGCAGCTGTTTGAGCGCCTCTTTTCCTTCAGGCAGGAACGGTACGTAGAGCACGCTGGGGATATTAGAGCCTTCTGCGTAGGCATCCGCGAGCAAGCGGGTGAGCGTCTCTTTTGGGTCTACGTCCAAACCCTGGCCGTGGTAGGCCAGGCCGCCTTCAAGCCGGCCTTCGCGAAGGCATAAGCGGTAGGCCGTAGCGAGCCTGCCTTGCTGGGCCAGCGACCAAACGTCCGCGCTGTTTAGCCCCTGGTAGACAACGACGTGCTGCGCCTGAAGGGCCCCCTCGAGCATTTTTAGCCTGTCGCGAAGCTGGGCGGCCTTCTCGAACTCGCACCTCTCGGCATAGCGCTCTATCTGCTCTTTGAACAGAGGCTTTAGCTCGCCAAGCCGGCCCCGAAGCGCCGAGACGATCCCTTTGAGCAGGCGCGCATAAGCATCCTGGTCGATCAGCCCCACACAAGGAGCGCTGCAGAGCCCAAGCCCATGCTTGAGGCATGGCCTGACCCGGTTCCGGAACTCCGTATCCGAGCATGTCCTTACAGGAAAGACGGGCTCCAAAAGGTGCAAGAGGTCCCTGATCACTCCGCCAGAGGGGTAGGGCCCGAGGATTAGCTGGTTCTTTTTGGCTTTTGGGCGCCTCTGAATGCAGGGCCTAGGGAAAGCGTGCGAAAGGTCGATGACGAGGCTAATATAGGTTTTGTCGTCCCTAAAGCGTATGTTATAGCGCGGCCTGAAGCGCTTGATAAGCTCGTCTTCTAAAAGCAGCGCCTCCTTCTCGTTTCCTGTAAGAACCCAATCGATCCCCCGGGCCTTGGAAAGCAAAAACCCAACCTGAGAGCGGGTGTCTTTTTGGGTTAGGTAGTTCCCTACCCGTCTTTGCAGGTTTTTAGCCTTGCCAACATACAGGACTTGGCCTTCCTGATCGAGAAATTTGTACACGCCAGGACCGGAAGGAAGGCTTTTCCAGGCCTTAAAAAGCTCTGGATAGGCTTTTGCCTCAAGCATGGTTCGTCCACTTGAGCGCAAGCGCCTTGAGCCTTCTTAGCTCGTCCCTAAGGCTTGCCGCCTGCTCGAACTCCCAGGCCTTTGCCGCATCCTTCATCCCCCGCGTTACCTCTTTGATGCGCTTATCGAGGTCGAAGGACGTTTTGAACACCCTTGCAAGCTCTGCGTCGTCTGCGATATCCACGGCGTCTAAGCTTTCCTGCGTTGCCAAGCTAAGAGGAGCGTACACGGCCTTCTGAATGCTAGCCGGCGTGATTCCGTGCGCTTCGTTGTAGGCCCGCTGGATCGCCCGACGCCTGTCGGTCTCCGCGATCATCCCCCGCATCGAAGGGGTCATTGTATCGGCGTACAGAAGGACCTCTCCGTTGACGTTCCTGGCGGCCCGGCCGCAGGTCTGTATGAGAGAGACCTGGGAGCGTAAAAACCCCTCCTTGTCGGCATCGAGGACCGCCACGAGCGAGACCTCTGGGATGTCTAGGCCCTCCCTTAAAAGGTTCACGCCCACGAGGCAATCGAAACTTCCAACCCGTAACTCTCTGATGATTGCCATCCTCTCGAGCGCATCGATGTCCGAGTGTAGGTAGCGGGCACGAATACCTGCACCCATAACGTACTCGACCAAGTCCTCGGCCAGCCTTTTTGTCAGCGTCGTCACGAGCACCCGTTCTTTCTTTGAGACCCTCGCCTTGATTTCCGCGACCAAGTCATCGATTTGGTTTTTTGCGGGCTTGACCCGGACTTGCGGGTCTAGAAGGCCCGTGGGCCTGATGATCTGCTCGATAACCCGCCCTTTGCTCTTTCTCATCTCGTATGGTCCAGGCGTTGCGCTGACGTACACGGCCTGTTTGACCATGCCCTCGAACTCTTCGAAGGAGAGCGGCCGATTGTCTAGCGCGCTAGGAAGCCTAAACCCGTACTCGACAAGCGTCTTTTTGCGAGCGATGTCTCCTCGGCTCATGCCCGCGATCTGGCCGGCCGTCAGGTGGGATTCGTCCAAAAACAACAGGAAGTCTTTGGGGAAGTAATCGAGCAAGACAGGCGGCGGCATACCGGGGGGCCTGCCCGTCAAATGCCTCGAGTAGTTCTCGATCCCGTGACAAAAGCCCATTTCGGAAAGCATCTCCAAATCGAAGCGGGTACGCTGCTCGAGCCTTTGGGCCTCAAGCAGTTTGCCCTGGCGCTTTAGTGTCTCAAGGGTTTCTTCAAGCTCGTTTTCGATAGATCTCGCGGCACGCTTTAGCCTGTCTTCCGGCGTGACGTAGTGCGAATTGGGGAATATACGAACGGCCTTGAGCGTTCCGAGCCGTTTCCCTGTAAAGGCCTCGACTTCAAGGACGCGCTCAATCCGGTTTCCGAAGAATTCCACCTTGACGGCACGCTCTTCTTCGTGGGCCGGGAAGATTTCGAGCGTGTCCCCCCTGGCCCTGAAGCTTCCCCTTCGAAAATCGACCTCGTTTCGCTCGTAGAGAATCTTGACGAGTTCCCGCATGAGTTTCTCCGGGGACAACTCCATGCCGGTCTCTAGGGTGATATGCATCCCTCCGTAAGTCTCTGGCTCTCCCAAGCCGTAGATGCATGACACGCTCGCGACGATGAGTACATCCCGCCTTGTCAACAGGCTCCTTGTGGCGCTGTGCCGCATCTTGTCGATGTCGTCGTTGATGGCCGAGTCTTTCTCGATGTAGGTGTCGGTTTCGGGGACGTACGCCTCCGGCTGGTAATAATCGTAATAGCTGATAAAAAACTCGACCGCGTTCTCGGGGAAGAGCGAGGCAAACTCCTGGTAAAGCTGGGCGGCTAGCGTCTTGTTCGGGGCGATGACGAGCGCGGGCCGGTTTAGGGCCTCGATCACCTTGGCCATCGTAAACGTCTTCCCCGAGCCTGTCACCCCAAGGAGCACCTGGTGGCCAACGCCCCCTTGAATCCCATGAACGAGCTGTTCTATGGCTTTAGGCTGGTCCCCTTTTGGACTAAACGGCTCTTGAACCCTGAAGGGCAGGCTTGGCTCGAGCGGATGTCCCATGGTCAGCCTCTATACGTCCAGGCGCACCAGCGTACCCTCAGGGGTATCTTCTAGTAAGACTCCATAGCCTTTCACCTGCTCGCGGATGGCGTCCGCCCTCTGAAAATCTTTTTGCCCTCTTGCAAGCTCACGCGCCCGGACAAGCTCTTGGAGCGTGCCTTGATCCAATCGCTTTTCCTTAAAAAACGCCGATTCGATGCGCTCGAGGAAGGCGCACGGCTCCAACCCGAACGCTCCCAAAATCTCGTCCGCTTCCTTATAAAGCCCTAGAAGCTCTTTGTAGGTCTCCTCATCCACCCCGGGCTTTTCTTGCAGAAGGCCCAGCGTCTTGAATATCGCCCCGATGGCCCTTGGCGTATTGAGGTCGTCTTTAAGCGACCCTAGAAATTCTTCCTTTAGGGCACGAGCCTCTTTTGTGCGCCCCTTGCCTCCTTGGCCCGATCGCAAACGCGCCTCTTGGCGGGCCCTTGCAAGGTAAAAACGGTACAAAGCCCGCCCAGTATTCTCCACGAGCTCGAAAGAGAAATCCAGCGGGCTCCTGTAGTGGGTCGAAAGCAGTGCAACCCTAAGCGCCTCCGGATGGTAGCTCGCCTTAAGGTCACGAAGGTACACCGTGTTGCCCAACGACTTAGACATCTTAACGTCTTTCATCGTCACAAACCCGACGTGCATCCAGAGGTTAGCCAAGGGCTTTCCCGTTGCGGCAAGCGTCTGGGCGCGCTCGTTTTCGTGGTGGGGGAAGACAAGGTCCTCACCGCCGCCGTGGATGTCTAACAAATCGCCAAGGTAACGCATGGCCATAGCCGAGCACTCGATATGCCACCCGGGCCTTCCTTTGCCGAACGGGCTTGGAAACCCGGCATCGGTATCGCTCGCCGCCTTCCAAAGCACAAAATCCAACGGATCGCGTTTTTTTGGGTTGACTTCAACCCTGGAGCCAGCGATCAGCTCATCAAGCTCCTTTTTGGAAAGGGCCCCAAAATCCGGCACCGAACGCACGCGAAAGTAGACATCCCCGCCCGCCTCGTAGGCCACACCCTTTACAAGGAGCCTCTCGATCAATGCCACCATCTCTTGAATATGCTCCGTGGCGCGGGGTTCGACATCCGGAGGCTGGACACCGAGCCATGCCATATCCCCTTGAAACGACTCGATCATTCCTTCTGTCAACCGCTCGTAAGGAATTCCCTTATCTCCCGCCCGCTCGAGGATCTTATCGTCAATGTCCGTAATGTTCCTGACATAAAATGTCTTCAGCCCTTCGTGCCGAAGGAGGCGTGAGAGGACATCGAACGCTACCATGACCCGGCCATGGCCGATGTGACAGTGGTCATAGACCGTAACACCACAAACATAAAGCCTTACCCTGCCCGGCTCCAGCGGAGTCAGGGCCTCCTTGGACTGGGTAAGCGTGTTGCGAAGCCGGATCATGGCTTTTAACTCCTTTCTTAAGGACACCACACGAGCGCGACGGCCTGCGCCATCACGCCCTCTCCTCGGCCGATTGCACCGACCCCCTCAGGATGCTTCGCTTTGAGCCCCACACGGCCTAAAGAAAGGTCAAGGGCGGAGGCAATGTTGTGGCGCATAGAATCAAGATACGGGGCAACGGCCGGCCTTTCAAGAAAAAGCACTGCATCGAGGCTCAAGATGCGTGCTTGGTGCTGAGCGACAAGCACCCCGACACGCTCCAAAAGCGTTAACGAACAAACCCCGCGGAGCGATGGGTCGTGCGCAGGGAACAGCGTTCCGATGTCGGGTTCGCCCAGGGCTCCGAGAACGGCGTCCATAAGCGCGTGCAAGAGCGCATCCCCGTCGGAGTGGCCAAGCGGACCACGGTCAAAGGGAACCCGGACCCCCCCCAGCACAAACTCTCTGCCTTGGACAAGGGCGTGCTGGTCCAGGCCAAGGCCGGTTCGAAGCCCGCCTAGCAGGTCGTCCACGCCCTACCGACCCCCTGCCCTTAGGCCAAAAGATAACGGCTTGCGAATGCAAAATCCTCCGGGTAGGTTACCTTGAGGTTGAACGGGCTTCCTCTAACAACGCGCACCTCGTTGCCCAGAAGCTGTACTAGGTGGGCATCGTCCGGCGCATCCTCGATGCCCTTTTCTTTGGCAAACGCGTGTGCCCGGTAGAGGGTTTCCGGCAAGAACGCCTGCGGGGTTTGGATTAAACAGAGTCCACCCCTTGGGATGTCCCGGATAATCGTCAACCCGTGCACCTCTTTGATGGCGTCCCGCACGAACACCCCGAGCGTTGCCGCTCCGAAGGCCCGCGCTTCTTTGAGCAAGGGAGCGAGCAGCCTGCTTTCCAAGCAAGGCCTTGCCCCGTCATGAACGAGCACCAAATCAAGCTGTTCTCCCGCTAGCAGGGCAAGCCCGTTCCGCACGGAGGCCGTCCGTGTCGGACCGCCTGCCGCAAGGCGCGTTGTTTCGTCAGGAACGATGAAGCGGGCGTTCTCGACTTCGTTGGCCGGAAGAACAATCACGGGAATTACGCTGGCATCGAGCTCAAGGAGCGGCCTTAAGGCCCAAAACCAAAGCGGCTTGCCTTGAATCTCGAAGAACTGCTTTGGGTAGGACAACCCAGACCTCTCCCCCAGCCCAGCAGCACATAGCACGATGCCGATTCGCATACGCATGGAGCTTTTTGACCCGAAGGAACGCTTGAGCGCAGCTAAATGGATTGTTCGCCGTTCAAAGCCGCCTCGATTTCATTTAAAGCCCTATCCGTGCTACAGCGCTTGGCCACGGCGATTTCTTGTGCGAGCAGGGCCTTAGACGTGTTCAAGATACGCTTCTCTCCGAACGAAAGACATTTCGTTAACCCGACGCTAGAGAGGGTTCGGAGCACTTCAGCGATTTGTACCGTATTCCCCGTTTTGATCCGCTCCATGTATTCCCGGAAGCGCCTGTTCCAGCTCTGCTTATTGTGGTTGTTTTCGACCTTGACTACATCCGGCTCTTTCAAGATGGCCAGGATGCGTTCCGCAGTCTGCACGTCGACAACATGCCTAAGGCCAGCATGCTCGATCTTGTCTTCCGGGATTAAGATGCACATTTCCGCCCCTAAAGCCCTAAGAAGAAAAAACCGCTTGTTCACGCCAGACATTAATCTTTCAACAATTTTTTCTATTTTGCATACACCGTGCCCGGGATAAACGACGACTTCCCCAACTGCAAACATAACGAAAACCCGTGTCTTTGGGGGTTTTAGCCCGACTCAAGCTAGTTTTCTTTATTTTAGTATGCTATGGAAAGTATGTCAACAAAACGCGTCTAGAGATTCATCCAATGCGGACCCTCCACGCTTTAGGGCTTCCACTATTGCTTTTTTCCTTATTAGCAACGTCTTGAGCGCAGCCATCTCCCCCTTTTGTTCGGCCTCCCTAATTTTTAGGTTAAGCTCCATGCTCATCCCCATCAAGACCTTGGCCCGAACCCTTGAGAGCAGCTCTTCAAATACTCCATCTGCCGAGGCCTGGCTTAAGGAGGAGTACGCAAACGCCTCAAGGGCGTTCACAAAGCCTGTCAAGTAGGCTCCCGAAGCGCGTACTTCGGGAAGTTCCCGAAGGTTCTGCCAGAGCGGGCCCTGATCTTCTGGAAGGGAAAGCCGTTCCATGGCTTCCCACACCCTTACGAGACGATGGTCTCCGCCGCGCTTAAGAAAGTGGGAGAAGGGCCTAAATTTAGGGATATACTTTGGGAACTGGATCAAGAACGCGAGCACTAAAGAGAAAGGCTCCGGCCGTAACAACACCTCGCCTTTTGGCTCATTGGACTGCCCTTTTTGGTTGGACTTCAACCTAGGGGCAACACCCGGGAGAACAAGGCCGAATTGCTCTTTAAAGCGCTCCCAGAGGAAGGCGCGGTACATAGGCTCCGGACAGGCTTCCAAGAGGCGGTGGAACTCCCTGACAAGGGCGGCCCTTCCTTCAAGAGAAGATCCAAGCGTCTTAAGTCGCTCTAGAACGTAAAGGTCGACAAGGGGAACTCTGTTTGTGGCGTGCCTTTCGAAGCCTTCCTTGCCGTAGGCGCGCAAATAGCTATCGGGGTCATGACCGTCCGGAAGCGCCAGCGCATACCCCCAGATCCCCATCTCTACAAGCAGGGCAAAAGCCCGCACAAGCGCGGCAACTCCCGCCTTGTCGCCATCAAACAAAAGACAGATGTTCGTGGCCTTTTTTGATAGCTTTTGGATATGCTCCTTGGAGAGCGCCACCCCAAGCGTTGCAACGACGTTCGAAAAGCCCGCCTGGAACATCGCCAGCACGTCGATGTAACCCTCTACGACGAATACGCTTCCAAGTTTGCGAATGGCCTCGTCTGCAAAGGAAAGCCCGTAGAGGGTATGCCCTTTCTTGAACAGCCGGCTTTCTTTTGTGTTGAGATATTTCGGAGCCTGGTTTGGCAAAAAGGCTCGCCCTCCGAACCCAATTACCCTACTCCGCTCGTCAAGGATCGGAAAGACGACCCGCATTCCTAAGGGATCACGGTAGCCGCCCGTATCGGCGGGTTGCAACACGCCGACCTCCACGGCCTGCTCGAGGGGTATCTCCGCTCGCTCGAGCGTGGCAACAATGCCTTTCGGATCCCTAGGCGCAAACCCCAGGCAAAACTTTTCTTGGGTTTCTTTCGATAGGCCACGATCTTCTAAGTATCGGCGAGCCCCCTCTCCTATGCGAGGATGGGCAAGGCAAGCGCTGTAGAAAGCCTGGACGGCCTTCAGACAGTCCCAATCCTGCCGGGATTGAGCCTGATCTTGATCCCAGGCCTTTGGAAGGCCGTTCTCGAGCCCCACACGCCTGGCAAGCTCCTCGATGGCTTCCCGAAAGGAAAGCCCTTTGATCGTCATATAGAAGGATAGGATATCGCCCGTTTTACGGCAGCCGAAACAGTAATAGAACTGTCCGTCTGGGTTTACCGTAAAAGATGGAGTTTTTTCTTCATGGAACGGGCATAGCCCGAAAAGACGGGAACCCCGCTGGACAAGCTGGACATATTCTCCTACCAGCTCTTCCAGCGGGAGACGTTGCTTGATGAGCTCGGCGAGTGGCGGAGGGTACGCCATCGCGGACTTCTTCTAGGGAAACAAGCGCTGAAGGACCTGCTGAACCCGCTTGCCTTCTGCCCTACCCTCGGCCCGCTCAAGGACAAGCCGGGTCAAGGGCTGCGCTTCTTTAAGGGAGGTCGCGCCATGCTCTTCAAGAACATCCTGAACTAGACGTTCGAGCTGCTCCTCGCTAAGCTGCTGAGGAAGGTAAGCTTCCAGGATCTTTGCCTCTTCGGCCTCCTGGTCTGCCAAATCCTGCCTCCCTCCCGCGCGGTATGCCTCAATCGATTCTTGGCGCTGCTTTACGAGCATTTGAACCACACGCAGTTCTTCTTGCGTCGTAAGCCCCCTGCCTTCTTCGATTTCTTTGTTGCGAAGGGCCGCCTTCAGCATGCGAAGCGTCGAAACCTTGAGTTTTTCCCCGGCCTTCAAGGCCGTCTTGTACTCTTGCTCGAGTTCCTCTTTAAGGCCCATGGCTTCCAGCTCCCTGAAGCCGTCTTTGGCGTTGCTTTTCCCTCCGAATCACGCGCTTCCTTGCCGCAAGCGCTTTGCGTTTGCGCTTGATCGAGGGCTTCTCGTAGTACTCCCGCCTGTAGACTTCCGAGAGGATTCCCGCTTTTTCACATTGCTTCTTAAAGCGCTTGAGTGCAGTTTCAAACGATTCATTGTCGCTAATCACAACATACGTCATCCTAAGGCCATCACCTCCTTCCGTTAAATCAAGGACAAAAAAACTCCCCTTCGCCGCTCTAGTTCTTAAGGGTAGCGCCGAAGGAAGAGCGTGTCAAACGAGACACCGGCTAAGGAAGGCGCGCGATCGTACCCGGCTGAAGCATGCTCTGCGAAAACGCCCCTTGAAATGCCGCAATGGGCGAAGAAACGAAACAGCCAAACCAAAGGACAAGGACTGCGCAGGCTGCTACGGCTACCTTCGCTCCAAACCCCTTGGGCGGGATGATCACAGCCCGAGCCTCGGGCATCATGAACAGTGCGACAAGGACGCGTAAGTAATACCCTAGGGATATGACGCTGTTTAGTACTCCGATTACGGCTAGCACGGGCATTCCCGCCGAAAGCGCAGCGGCAAACAGGTAATATTTCCCGACAAAGCCGGCCGTTGGCGGAATCCCTATCATCGAAAGGATGAACAACGCCATCGCCACCCCCAAGAATGGGTGGCGAAGTCCCATCCCCCTGAGGTCATCCAACGTCACGTTCTCTTCGCCACGTTGACCGAACGCAATCACGACCGCAAACGCGCCCACGTTCATGAACGTGTATGCCAGCAGATAGTAAAGAACTCCTTGCTGACCAAGGGCGTTAAAGCTAAGCAACCCAACCAGGAGGTACCCTGCGTGTGCGATGCTGGAAAAGGCAAGAAGACGTTTGATATTCGTTTGGTACAACGCCCCCAGGTTTCCGGCAAACATGGTAAGCACGGCTACAAGCCATCCAAAAGGCTTAAGGACGGGAAGGATATCGGGCGGAAGAGAAAAGAGGATACGTATCAGCGCTCCAAACGCGGCAACCTTGACAAAGGTCGCCATAAACGCCGTGATCGTTGTCGGCGCTCCCTCGTAGACATCCGGGACCCATGCATGGAAAGGCGCAAGGCCCGCCTTGAAGGCGAGCCCGCACAAAAGGAGAGCGAGGCCGAAGGCACACATTAGCCCATGCCGATTCGAGGAGATAGCGAGTGCAGCCAGCCCTTCAAGGTTTACAGTGCCGAGCGCACCGTAGAGGAAAGAAATGCCGTAGAGCATGACAGCGCTAAAGAATGCTCCAAGGTAAAAATATTTTAGCCCGGCCTCTGGCGATTTTCCAAAGTTCCGCTTAAGCCCGCAGAGCACGTACAGCGGCATGCTTAACACCTCAAGCCCGAGGAACAAGGTCAAAAGGCTTGCAGCTTTGAACATAAAAAACCCGCCGACCAGGCTAAGGAAGACAAGCCCGTAGTATTCCGCCTTGTGTATCCCTTCTCTCGAGAGATAGGCAGGGGACATGAAAAGCACCAGCAGGCCGGAAATAAGGCTGAACAGCCCTAGGAACGCGCCCAATCGATCGGAAACGACCAAGCCGTAGAAAGATCGCGCAACACCGTCGATGCCAGACGAACTAAGTGAAAACCCTCCCAACGCTATTAGGGCCAAAACAGCGACCGCCCATGCGCCCGTCGGACTCGTGTTTGGCCGTTGCCATGCCCCCAGCAAGATAAACAAAAGCGCAAGGAGAGACAACGCAACTTCTACTGCGACAAGGCCAACTCGAAAATCCATAGGCTACCCTTCCCTTGAGCCGTTGTGGGCGACGATTCCGGCGGGCCTGTAAGGCTTAACCCCAGGAACGTTGACCTCCTCGAGGATCCGGCTCAGGCTTGGCTCGAGCCTTCCCAAAAATGGGGCCGGGAACAGGCCAATCCAAACAAACGAGGCAACAAGGGGAGCCATTACGGCAACCTCGCGAAACGATAGATCCCTTAGTACGCGGTTAGCCTCGTTTCGAATAGGGCCGTAGAAGACCTTCTGGACGGCTTGAAGCAAGTACCAGGCCCCTAGTATGACCCCAGTACCCGCGAGAACGCCGACAATCGGCTGGTTCAAGAAGCTGCCAAGAAGAATATTCCATTCCCCGATGAACCCGTTTAGGGCTGGCAAGCCGATAGACGAGAGCGTGGTGACCAAAAACAGGGTTGCATACTTAGGCATCAGGCTCCCGATACCGCCGAACTCGTCTAAGAGGCGCGTATGCCTCCTTTCGTAGATCATGCCGACCAAAAAGAACAAGCCGCCGGTAGAGAGCCCGTGGTTCACCATCTGAAGCATAGAACCTTGGTAGGCCAGAAGGTTAAAAGAGAATAAGCCAACGATGACGAACCCCAAATGGCTAACGCTCGAGTAGGCGACAAGCTTTTTAATATCCGGCTGTACCATGGCAACCAGCGCCCCGTACACGATCCCAACGACGCCAAGGCCGAGCATCCACGGGGCGACCTCTCTGGCAACGTCTGGAAACAGAGGAATGGCAAATCGAAGGAAGCCGTACGTTCCCATCTTAAGCAAAACACCCGCTAAAATCACGCTTCCTACGGTCGGTGCTTCCACGTGGGCATCCGGAAGCCAGGTGTGAAAAGGAAAAACAGGGACCTTGATCGCAAACGCGAGCGCGAACGCAGAGAATAAGACAGCTTGCGTTGCAAAGGCCATGTCTAGCTGATACCAATCTAGTACGCTGAAAGACCATACGCCCGTCTGAGCGTGGTAGGTGTATCCACTGTAGAAAATGGCTAGCAGCATGAGCACGCTGCCCAGCATCGTATACGCAAAGAACTTCATTGAGGCATATATCCTTCGCTCCCCGCCCCATATTCCGATGATGAAATACATCGGAACAAGGACGGCATCCCAGAATACGTAAAACAGGAACATATCCAGGCTGGCAAACGTTCCTGTAATGGCGGCCTGCTCGAAAAGAAGGCACACGAGGAGCGGCTTGAGGCGCTGGACTGAATCTCCCAGGCTAAGAACGCACAGGGGAAACAAGAGGGCGGTCAGAAGAATCAAGAACAAGCTGATTCCATCCGCGCCCAATTGGTACCGAATTCCCAATGCGGGCATCCAATCAAGGCTTTCGAGCAGGACAAAGCCACCTCGGACCGAGGAAGAATCATACGCACAAAAGGCCCAGGCAGCAACGGAAAGCTCTACCAGCCCCCCCAAAAAAGCAAGGGTTTTCAGCGTGCCCTTCGAAGAGCCCGGAACAAAGACCAAGGCGATCGCAAGCACGACGGGGAAAAATATTAAGAACGATAGGCAAGGAAAACCTGCTACTTCCATGCACGCACCCTCAAAGCAAAAATGTCAGACACACCACGAGCACAGCGAGCGACGCAAACGCCATGAGGGCGTAGAATTGAACGTTGCCGTTTTGGAGAACGCGTACGCCCGCGCCTGCGGCGAACGTCAGGTAGGCCATCGCGTTGACCAGCCCGTCGATGAAGAACACGTCCACGACTCTCCATAGCCCCTGCGCAAGCAGGACGATTGGCCTAACCACGAGCGCATTATAGATTTCATCCACCCAGTATTTATTCCATAACAGCCGATAGCCCCTCGAGAACATCTGGCCCACCAAATAGGGTAACCCCGGGTAACGGAGGTAAAACACGTACGCTAGAAGGATGCCAAACAATGCCACGCCTAGGCTTACCGCCATCAGCGCAAATTCAGGGATGGGGGAGGCATGAGCCTCGTGGTGCGGCATGGGCAAAACACTCGACAAAAAGCCGCTGAATCGCGCAAGGGATTCAGACCCTGGAATTTCGACGAACCCGGACACGAGTGACCCTAGGGCCAAAACAACCAACGCAACGGCCATCTTAGGGCTTGCATCGTGCAGATGCTCATACGTATGCTTCTCTAGCCTGGTCTCTCCGTGAAACGCCAAGAAGATCACTCGAAACATGTAGAATGCCGTCATGAACGCCCCGAGGACTCCTAGCGCCCAAAAAATAGGCCCATAATGGATCCATAGCGCCGAAAGGATTGCATCTTTGCTGAAAAACCCGGCAAAGGGAAAGATGCCCGAGAGCGCCAACGCTCCAACAAGGAACGTCCAGTACGTAAGGGGCATTTTTTGTTTGAGCCCTCCCATCTTTTGGACGTCAAGTTCCCCGTGGAGCGCGTGCATCACAACACCGGAACCCAAGAACAAGCAGGCCTTGAAGAACGCGTGAGTGAACACGTGGAATACGCCGTAAGAAAAAGCCTGGGCGCCCAAAGCCGCGAACATGTAGCCGAGCTGGGATATCGTTGAATAGGCAAGCACGCGCTTCATGTCGTTTTGGACGAGGGCAATGCTGGCGGCCAAAAGAAGCGTCAAGACGCCAATCAGGGTCACCACGAACAACGCGGGGGGAGAAAGGAGGTAAAGAGGATGAACCCTGGCGACCATGTACACTCCCGCAGTCACCATCGTCGCCGCATGGATGAGCGCCGAGACGGGTGTGGGGCCTTGCATCGCGTCGGGCAGCCAAACGTACAAGGGAATCTGGGCGGATTTTCCCGTAGCGCCGACAAAAAGAAGCAACGGGATCGCGTGGACAAGCCATGCCGATCCACGGAGCACCTCCGGGGCCCTTGAAAGCACATCGTGAAACGAGAGCGTCCCGAAGGCGTACACGATGCAGAACATTCCAACCAAAAACCCAAGGTCCCCGATACGATTCACAAGGAACGCCTTTTTGCCGGCGTTTGCGTTGACGTCCTCCATGTACCAAAACCCTATCAACAGGTAGGAGCAAAGGCCGACTCCTTCCCAGCCGATGAACATCAACAAGAAATTATCCGCAAGAACCAAAAGCAACATCGCCGTCATAAAGAGGTTGAGGTATGCGAAATACCGGCCAAAGCCTGGGTCGTCTTTCATGTAATCCGAGGAGTAGAGATGGATAAAAAACCCGACGAACGTGACGACCGCGATCATAACCATAGAGAGCGCATCCAGGCGCAGCGCGAAGGGAATCTTCAACGTACCTATGCTCATCCAGGTGTAGAGCGTCTCGACAAAGGCGCGCTCGCCTTCCGGACTGGAGAAGAACCGCCCGCCCAAAAGCAGCATCCACAGAAGCGAAAGCCCGACGGATCCCACGCCCACCCAAGCGATCGTACGCTTCGAGAACCGGCCTCCAAAAAGGCCGTTTACCAGAGCGCCCAACAAAGGAAACAGAAGAATAGGGAGGATCGCCATGGCTAAAGCCTCTAGCCTTGCATCAGGTTAATGTTGTCGACGTTAATCGTCTTCCTTGTACGGTACAGCAAAAGGACAAAAGCAAGCCCGATCGCCGCCTCGGCGGCCGCAACCACCATGACCATAAAAACAAAAACCTGCCCTTCGCTCTGGCCTAACTGCCTTGCGAACGCGAGGAACTGAAGGTTCACGGCGTTGAGCATAATCTCGACCGCCATGAGAATGACGATCAAATCCCTGCGGACGACGACGCCAACCGCACCGATAAGGAAAAGGATCGCCGCAACAAACATGTAGGAAGAAGGTCCGGCCATGTAACGCCCCTTTTATACCTTTCGCTTGGCTAACAGAACGGCACCCACAATCCCTACGAGCAACACAAGCGATGTCAGCTCGAACGCCAACGCGTATTCTCGAAAAAGCGGGACGGCTATGGAGCGAACGTCCCCAAACCCTCGAGAGGTCGGCATGAAGCCTTCTTTGGTCGGAAAAAACTTGCCCGCCAGGAAAAGTAGCGCCACCGCTCCAAACGCGACTCCCCAAGCCCTCGTGCCGCCGAGCGCAAGAGGAGGAAGCTCTTCCTGGGGAAGGTTCAGTATCATGATGATGAAGCTAAACAGGACCATGACGGCACCGGCGTAGACCAACACCTGAATCACAGCAATAAAGTGTGCATCCAACAAAAGAAACAGGCAGGCTAGCGCTAACATGCTGCCCATCAAGAACACAGCGCTTACCACTGGATTCTTTTTGAAGACGACTCCTAAAGCGCAACCTACGGCCAGGGCAGAAAACAGCCAGAAGAACACCGCCTGCATAACCTTTACCCCTTCACGGCCAAAACCGCCACCGCAGTAACGGCGATGTTCAGCAGAACCAAGGGAAGGAGAACCTTCCAACACAAGCTCATGACTTGATCGTACCGGAACCTGGGCAAGGTCCAGCGAATCTGCATCAACAGCCACAAGAAGATAACAACCTTAAGGCAGAAGGTAAGAAGTTGTAAGAGCGGAACCCAAAGCCCGGAAATATGCACGACCCCTACCAAAGGAAGGGCCAACCCCCTTGCAACATCTACCGGTAGCTGCCATCCGCCAAAGAAGAGCGTGGCGCTTAGACCGGCCACCAGAACCATTTCGCAAAACTCAGAGAACAGGAAGGCCGCGTATTTCATTCCAGAGTATTCCGTGAAATACCCGGCTACGATCTCAGATTCTCCTTCAGGGAGGTCAAAAGGCATCCTTTTGGTCTCCGCAAACGCCGCCGTAAAGTATAATAGAAACCCTACCGGCTGCACAAAGACGCCCCACCTGGGAATAAATCCCAACCAATAGCCGCCCTGCGCGCGAACAATCTCGTTCAAATCGAGCGTGCCGTACACCAAAAGAATACCGATCACCGAGAGCCCAAGCACAACCTCGTAAGAGAACATCTGTGCTGCCCCCCTTAGGGCACCGAGCAGGCTGTAGCGGTTGTCCGATGCCCAGCCGGCGAGCGTAATGCCGTAAACGGATAACGAGGCAATGGCAAACACAAGCACGACGCCGGCGTTGATGTCGCTCACCCTAAGAGATACTTCTCTCCCTAAAACGTGCACGTTGTCTCCAAACGGGATTACGGCGAACGTCATCAGTGCCGGCACGATGGCCAGGGCAGGTGAGAGCACGAACAATACGCGATGTCCATGCAAAGGAACAAAATCTTCTTTTGTAAACAGCTTCAAGGCATCGGCGATCGGGTGGAACAGCCCGATCATACGTACCCCGAAGATGCTTGCCCTATTCGCCCCGATTCGGTCCTGGAGGACCGCGGATTGCTTGCGCTCTACCCAGGTCAAAATACCTGCTATGCCGAGCACGAACAGGAACATGAACAGGACTTTGCAGGTTACGATCAACAGGTCAATCCACATACCCTACGCCTCAAGATGCTTGGGTTGCTCTTCGCTGGGCAAGCTTACCCCTTCAAGCCCGACATCCGCAAGGGATGCCCCTGAAAGCCCACCAATCGCCTCGAGGAAGCGCTTTGTGATGTCCTCTAGCTTTCCAACCTGAAACGACTCGCCCATGAACTCCGCTAAGAGGCCAAGCGATTCGCCGTCGGCCAAAATGTCCCGGTTCAGCCTGTAGGCTTTCCGAACACGCTGAACATGCCCGGTAACGTTCACCCATGTGCCGTCTTTTTGGATCATGCTTGCCGACGGGATGACAAACCTTGCCTGCGGGAAGGACGCTTTCCGTTTAGAAGCGAATATTGCTAGCGTTGGTAACGCCTTGAACGCCTCTTGCATGCCTGGCCAGGCGGCCTCAAGCCCTTCCCAAGCGTCGCCAAAAAGCATAACGGCTTCCAGCTTCCCTTCCTTGAGATCTTGCTTAAACGCATCGATAGTGTAGGGCTTTGCCGACCTAAAGGCAAAGAGGCTGAGCCCTGCAGGGTTGCTTGCCATCTCGCCCGTCAGCAAAAGGTCATCTTTTGGGCCCTTGGGCGCCGGTACGTCGAGAACAACGCGGCTCGAGCCGAAAATTTCCGCCATAAAAGCGCAAACAGTGAAAATTTCCTCGTTCGTCCTGTCCGGAGCGACAAGCGCCGCGACGGAGGACTCTTTGGCCTTGCCCTTGAGCCCCTTAAGCTCTTGCGCTAGCACGCCAAGGAGCTCCGGCGTGGCCATTTCCTTGGTTCCGGAACCTTCCCGCACCCATCCTTTAAGGATCAACGAGGATGAATTCTCTTCTTTATAGGAATACCTCCCGATGTCGCACATCCAGGCATGGTTTACCGAATCGTTTTGCCTGGGCGTAAACCGGTAGATTTTTTTGTCCTTGTGCCATGCCGTAATGTTGCATCCCCTGGAACACCCTGGGCATATCGTATCCGTCCTCGAGAGGAACCAAACGCGCATCTTGAACCGGAAATCTTCGCTCGTCAGCGCGCCTACCGGGCAAATGTCGGCCAGGTTGCCCGCATAGAGGGTGCTCAAGGGCTCCAAAAGGGCGATCTCTTCGTGGTCACCCCTGTTGGTTACGCCGATGGCACGCTTGCCGACGACCTCCTCCATAAATCGCACGCAGCGCGTACATAGAACGCACCGTTCGGCATCGAACACGATTCCGGAACCCCAACGAATGGCCTTTCTTGGCTTTTTAACCTTGAACTCCTGCGGCATTCGGCTTTTGTAGAGCCCGACTTCCATGTAGTAGTCCTGGAGCTTGCACTCCCCGGCTTGGTCGCATATGGGGCAATCGAGGGGATGGTTAATGAAAATAAACTCCAGCACGTCAGCACGCGCTTCTTTTACTTTCTGGGAATCCGTCAGGACGGACATGCCATCTCGCACGTTTGTGTTGCAAGAGATCTGGAGCTTTGGCATCCCCTCGATTTCTACCAAACACATCCGGCAGTTACCGGCAACCGAGAGGTTGGGGTGGTAGCAAAACCTGGGGATATATACCCCTACCCGGTCGCAGACGTCGATCAGCCTCTCGCCATCCGCGACATCGTAGCGCTCACCGTTTATAACAACGCTGGCCATGCAACCTCCTTTATGATGCGCACTCGTCCCAAGCCCCTCAAGCTGCCCTCTTGGGCCTGACGGGACAGCGTTTCTCGCGAACGTGCGCTTCGAACTCATCCCTATATTTTTTAAGATAGCTTAAAATGGGCAGGGCACAGGCGTCCGCCAGGGGACAAATCGTTCTCGTCATCATCCCTTTGGCAATCTTCTCCAAAAGCTCGATGTCGGAGGCCGTTCCATGCCCCCCTTCGATCCGCCTTAGGACTTTCTCGGCCCATCCCGTCCCTTCTCGACACGGAGAACACTGTCCACAAGACTCATGAGCATAGAACCTTGCCAGGTTATGGAGCGCCCAAACCATGCAGGTTCCCTCGGCCATGGCGATAATCCCGCCAGACCCTCCCATCGATCCGATTTTGGCAAGCTGATCGAAATCCATCCCGACATCGACCTCTTCGGGCCTCAGGATCGGGGCAGAAGAACCCCCTGGAATGACGCCCTTCAGCGGACTGTCTCCAATAATACCCCCTGCGTGTTCGTATAGGATTTCCCGAAGCGGGGTCCCCATAGGAAGCTCGTACACGCCAGGTTTCTTCACGTGTCCGCTTACGCTAAAAAGCCTCGTCCCACCGTTGCGATCCGATCCTATTTTGGCGAACCATTCTGCCCCGTTGAGCAAAATCTGGGGAACATGCGCGATCGTTTCGACGTTGTTCACGATCGTTGGGCACCCGAACGCGCCCACGACGGCGGGGAAAGGAGGCTTATTGCGCGGCCTCCCGGGCTTCCCCTCGAGTGATTCAATGAGCGCTGTCTCTTCTCCGCAGATGTAGGCCCCCGCGCCAGGATGGATATAAACGTCCAGGTCAAACCCTGATTTTAAGATGTTCTTTCCTAGGTAACCGGCTTCTTTCGCCTCCGCGATCGCCTTGCCGAGCGCCTCCATACAAAACGTAAACTCACCTCGCACGTAGATATAGGCGGTATGAGCACCGAGCGCGTAAGAGGCAAGGAGCACGCCTTCAATTAGCCTATGCGGATCCCGGGTCATGATTGTGCGATCTTTGAACGTCCCGGGTTCTCCCTCATCGCCGTTGATAAGCAAGTACACGGGCTTTTTGGAGGGCTTCGAAATAAAGCTCCACTTCATACCGGTAGGAAAGCCTGCCCCGCCTAGACCCCTTAAATTGGAGCGCTTGACCTCTTCAATCACGCCCTCCGGGGCAATTTTTCCGAGCACCTTCCGGACCGCCTGGTAGCCTCCGGTTTTCGTGTAGGCCTCAAGCGTATGGGAGTCCTCTAGACCAAAATTTTGCGTCAAAATCTTAATTGCTTTTTCCATTCCGTTTCTTTTTTACCCCCTCCAAAACAAGCGTCGAATGACCACGAGAGAAAGGGTTCATGCACCCTTTTTGGGGCCCTTAGAGAGCTCCTTTAGGGTGGATTCCAGCCTGTCGATCGTCTGAAGCTCGTAGTAGGTCTCGTTGATCCGCACTATGGGGGACTCCCCGCACCCGCCCAAGCATTCCACCGTCTTGAGCTCGAAGAGCCCGTCCGGAGTCATCTCGCCCTCTTTGATTTTTAGCCGATTTTTTAGGTAGGCAAGCAGCTCTTCTTGGCCAAGGAGCGCACAGGACAAGCCTCTGCACACCTGAATGACGTACTTGGCCTGAGGCCTTCTTGCAAACAGCGTGTAGAAGGTGAGTACCTCCACGGCCACGGCAAAGGGAATCTCCAAAAGCCCGGCAACGGCTTCGGCAATAGGGTCCGAGATATAGCCAAACTCCCGGTGGACGAGGTGCAAGACCGGCAATAAACAGGCCTGTTTGGTCGGGTAGGCCTGTAGGATCGATTCGAGCTCCGCTTGGGCCTCCTCCGAGAAGGCCAAGACCTCCGGGCTCATCGTTCCATCTCCCCGGCAATCATGTTGAGCGAGCCAAAAACCGGAACGATATCGGCCATCATCGCCCCCTTAATCATGAAGTCCATGGAAGAAACGATCATAAAGCACGGAGGACGCACCCGAACCCTGTAGGGACGGCCTGTCCCGTCGCTGACGATGTAGTAGCCAAGCTCTCCGTTGCCGCCTTCGACCATTTGATAGACTTCGCCTTTAGGAGGTCTAATCCCCTCGTACACGAGCTTGAAGTGATTCACCAGCCCCTCGATCGTGTGGTAGACCTCCTGCTTTGGGGGCAAGATCACCCTTGGGTCGTTCACAGACACGGGCCCGTCGGGAATTTGGCGCATACACTGCTCGATGATCCTGACGCTCTGCTCCATCTCTGCCATCCGTACGAGGTAACGATCGAGCGTATCGCCGGTTGACCCCACGGGCACTTCGAAATCTACGCGGTCGTAGGCAGAGTAAGGAAAGGCCTTACGGACATCGTATGCCATGCCGCAAGCCCGAAGGCAAGGCCCCGAATAAGAGAAACTGAGCGCGTCTTCTTTGGAAATCGCCCCTACGTTGCGTGTCCTGTCGATAAAAATCCGGTTCTTAGTGAGCAGCTTGTCGGTCTCCGAGGTTACCTCCCTGATCACCGGAAGAATATCCCTAAGGTGCTCGAAAAACCCTTCCGGCAAGTCTGCCGCCAAGCCGCCCGGCCTCATGTAGTTGATCGTGAGCCGATGGCCCGTTACCTCCTCGAGGATCCGGTAGATGAGCTCCCTTCCCTTCATGAGGTACAGAAACGGCGTGAACGCGCCAAGCTCCATGGCTGCCGCACCGATGCAGGTTTGATGGTCGCTGATCCTGGAGAGCTCGGAGAGCATCGTCCGGATATATTTGCAACGTTCGGGCACATCCACGCCAAAGAACTTTTCGACGGCCAGACAGAAGCCCTCGTTGTTGATCAACGGGGAGACGTAATTGAGCCGGTCCGTGTAGGGAATGCAGAGCTGGTAGGTATGGTTCTCGCACTCTTTTTCGAACCCCCTATGGAGGTAGCCGAAGTTTGTATCCGAGTAAACGATAGTCTCGCCCTCAACTTCGACCACGATTTGGATAACGCCGTGCATTGCAGGGTGGGACGGACCAACGTTTACTCGCATCCTGCGGGTTTCCGTTGGCTCAAGGATATCAACCTCGGCAGAAGGGGAAAGGCTTTTTTCGGTATCCATGCGACTCAACCCTAGGCTCTAAATTCCCTCTTCCTCTTCCCTTTCGGGAGAAAGAAGAGGTACACGAGGTTGGGATTTCTTAAGCGGGTAGTCTTTCCTCAGGGGGTAGCCCTCAAACTCGTCGTACATCAAAATCCGGCGCAAATCGGGATGGCCTACGAACCGGATTCCGAACATATCGTAGACTTCGCGCTCAAGCCAGTTTGCGCTCCGCCAAAGAGGAGCAAGCGAGGCAATCGTTGCGTCTTCCTCGGGAATGCGCGCCTTCACGCGAAGCCGCTTCCCCGATTCAAAGGCAAGCAGGTGAACGACCATCTCGAACCGCGGCTCCTGCCCGAAGTAATCGACACAGGTCAAGTCCACTAGGTAGTTAAAGGCCAAAGAAGGGGCGTCTTTCAAGAACTGGAGGATATCCAGCCATCGCTCTCTTTGGACAACGACTGTATCGTCCCCAAAATCGCTTCGGTGAGCAAGCACCACGTCCCCAAAGCGCCCCTTAAGGGCGCTCAAAAGATCGGAAAACGCGACGGGAGCCGATGTTTTAGTGCTGGCCATGGAGCTCTTTGAACCCTTGCTTCCGTAGCGCCCTGCGCTTATTCATGTAGCCTTCCTGCTGGATTTGTGCTTGAAGCATGATGAGCCCATCCAACACAGCCTCCGGTCTCGGAGGACACCCAGGGATGTAAATGTCGACAGGGATGATCCTGTCCGCCCCACGAACTGTCGTGTAGTTGTCGTAAAAACCGCCCGAAGAAGCGCACGCACCGAAGGCGATGACCCACTTGGGCTCGCACATCTGCTCGTACACCCGCTTTAAGATCGGGGCCTGCTTGTGGTTGATCGTGCCGACGATAAACAAGACGTCGGCCTGCCTTGGCGTGAACCGAGGCATTCCCGCACCAAAACGGTCGATGTCGTAATGGCTCACGGCCACCGACATGAATTCCATCCCGCAACAGGCCGTTACAAAGGGATACTGAAAAATGGAATACTTCCTAGCCCAGCCGATGGCCTCGTCGAGCTTGGCCATCACAAACCCGCTTGGCGGAGCTGGGCGGGCCTTCTGGAGCGTGTCTTTGAGCTCCTGGTTCAAGTGCTCGTAATCTATGTTTAATCCCATTCTAGAGCTCCTTTCTTCCATGCATAGGCCAAAGCGCCTACCAAAAACAGCAGGAACGCTAACATTTCAACCCCTGCAACAAGACCTAAGTCCTTGAGAATCACCGCCCATGGAAAGAAGAAGACGCTCTCAACGTCGAACAGGACGAACAAAAGCGCCACCAGATAGAAGCGTACGTGGAGGGGCTGCCTAACAGGCCCGTACACCTCGACACCACACTCGAAAGGCTCGAGCTTCGAGGGGGTCATCGCCTGGGGGCCGAGCAGCCTGTTGGCAAGGACGAACACGATCGCCGTGACGCTGGAAAGAACAAACAGGATCAACAGCGGAACGACGGTGTACATCCTGAATTTACCCTAGCATTTGCGTATCTAGTGGTTATCTAGTGCTTGCGTATACGAAGCACTTTAAAAGAAAGCCTATAAAAAATCAAGGGCTTGGGCCAAACGTGTAAAAAAGCGGGCACGCGTGGTTATGGTGGCCTAATGTCCTGCCTGCACAAGCCCGAGCGATAGAAGTCCACGTTCGAGCGTTTGGGCGTCTCCAATAGAGATAACGCTCTTCCCCTTCGCCAAGCGCCTGAGCATTCCCGCCAGGACGCGCGAAGGGCCGATTTCGACGAACGTCTCGATCCCGCCTTGAAGCATCCGCTCGATCGTTTCGAACCAATGCACGGGCGAGGCGACCTGGAGGACAAGGCCGTCTTTTGCGCTCTCGATATCCACAACCTGCGAGGCATCCAGGTTTCTGTAAACGGGGACTCTTGGGGGCTGCCAATTTAAGGCGAGGATGGCGTCTTTAAGGCGGACCTCCACTCCAGACATCAACGAGCAATGGAAGGGGGCCGAAACATTCAGCCAAACGACCTTGCCGATCTCTCTTAGGCTTTCCTCGGCCGCTTTGAGCCCGAGCGAATCTCCCGAGATGACGACCTGGGTAGGGAGGTTCAGGTTGGCCACCTCGGCTACGCCTTCGCGCACCTCTTTGAGCCTCTCTTGCACCTCTCGAAGCTCCGGGCCGATGACGGCGAGCATCCCTCCCATACGCGCCCGGGAAACCTCCGCCATCAGCTCACCCCTTTTGCGAACGACCCTGAGCGCGTCCTGGAAGGAGAGCGCCTGCGAGGCGACGTAGGCCGAGTATTCCCCTAAGCTGTGCCCCGCCATGACGGATGGAAGCCCTGGAATCATGCGCATGATCGCGGCCTGTACCGTAAGGAGCGCGGGCTGGGCGTTCTCCGTCTGGGTAAGCGCCTCGATCGGCCCTTCAAAGCAAAGCTCTTTTAACGGTATTTTCAGCGTTTCCTCGGCCAAGTCGAACACCTCGCGGACCTCTGAAAAACTCCCGTAAAGGTCTTTTCCCATCCCCACGCGTTGTGACCCCTGGCCAGGAAACAAAAACGCAACCCCATTAAGCAATCGGACGTTCCCCTCTACCGGCTTTTTTTAGAGCGCGAAGCACCTTTTCGACGACTTCCAACGCGTCGGGCCCAAGAATGCGGACCATCGGTTCTTTGCCTTTATCCCCTTCATCGAAAAGGGCGTCCAGAGCTCCAACTCCGCTTTCCGCCCAACGCTTTACAAGGTAAGGAAGCGTTCTTCCTTCGATTTCCTCCACCTCCCGAGGAATTTGCGAGCGATCGAAGCGCTCGATCCGAAGCCCCGCATCTTTCATCGCTTGAACGAGCTTTTTAGAGTAAGCAAGATTCATGGCGGCGCGAACATCCGGAAACGTTTCCATCGCCGCAAGAACAAGCCTGGCCATGTGGTCCGACCCGCCAAACTCTGGACCGAGCGGAACGAGGATGCCGTGCTTCGTTTTTATGATTCTAGCCGGAAATCCTGCGACCTCCTCCGGCCCTTGGGCAGCAGGGAGCGCCTCGACCAAGTTCGAGCCCACCTCTGGAATATGCTCGAGAGGGCAGGCCTCCATGAAGCGCCTGGAAGCCTTTTTGAGTCGCTCGATGATGGCATGGCGGCCCGTTTCACGCTCGAGATAGGCTAGCGTGTTCACGGGCCTTACTCCTCCCCCCACCAAGGCGGGAGCCAAAAGACCCAGGTATACGAACGTTTTTGCCTTGGCTACGGCCTGCTCCAAGGACTCTCCAAGGGCAAGATAGGCCGTGATCGCGGAAGAAAGCGTGCAACCCGTCCCATGGCCATGCCGGGTCTGAACCCTAGGATAGGCGAAACGAACGACCTTGCCCTTCAAAAACAGCACATCGATCGCCTGCTGTCCTTGAAGATGCCCGCCTTTGACAAGGACCGCCCGAGCGCCAAGGCACATCAGCCTCTCCCCGAGTTCCTTAAGCCCTGCCTCATCCCTTGAGATGCCGTTGGCCTTGGTCAGTTCGATCGCCTCTTCAAAGTTTGGCGTAACGAGCGTGCTAAGCGGAAAAAGTTTGGCTCGGAGGGCTTCCGCCGCCCCTTCGCCCAAAAGTCGCGCACCCGATTTCGAGAGCATGACAGGGTCCAAGACAATGGGAGGAGACCCAGGAAGGCCAGCGAGCGCTTGTGCAAGGACATCCACAACTTCTAACGACCCGAGCATGCCGATTTTGACGGCCTTCGGGGGCAAATCATCGACAATGGCCGCGAGCTGGTCCAGGACGAGCCGAGGGTCTAGTATAGAAACCCTTTGGACCCCTTTGGTGTTTTGGGCAGTCACGGCCGTGAGGACGGAACAGCCGTAGACCCCAAGGGCGGTGAAGGTTTTTAAATCCGCCTGAATCCCAGCACCGCCGCAGGAGTCCGAGCCGGCGACGGTCAACACGACGGGTGCATGATCGGAGTAAGCAAGCGTACGTTGCATGGGCCCCATGTTTTCCAATGCGTCTATAAACTATTATAATAAAACCCTATCCAAAGACCATGTCAATCTTAGGGGAGAGAATGAAAACCCAATTGCTCGACGGCAGGCAGCTTGGAAAAGCGCTGACTGACAGAATCAGGCAAGAGCTTGAGCTTGCCGGCATCAAACCTGGCCTCGCCGTAGTCCTCGTAGGCGACAACGAAGCTTCGAAGCTCTACGTCGGGAGCAAGCAAAAAAAAGCGCAAGAATTAGGAATGCGCTCGTTCCTCCACAGGCTCCCAGCAGACATTTCCGAGGACGAGCTTTTAGGAGAGATCGAAATGCTCTCTGGCCGTGACGATGTGCACGGCATCCTCGTTCAACTGCCTTTGCCGTCCCATATGGACCCCTACAGGGTCCAGCAGCACATACCGCCCGCCAAAGACGTGGACGGGCTGAACCCATTCAACCAAGGTGCGCTCGTTTTAGGGAGGCCCACCCTCGTTCCTTGTACCCCACTGGGCATCCTTTATCTGCTTTCGGCCTACGGGATTCCGCTCGAGGGAAAGCATGCCGTCATCGTGGGTAGGAGTGCGATCGTGGGTAAACCGATGGCCCTGTTGCTCTTAGAGATGAACGCCAGCGTGAGTGTGTGCCATTCAAAGACCAAAGACCTTGGTCTCCATACCATCCAGGCCGATATCGTCGTGGCGGCCGTCGGCAGGCCGGGGCTCATTCAAAAAACGCAAATTAAAGAGGGGGCAACCGTCGTGGACGTCGGCCAGAATAGGCTCGAAACGGGCAGGCTTGTGGGAGATGCCGACCTCGATGGGCTGATGGGCCATGCCGGATTCCTGACTCCGATCCCCGGAGGCGTCGGTCCGATGACCGTCGCGTTGCTTATGTGGAACACTCTCCTTGCGTTTCTTCTCCAAGAAAAACCCAAGGCGGTACGCCTGCCCATGCTGGAAGGCATTCATGAGCGTCTATTCGGCCACCTAAACCTTCCTTTGGTGCCTTAGCCCGTGCTAACGCAAACGATGTCGCTTACCGTATCCCGGCAGGGGATCTCCCTATGAGCGGGTTGCGCACGCTCCCTTTGCAGCCCCTGCACGCACAGCTCGGGGCAAGGATGGGCCCGTTTGCGGGCTGGCAGGTTCCTATCTCTTACGAGGGGATCCTCAAAGAGTGGGAACACGTTCGTTTCGCCTCGGGCCTGTTCGACATCTCTCACATGGGGCGGATCTTGGTCTCTGGAGAAGGCGCGCTTGCGTTCTTGAACGCCATGCTCACGCGCAACCTCTACACGCTGCCAAAGGGTAAGGTTGCCTACGCTCTCTTGCTCGAGGAAGAAGGGGGCATTTTAGACGACGTAACGGTTTATCGTATCGAAGATACTCTCTGGTTCTTGTGCGTCAATGCGGCCCACGAAGAAGTGGTTTTTCAGCACTTGCGCTCTTTTGTTCCTTCTGGCGTCCGGATCGAGCGAAACGAAGAGTATCCGATCCAGCTCGCCTTGCAGGGCCCAACGGCCGAAGAGGCCCTGCTTCCTTTTTGCAAGGGCCAAGAGAGTACGCTTCGAGGCCTTCCTTACTACGGATGGGCGAAGCTCTCGCTCATGGGTACGGCAACGCTCGTTTCGAGGACGGGCTATACCGGAGAAGACGGGTTTGAGCTCTACCTCAAGGATCAAGCGCAAGCTGAAGGGTTCGTAGACGGCCTGCTCCGGGCAAAAGGCCGGGCATTCGGCGGTCTATGTGGGTTCGGTGTCCGTGACGTGCTCAGGCTAGAGGCGGGCTACGCCTTGGCGGGAACCGATTTCGACCGGCAAACAACGCCCCTCGAAGCTGGGCTCGAGTTCGCGATGCACTGGGAAAAGCCGTACTTTATCGGCAAAGAGGCCCTCATTGTACGTAAACAAGAAGGGCTAAAAGAACGAAGAACTGGGTTCATCGCCACAACCTCGAGGGTTCCTAGGGAGGGATACCAGGTTCATCTCGAAAGCTCGAGCGTTGGGCGTGTGACGTCGGGTACTTACTCTCCGTTTCGACGATCGGGGGTTGCGATGGGCTACATGCCGACCCATCTTTCTAACCCCGGTTTGGACGTTTTGTTGACGGACGCCATGCGCTTGGTAATTCCGGCCAAAACGTCCAGCCTTCCTTTCTACCCACCTCAAACCAAGCGAAAAAAGGGGTAACAGCACCATGCAGGTTGAACCCGGCCGGTTTTACACCTCCGACCATGAATGGGTAGCGTTTGCAGACGACGGAACCGCTACGGTTGGCATCAGCGATTATGCGCAAGGAAAGCTCGGAGATCTCGTGTACATCGAGTTCCTTGCTAGATCTGGACACGTCTCTCGCGGGGACGCCGTCGTCTCGCTCGAGTCCGTCAAGGCGGTTGCGGAGGCCTACGCACCGTTCGATGCCGAAGTCTTGGCCGTAAACGAAGAGCTCCCCCAAACCCCCGGTTGGGTCAACGAGGACCCTTACCACAAGGGCTGGATGCTTAAGTTAAGGCCGCTTTGCCAAGACCCAAAAGCCGGGTTGATGGACGCCAACGATTACGAAGTTTCCCTTAAGGGGCTTTAAACCATGCGAGGATTTGTCCCCCACAATGCCCCACAGCTAAGACAAATGCTCCGGGCAATCGGCATTCCGTCCCTAAGGGCGCTCCTGCCGACGCTTCCTGAAGGCGAACCCGTCGAGCATAAGGTCGAGGGCATCCCGAAGCCTTTGTCCGAGTGGGAAATCGAGAAAACGCTCGAGGAGCGCTTCTTCCTAGAGCCCCTTCCAAAGACCGTCCTGTTGGGCGCAGGGGCCTATTGTCACGCCATTCCGGCAGCCGTCGAGGCGCTTGCCCAAAGGGGAGAGTTCCTCACGAGTTATACCCCATACCAGGCCGAGGCCAGCCAAGGGACACTCACTGCGCTTTTTGAGTTCCAGACGTTCATCGCAAGGCTATTTGGCATGGAGATCGCGAATTCTTCCATGTACGACGGCGCCTCATCGCTCGCCGAGGCGGTATTGATGGCCTTCAGGGTCACCAAGCGGCACAAAGCCCTCATCAAGGCAACCTTGCACCCAGAATACCGCGAGACACTCAAGACATACGTAGCCCCCCTTGGCTTTAAGCTGAAAACATTGCCGATTACGCCAAAAGGTGCCAGCGACTTGGCATCGCTCGATGCCGAGCTCGACGACGGCGATCCTGTGGGCGCCGTCGTGGTCGACTACCCTAGCTTCCTGGGGACGCTCGAAGACTTGGGGCCTTTGGTGGAGCGGGCTCACAAAAAAGGCGCGCTGGTCGTATCGGTCACCTACGAACCCACGGCGCTCGGGCTCATCAAGGCCCCCGGCGACTTCGGCGTCGATATCGCGGTTGGCGAAGGACAAGCCTTGGGAAACCCCGTTGCATTCGGGGGGGCGACGCTTGGGCTCTTTGCAACGAAGGCTTCTTTGGTTCGTCAAATGCCTGGAAGGCTCGTTGGAGAGACGCGCGATGCCAAGGGCCGCCGGGCTTTTTGCGTCACGTTAGCCACGAGGGAACAGCACATCCGAAGGGAAAAGTCCACTTCGAACATCTGCACCAACCACGCGCATTTTGCCCTCCGAACGAGCATCTACCTGGCACTTCTTGGGGCATCCGGAATCCGGAGACTGGCCAAGCAAAACTTCCAACGCGCTCATTACCTAGCCGAACTCATCTTAGAGGAAATCCCGAACGCAAGGCTTTTGTTCGACGGTCCGTTCTTCAACGAATTTGCAGCGGCCATCCCAGGCTTGACCGGCGAACGATACCGGGAGCTCTTTAAGGAGGGCATTCTACTCGGCCTTCCGCTTCGAGACGTCCTCATCAGGGGCCTTGCCCTCCCCAAGGAGAGCTTCCTCATTTGCGCTACGGAAACGCTCAACTATGAGCAGCTCGAGGAAGCCGTCAAGAAGCTGGCTTGGGCGATAAAGCACTAAGGAGCCCGGAATGCAGGAATCCGATCGTAAGGATAGTCTTTTGTTTGAGCTTCCCCCGCACAGCCCAAACCCGGGGCTTGTGGTTTGCAGGCCTTACCCTAAAGATAGACTGCCTCCATCGATACCAAAAGAGCTCGTCCGGAAAGAGGGTACGCTGGAGTTTCCCAGTCTCGACGAGCTGAGCGTGGTTCGTCATTTTACAAACCTCTCCCGGAAAAACTTCTCTGTAGATACGCATTTTTACCCCTTGGGATCGTGTACGATGAAGTACAACCCCAAGGCGATCGAAGTCTTAATCCCCCGGACAAGGCTTTCGAAGATCCATCCTTACATGCCACACGCATTGCTTCAGGGCTTGCTGCAAACGCTCCAGGAGCTCGAGCACTACCTTATGGCGCTTTCGGGCATGGATGCCGTCAGCCTCCAACCATCTGCGGGCGCTCAGGGCGAGCTTGCCGGCCTTTTGATCATAAAAGCTTATCTGCAAGCCAGAAACATCCAAAAGACCGTTGTCCTCATCCCAGATACCGCACATGGAACAAACCCCGCGAGTTCCTCGCTCGCCGGGTTTAAACCCGTCGTAATTCCTTCCGGCCCAAACGGAATTTTGGAGCCTAGCCTACTCGATTCCGCCCCGCTAGGCGACACGGCTGCCCTCATGATCACGAACCCGAACACGCTCGGGTTGTTCGAAGCACATATGCCGGAAATCGCGGAGAAGCTTCACGCCCAAGGAGCGTTCGTGTACATGGACGGGGCAAACCTAAACCCTCTTTTGGGCTTTGTCCAACCAAGACGGCTAGGGGCGGATATTGTCCACTTCAACCTCCACAAAACGTTTGGAGCCCCACACGGAGGAGGAGGCCCTGGCGCCGGACCGATAGGGGTTGTGCAAGAACTCTCCCCTTACCTTCCCATTCCAAGGATAGAGAATGGGGCGGAAGGGCTATCGCTCCAGCAGGAAAACCCGGAATCGATCGGAAGGCTGCGGGCTTTCTTTGGCAATGTCTCGGTACTGCTCAAGGCTTGGGTTTACATCCGATTGCTCGGCTTGGACGGCCTTCGAAACGTCGCCATGACAAGCATTTTAAACGCCAACTACGTGAAAGATCGGCTAAAAGGAACGTACCATCTTCCGTTCGATACCGCCTGCATGCACGAATGCGTCTTCTCTGACCGTATCCAGGCCGCCTATGGCATCAAGACGGTGGATATTGCCAAAAGGCTTCTCGATTACGGGTTCCACCCTCCGACGATTGCCTTCCCCTTAATCGTGCCAGGAGCGCTCATGATCGAACCAACGGAAACGGAAACGCTCGAAACGATCGAGGCCTTCCTTAGCGCCATGGAAGCCGTCGCGAAAGAAGCCAAAGAAACCCCAGAGGTCTTAAAGGGCGCCCCCTACACAACCCCCGTATCCAGGGTTGACGAAGTCAGGGCAAACCGTGAGCCGAGGCTCGTCCACCCTCTTAGTCAGGAGAAGAAGCGATAAAGGACGAATTCAAAAGGCCAGACCAAGAACAGGCGATCCTCCCCAAGGCGTTTTGGGATCGGGTTAAGCGGGGAGGCCATCCGGATAGCCCGGAGGATCTCGTGGTCGAAAGAGGTGTGCCCGGAGCTTCTCACGACCCGCACCTCCGATACGCTTCCGTCCTTCTCGACGGCAAAAGCGACGAGGCCCCCCCCAGAGATCCCTTGAAGCGCCATATCTTCCGGGTAGGACATGCACCCTTCCACGGCCCTCTTAATGCTTAAGAAATACGAGGTGTACTTGAACTCTTTGGTGTTGAGGTTGATAAGTTCCCCCTTTTGGATCGCCTCGTCAAGGTTGGCTGCAGGCTCCCGATTGGCCTTTGTCAGATCCTCGACAGAAGGGAACGGAGGGACATTCGGCGCGTAAGCCTGCCGATCTTGGCCTATTGCGCCCTTGTCTGGGCTTGGAAGCTTAGGGATGGAAGCAAGAATGTCGCTTCTTTGTTCGTGAGGAGGCGTCTTTGGAAACGTCTTCGGCGTCTTGTTCTGCGTCTTGGGGCGGGCGGTCTGGCGATGCGCTTTCACGGCGGATTTTGGCACCTGAGCAGGAAGCGACAATCCGCCCTCTTTCTTTGTTTCCTGGAGTGCCCTATGCGCCGTTTCGGCAAGATATCGGGCATTCTTTGGCTCTTCTTGAGGGGTTTTTGGGTGGGGGTTTTGTAGCAGGATTCGGGTCACGTCGGTGCGCTGGGGCGTTTTCTTGGGCTGCCTGCCGATGTCCGGAACAGCACGGCTTAGCAAAAGGAGCAAGAGAAGATGGATTAGTGCCGAGGCGAGCAAGAAAGGCTCGGCTCGAAACGGCCTGCTGATGGAGTCTCGTTCGTTCAAAAACATAACTTGGAGGAAATTCCCATGAATACGCTGATTGCCGCGCTTACAGCCATCGTTGAACTGCCTGCCGGCCTTTTGCCTGCCCTTAACACGTTGATTATGTCTTTTTTCGAATCCGGCGGATCCATTCTTGAGAGCATCCCGATGTCTTTGGGGCCCGCAGGAGATATTCGAAGACTATTCGATCCAGCCCAAACAACAGTGCCATTTTAACACATCTGGACCGATTGAAGGGATGCCTCCGGCCCCTGCTTGATGTACAAACGCTCCGTGCCGGTTTTCCGGTCAAAGGGCATCCCTTTGTTTTGTTGCGCTGAGGGGTATTTCTTTTGCGCTCGATGCTGGGGATCGCCTCGGGATCGCGGGAGAGTCAGCTTCGGGATGTAGATCTGTTGGTATGCTTGACTTCACCCATGGCATCGGACAAACTGGAACAAAGCCAAGCAAGGAGGAGGAACGATCGTGTGGAAAGGAATCGGCAAGGACAAAGAACCGGAAAAAGACGAGTCGATTGAGCTGATCGGGATGGAGGAACGGGCCGTTCCTCAGCCTTCTATGCAACCTCAACCTTTTCAATCAGGAATGCCCCATCCCAAGACCTTTTCTAAAGCGACCCATATCGGGAGTGGGATCGCCTTTCGAGGCGAGGTTACCGGCAAGGAAGACCTTGAGGTCGAAGGCAGGTTTGAAGGCAAGATCCATCTACCCGGTTGTACCGTTTCCATCGGCAAGGATGGAGAGGTCAACGCAGAAGTAGCCGCCAAAACCGTGAGCATCCATGGCAAGCTCGTGGGCAACGTGGTTGTCAGCGACAAAGTGGAAATCTTCGAAATGGGCTCGATGGAAGGGGACATCGTTTCTCCTAGGATCCAGATTGCGGACGGCGCCAAGTTTAAAGGAAGCGTGGATACCCAGCATCCACACAAAGAGGCTCAAACCCAGCCTGGGCAAAAAGAAGGACTCCCCACCGTTTCAAAAAAAGGCCCGTAGAGTGTTCCGGGCAACCGTCGTCTTGACCTGATATGCAAGGAGGTGGCAAGCCTGCCGGGGAGCAGCGTGGCAAGCCTCAGGGCGCGCAAGGCGGAAGGGCATATTTTGGCGTTCACGCCCTCAAATCTTTCCTTCAAGGCCTTCAAGCCAAAGGGGAAAAGCCGATCGTTCTCGACCTTAGCCCGGCTTCCAACGCAAACTTAGAATACTTTCTCCAGTTCGGGCTGAAGGTTTATCTCTATGACATTCTAAGGGAGGTCAGCGAGAAAGAAGAAGGTCTTGGGGATGCCAATGCCAAGGTGAAAGTTGCCACGTTGGCCATGCGTCTTGTCGAAGCATTTCCCTTTCAGGGGATTCCGTTCGATGGGGTAATCCTATGGAACACGCTCGATTATTTAAGCGACCTCGTGTTTCCGATAGTTTTAACGAAGGCGTTGGGTGCCTTAAGGGACAAGGGTCTCCTGTACGCATTTTTTTTCGAAGAAACGGCCCCTCTCGCTTACGAGCGCATCCAAATCGCCAACATCAACCAAGTTACGGTCGAACCTCTCCCCGCTCTTTCTGTGAAACGCCTACGCACATTTTCGAATCGAATGATTCAAGACCTGTTCGGTGGCCATAAGATCGAAGCCTTCTACATGACACCCAACGGCATTCGGGAGGTATTAGTACGCAAGCATTCATAGCACAGGGGGCAAGGTGCCGCTCGGTTTTTTTTTACGGTCACCAGGTATTCTTAGCATAAGCCAGCCATAACCCAAGGGTCCGAGGACAATCGTCGTCAAAAGCATGGCTCCACGGTCCAAAGACGATGCAAGCGCCCCCATCCTCACGTCATAGTCCAGCACTCGCCCCAAACATCCAAGGACGTACTCGGTCAAGCCTGCCCCAAGCGGAGTAATACCAAGCATCGTAATCACGTTGGCAAACGGAACAAGCGCCATGCTCCTGCCCCACGGAAGCTCTATGCCTGCAAGGCGAAAGCTTGCCCAGTAGCGAAGCACCATCCCAAGCGCATACAGAAGATCGATCAAGATGATCCAGGCGACGATCGAAGGATGTCTAAAGATTGCCTCTAAACCCTCAAAGAAGGAAGTAAAGCGCCCGGAGAACGGCCTCGAGAGGTAACGTTTCAACGAAATCCAAGCAGCCACTGCCACGACGGCAAGGCCAAGCAAAAAAAGAAGGCCATAGGGCAGCCAGACAAAGAACAGAGCCACGACCCCGACAAGGACCAGGTTACCTAGAAAGGAAAGACACCACGTAGCCACGAACAGCCCGCTGTAGGCAAGGAGGGACAACTCATGAGCACGCTTCATATAGACGGCGACAAGCACCTCCCCCAAGCTGGGAAAAAACTGGTTAAAAAACCTGTTCGTCAACCCTACCGCCACGCTGTCCGTAATGCCTAGCCGTAACCCAAGCAGCCAGAACGTCGCCTGGTATTTCAGCCCGATCAAGATGCAAGACGATACGATACCCAGGATATCCAGCGTGAGGTAGGTCCTGTCGAAGCGTACGTTGGCAACAACAAAATCGCGGTGCCGCCATAAAAGACACGCCCCAATCCCGAATACAAGGACCGAACTGAAGGTTTTAAGAAGAGCCGGCCAACGCTTTGCGCGGTCGGCCTTCTTAGGGCGCACGAACGACGTCGGCAAGAGCAACGACTGGTTTGAACTTTAGAGAGGTTTTATCTCTAGGAATATCATGAACCACCTCGAGGGTATATTCTATTTCTCCGTCGAGGCGCTTTTGCTCGAGCATGGCCAACAACTCTTTTTCGACACTGAATTTCAGCTGGTCACCCTGGCCAGGAACAAGCGGTACAATGTAGAGAACGATGGAATTTTCCGAAGTTTGGAGCACTTGGTAGCGTTTGAGCTCTTGAATTTCTTCCAGAAAATCGTAAAAGCAGAAAGGATGAAGAGGCTCTAGGCTTCCGTCTTTGCGCTTCATCCATACGATATCCATCGTTCGCCCCTCAACGCGGGGAATCTTTCGAAATTTTAGCCCACACGGGCAAGCATCGTCCCGAATTGTGCTGATCATGTCCGATATTTCATACCGGATGATCGGCTCTACGCGGTTCAAGAGGTTGGTCAAGAGGACCTTCGACCCGAAGGTTCCTTCTGGAACCGGCTTGCCCTTATCGTCAACCACCTCCAGGATCACGGCATCTTCATGAATATGCATGCCCCTTTGGGCAAAGCACTCGGAGGCCAAGGCAAGACTCTCGGTCGTCGAGTAGACCTCCATCAAACAGTCGCCAAAGGCCTTGTTAATCACCTGGCGTCCTTTTAGCGAAAGAGGCTCCCCGCCGCATTTGAGCTCCTTAGGCCGAATATTAAGGTTTCCCCCAAGTTGTTCATAGGCAAGCACTTCCATTA
Organism: Nitrospirota bacterium; assembly: GCA_011620345.1. Classification (GTDB taxonomy): domain Bacteria; phylum UBA2233; class UBA2233; order UBA2233; family UBA2233; genus UBA2233. The sequence continues at coordinate 77,588 of WOZJ01000018.1, forward strand.
TGGCCGAGTAGCCAACAAGAACGATGGGCTGCGAGGCGTTTAGCGTTTCGACCATTTCGGCAACCGGCATGGTCACGGGCAGAACAACGTTTCTAAGGACCCAGTTTGGAAGGGCAGAGACGTTGGAAACTGTAGCGTTGTATCGTCCTGTCGTAACGATCGTCGCAATGCAGTAAGGTTTTCGTATAAGAATACGAAAAGCCATCCGGAAATAAAAGCCGATTGTTTTCCATTTAAGCGTGGAACGGATTATATTGCACGCTATGCCGTAGAGCGTTGCGGATTTATCATACGCAAAAACGACCGGTTTTCCCGTTGAACCGGATGTTTTGTACAGCTTGTAACGCCCTAGGTAGAAGCCTAAGACGTCCCCCTCCCCTTGGAGCTCGCGCTCGATTTGCTCCAGCCGAAGGCGTTTGTCCGTTACGACATGGTCGAAGTTTCGATAAAGCGTGTCTTTTTTCGTAATCGGCAAATCCTCAAGCTTGCAGGAGGAAACGTCGATCCCGCGGTAAAGGTCCCTGTAAAACGGGCTGTGCCTCACAGCATAGCCAAGAAGCCTCCGCATTTTCTTTTCGCGGTACGCCTCAAGCCGGGCTCCGGAAAGCCTGGAGTTCCACTTTACTTTAGCCAAATAGTATATAAAGGCTGCTGCTAGCCATACTGCATGCACAAACCTGTTAAGCACTCTAAAAACCTGTATAGTTTAGTCGTGGGTCAAGCACAGTGCTTATGAGCGAGGAATATGGAGAACCTGCCCCTTTCTCAGCTTAGCATTTGGAGGAATTCCGTTCCAAGAAGCTATCTGTTTGTGGGGTACCCCGTAGCGCCTAGATAGGCCATAAAGCGTCTCGCCGGGCCGGACTTTGTGAAGGACAG
>WOZJ01000018.1:78566-83957 GCA_011620345.1 Nitrospirota bacterium
TAGCGCCTAGATAGGCCATAAAGCGTCTCGCCGGGCCGGACTTTGTGAAGGACAGAAGCCATAGGCCGATTATGGACCTGCGACTTGTCTTTTGTAGGGAGAGACTGGTAGGCCTTTACCACCCTGCTTGCCTTACCCTTGGGCACGTTGAGGGCGTAACCTTTCGGAAGATACGCCCTGCCTTCGAGCAGTTCTTTGGAAAGCGCGGGGTTTAGCCGCGCAATGTCTTCTGTGGAAATCCCGGAGCGTCTGGTCAGCTTGGCCAACGACACGACCGTAGGAAGTTCGACCTTCTGGTAGCGTAAAGGGTGCCTTCCGTCCCAGTCTCCGAACAGCCGATGCCTGTTTTCGTATGTCCAGAGCGCGGCAAGGAATTCCGAATAAAAGTTCTTCGAGGCAAACCCAAAAGAAGGACCTTGATACTGGGCGATAATCCGCATGAGGTTATTCGAACCTACCTCATTAGAAGCTCTCACCATGCCATAGGTTCCGTGGTTGTACGCCGTGAGCGCCAAAGGCCAAGTCCCAAGCCTTTCGTAGTTGTCCTTGAGCAGACGGGCCGCAGCATCCGTGGATTTCCACGGATCTTTTCTTTCGTCGATGTGACGGGTGACCCTCAAGTCGTAGGACCTTGCCGTCCCTTTCATGAATTGCCACATTCCGCCGGCGCCGGCTGATGACCTGGCGTCCGGGTTGCACATGCTCTCGACGAACACGAGCCTAGTTAGTTCGGTCGGCAGTCCATGCTGAAGGAAAATCCCCTCCATCATCGGCATGTAAAGCCTCGAGCGTTGGATTGCCTCTCGAAAGCGGTCTTTGAGGCCCCATTGGACGCGGATCCGGCCATCTTCGGCGGCCTCGAGAAAGGTGGCCTTTGAAACCCTGACGCCAAAAAGCTTTCGAACGCGGGTTTCTTCCGCATTGAATGGGCCTTTTGGCCATTTCTTTGCAATAGACAACAAAATGCCTTGATAGTAGGCCTTGATGTTGTCTAGAAACGGCTGCTGCTCTTCCCACAACCCGGGCACGCTGCCCGCCGCCTCGATCATGGGGGCATAGTCTACGATCTCGTAAACTACACCAAGGCGGTTCCTATCGTGCACAATCGCTTGCGCGGAGGTGAACTCTGAATAGACAAGCTTCCAGAACTCCACGTTGGGAACAAGCCCACGCCAAACAGGAAAGCGCGCCTTTGCCCAGCCTGGCGTCCCAGAAAGTAGCACCGAAAGCGAAACGGCCAAAACAAACGCCCAACTTCTAGAAAATTTTGCCATACCCCTCTCCAAGCGTGGGCTATCCGTTCTCCGCCAATGCTTCTATCAATTCATCTTCAAAGCGCTTGGCCTCGTGTGTTTCGCCCATATGGTTCACAAACACGCAAAACGCCACCGTATTGCCCTTGGCCGAACCAAGATACCCTGCAAGCGCGCTTACCTTGTCAAGCGTCCCTGTTTTGGCCCGGATCGTTTGCCGCAACGGATTGCCTGCAAAACGCCTAGAAAGCGTTCCTGGTCTTCCCGGTACCGCCAAGGAGGCCTTGAAGGCTTCGAACCGGTCCGGATTGGCATGCATATAGTGAAGAAGCTTAATCGTCGCGAAGGGGCTTACCCGGTTATTTTTCGACAGCCCTGCGGCATCGAAGAGCTCGGCCTGCGTCTTTGGAATGCGCACGGTCTGCTCAAGGAAGCGGGACAACGCTTGAATCCCGGAGGCATGGTCTGCTTTGTGCTGGGTTGAGATAGCGCCAAACGCCAGAAGGAACCCTTCGGCCATCGTGTTGTTGCTGTAGGCGTTCATCGGGTACAGAACCTCAGGCAACGGGCCTGAGGATACGCTCGCGATCTCGGCAGCCCCTTGGATGGGATCTTCGTGCACCTGGATTGCGTCTTTTTGAATGCTTGCTCCCGCCTTTTCGAGCGCCCGCTTAAACACCAGCCCGGCCAGCTGCTCGGGGGATTTCACTTGCTTATACAGGACCCTGGTCCTTCGGGGGCCTATGCTGCCAGAGACAGATACCATGCCTTGGTCAGTAAGCGTGGCATAAACCCTCGCGCGCTTGCCGGATACCGTCCTTGCGCGGTTCGTTACGGGCAAGTCGGGATCAACCTCCACAAGGGCCGGACGGCCTACCTTCGAAGCCCCTCGAACGCGTACCTCGATGTTGTTGTACTGAAGCGACAATGGGCTGACCACGCCCATGTAGGCCATCGCCCCGGATGTATGCGCCCAATCATCGCCAAAAACATCTGCATCGGCATAAAAATGCCTTTCCGGAGGAACGAAAAGGCTTGTATCTACGCCGACTCCACCTTCGATCTTATGAATCCCCCTGGCACGGACCAAAACGCCTGCAAGCGCTCGAATATCCTTATCGTCCAACCCTGGATACCCAGAACCCTTCAAAATTAAATCGCCACGCAAAATTCCTCGCTCAATCTCCAGGCTGCCATTTGTGAGGACCTTGGTGACGAAACGATAATTCGTACCAAGCGTGCTTAAAAGGGCCGACGTAACGAAGACCTTTGCAACGGAAGCGGGGACAAACACGTCTTTCGGGTTATAGGCCATGAGGAACCGGTTGTCATCTAAATCAAAGGCAAGGACGCCAACATGAGCCTCTGGATGCTTGACTACAAAGCGGTGGACAACTTCACTTGGCGTTCCCGATGCAAAGGCAAAACCCGGAATAAGACACCCGAGGGCAAAAAAAAGGATAGGATAGATCCACCAACCTTTAGCACGAGTCGTGCCTACAAACGCCCAACTCATCCCCGACCAAGCGCGCTGTTTATACGTTCATAAAGCTCTGTATTAGGTAAAAGCATCTTAAATAAGTAGGCCTTTGATTGTCAAGTAGACCTTAAGAAACCTTCAGTATACGCTCCAGCGTGGCATCGAGGGCCATTGGCGTCAAGCTGCCAACCCAAACAAAAACCCCTCCCTCAAAACCCGGCAGGGGCCTAGTAATCACTCCGGTCGAAAGAACACACACTCCGACCGAAAAACCCTCGAGCGCTTCGAGACAACGGCGAACCTCTTGGCTTCGCGGCGGAGTTCCCATTCGAACAAGCACGGCTTGTCCTCGCTCCATCCCTTCTTTCGTCCGATGAAAGCCAACAGATACCGACTCTAGGCCCTTTTGGAAGAGCACCTCTGCAAGTAAGGCGCTAGGTTCTTCTTCGACGACAAACACCTTCCCTTTGGGTGGGACCAAGAAGGGCAAACGAGCGTTAGGGTCGAAGACCCTTACTATGCTTCGAGAGAGCCGTTTCGCAACCTCGAGCCGCTGTTGGCTCGAAGAGAACGTTGCCTTTGCGCTTAAGGCTCTGTTTGATAGTACGCTTGAAACCAAACGCCCGATACGCGCCCTTGCTTCTTCAAGCCTCCTAGCCGGGATTCGTCCGGATTGAACGGCCAGAGAAAACCCATGAATCGCCAAGGCCTGTCTGCCCTTGTCCGGGCCGATTGTGAGCACATCGCAGCCGGCCAAAAACGCCCGGACCGCCGCTTCGGCAATGTCTCCTTGAAACGGCGCGAGCGCCGCCTGCATGAGCAGGTCATCGCTTACAACGGCCCCTTGAAACCCAAGCCCTTCCCTTAAAAAACCTTCAAGAAGGGTTCGAGAAAACGTCGCAGGGAGGTCCGGGTCGTAGGCCGGGTACCGGACGTGCGACGGGATGATAATTGGCACACCCGATGCAACGAGCGCCCTGAACGGCCAAAGGCCGCGCTGAAATCGCTCGGAGAAGCCCTCATCTTGAGGCGCCAAGGAAGGGTGAAGGTGGGTGTCCATGAATGCATGCCCATGCCCGGGAAAATGCTTCGCCGCCCCAAGGACAAACGCCCTTTGAAGGCCCTTGAGAAAGGCCGCGGCCATCTCAGCGACAACCTTCGGGTCCGAGCCGAACGAACGGGTTGCGATCGCCTCGTCTTCGGGCCAAAAAAGCGTATCGGCCACTGGAGCGAGGTCGATATCCACCCCGTGTTCTCTTAGGTACCCCCCCGTGAGCCACCCCACCTCTTCGACGATTCCCGGCTCGCCAAGGCTTGCCAGGGCAAACGCTGACGGGAAATCAGTTTCGGGTTCTTTCACCCTGCGCACCATCCCGCCTTCTTGGTCGATTCCGAAGATCGCAGGATCTACCCCGTGCTGGGCGCTCATGGACTGAACGGCACCAATACTACTTTCGAGCGTTCGGGCATTTAAGGACAGGTTGGAGAACAAAAGGAACAGGCGAACGCCCCTTCGAATCGCCCAGTCGGCGTGGGCGGACGCATCTTCAAGCCCAAGAAAAAAAAATTCTCCAAGCTGCACGCGCTAGCTCTTCCTTGCAACGAGCAATCCCGTACCCTTTCCAACGTCAGGCTTAAGAGACGCCTCTTTGAAGCCGGTTCGGGCAAGCATAGTGGCGTACTCCTCGAAGCTGTAGCAGCGCCCCTCTTGCGTGACGGCTAGCATGTGGACAGAGAACAAGCAGGCATCGAGCGGCCTGGTTTTGTCCTGCTCCAACACGTAATCCTGGATAATGACCCGGCCTTTCGGCCTAAGGGCGGCATGAATTTTTTGAAGGACGTGCTCGACCCAAGGCTTTGGCCTGGCATGGAAGAGGTGAGACACCCAAACAAGGTCGTAGGGGCCCAAAAAATCGTCCTCGGCACAATCGCCCTCCACGATGTCGACAAGTCGTGCCCCGCCCTTCTCCTCGAGAATCCGCCTTGTCACCTTAAGTGTTCTTGGAAGGTCAAACAGCGTCACGCGCATCGAAGGCCTTTTCTCTTTAAACGCTAGAGCGTATGTTCCTGGCCCTCCTCCTAGATCGAGAATACTCTCTGCCCCCTCCCATTCGATCGCATCGGCCACCTCTTTTGCGACCAAACGGGCAACGTCGTCCATGGCGCGAACAAACCGCTCGATAGCCGTCAAATCCCCGCCCAAGAACTCACCTTCCTTGGGCTTGCCCGTAACAAGCGTATGCTCTAGGTTTGCCCAGGATTTTACCGTATCGTTTGTGTGCTTAAGAATGTCTTGAAGCGGATGTTCTGAGTTCTTCAGCAGGTGAGCCTTTGAGATGGGCGCAAGCGAGAACAGCTCTCCTTCTTTTTGGAGCAGCCCAAGGGCAACGAGCGCCGGCAGGACGATTTCTAGCGCTCGGGGGTTGAGGCTTGTCGCCTGTCCAGCCTCTTCTGTAGTCAAAGGGCCCCTTGCGAAGGCATCAAACAGGCCAACCTCGTTGGCGGCAAGCAAGATCTTCGCCTGCCGGTACGAAGAGGCCAAGCGAAGAATGTCCCATCCGCTCGAAATCATATCACCTCACCTCCCATTAAAGATCGCTTTTGTCAGTGTAGCACGCCCCGAAAAGCAACCCGGAGCCCGTAAGGAGCATGAGCCTT
>WOZJ01000056.1 GCA_011620345.1 Nitrospirota bacterium
AAGGCACGATGACGTAGGGCCAAAGCGGCTCGTACTCCCAAATGCTGTAGTTTAGCTCTAGGCTTGCCGAGCTGCCACACTGCGAGATGACCGTGGCGCGCGCGGCGGGCAAGGAGAACTGGGGCAGAATAATTTCGCCCTGGATGGCCTGGCCCTCAGAGATGAAGGCAAGCGGCACGCCGCCTGGAAAGCTGAGCGTAAAAAGGGCATCGTACGCATCTTGTGTGTTTTGGGATTGGGTATTTCCGTAGCCAGACGGCGCGGGGACGATGCTCAGGCTTGTTTGCCCGCCCCTCGGGAAATCCAAAATTACCTCCCTTAAGCCATTTTGGGCGGTCTGCACGGGAAGCATGGGCCCGTAGGGGCTTTCTGGGTCTGGGCTTACGGTAACGGCGATGCGCCCTCCTTGGGGGGTGAACGCGTACACTGCGCCGTTGCACCGAAGGCTGGCCTGGGCGGGCGGGCTTTGAGGAAAAGCCGACCCAACGGCAAGAAGCCAGGCAAACGCCGCCATTCTTAAAACGCGTCCGGCATTCCCCATCAACGGGAATCTATGATAATATGGGCTTTCAGCGGGCATGGGGCCTGCTCCTTATTTGATGGTGTATACTGCAGAACGACAGATGACACGAACGAAAACCCTGATTATTTGCAGCGTGGCTTTCTTTCTGGCCCTTGCTGGATCGTCCGCGATTTTTGCCCAATCGAGCCCGTCTTCCTCCTCTTACATTAATTTTAACGTGTCCATCAACGTGCGGGAAGGGCCGGGGGTCAGTTTTCGCTCGGTTGGTTCCGTCAAGCCTGGAGACCGGGTTCAGGTCATCGGAAAACAGACAGGCTGGGCCAAAATTCGCCCCGAAGGGAAGGCGCTGATCGGCTGGGTTGCCGAAAGTTTCGTAAGCCAAGGAGCGCCCCCCATAGTCCTGATCGAAGAGCATAACGATGCCCTTGCCAAGAAAGATGCGGAGATCGAAGCCCTCAAGCGCGAGAACGAATCGTTCAAGCGCATCGTGGGCACGCTTCCAAAGGAGTTCCTCCGGCCTGATGTTCCCGTCGAAGAGATGCTCAAGCGGCAGGTTGATTATTACGACCGGCTCGTCCGGCTGAAATGGTTCATGGGCGGAGGAGTGGTCTTTGTCGTAGGGCTGTTGTTTGGGGTTCTTGTCGGACGCGGCAGGCGTAGGTCCCAAAAGCGGCTGATGTTGGATTAGGCGGCCGAACCGTGGGATTTTCGCTTGCCTTCCGCCTTCTTAGGGGCTCGCTCAGGCATGATATGCTCCGGGCAGCACTTACGCTTTTTACAATAACCCTTTCGATCGCCTCGTTCTTCTCCATCCTCACCTTTAACATGAACGTGATGGAAGCCTTCCGCAAGACGCTCGAGGCCTTTTCCGGAAGGGCCACGCTAGAAATCCACACGCCGAAGGTTGGGATTCCAGAAAGCTACCTCGAGACGGTACGAGACATGGGCGAGATTAAGGTGGCCGCGCCCGTCGTCCGCGGCATGGTCTTGCTCAAGGGGCTCAAGGACCTGCCCGTACAGGTAATCGGCATCGACCCGTTTTCTGACAGCGCGATCCGTAGCTACGAGTCCGGGGATGAAAACGTAGAAGACCCGCTCAAGTTCCTCACCTCTCCAAGAAGCGTTTTGCTGCCCAAACGCTTGGCTCAAAGGCTCGGGCTCGATACGGGGGGATCCTTCGAGGTTCTTTCTCCTTCAGGAGCCAAAAAGCTGGAGGTTCGGGGGACGGTTCGCGAGGTTGGGCCGGCTACGATTTTTGGCGGGGAGGTGCTGATCATGGACTACTGGGCGGCACAGGCCCTGCTCGCCAAAACCGAGAGTGTAGACGAAATTTCCGTTCTGGCAAGAGAAGGCGTTGCCGTTGCCGGCCTGAAGGCAAAGCTTGCCAGGGCTTTGCCCGGCTACGTGAATATCGAGGAGCCTCAGCTAAGGAAAGAGGGCGGAACGAGAATTCTCGGTTCGCTGGAGTTCCTTCTAGGGTCCGTTGGGATGCTTGTGATGGGCGTAGCGTTTTTCGTGGCTTACAACACGTTCCAGGTTGCCTTCTTAAGGCGTTCGCGGGAGTTCGGAATACTGCGGCTTGAAGGGGCAACCACCACCCAGCTGATCGGGTTCCTTTTGACCGAAACCCTTTTGATCGGCGTGCTCGGTTCGCTTCTTGGCGTATGGCTAGGGTTTTGGCTCGCCAAGCTCAACTTCTTGCTGGGCAAAGAAATGGTGGCCGCGCTCTACTTCCGTATGCTTCCCCGTGAAATGACCGTATCGCAAACCTATGGCATTCTTACGGGCGGGGTAGGGGTAGCGGTTAGCATCCTAGCCGGTGTCATTCCCGCCCTTTCCATGAGACGCTTGAGCCCGCTCGAAGCGCTGAGGCCGCTAGGTTTTCGTCAGAATGGTGCCCTAGACCGTCCAAAGGTCACGATGGGGGTGTCGGCGTTCATGCTCTGCGCCTGCGTTGCCGTTGTCAACGTTAGGGCTCCGGCCATTCCGGTTTTTCTTAAGGGTGCGCTTGCCATACTGCTTGCCTTTGGGGCGTTTGGCGTGGCGCTGCCGGTTTTGCTGCGTACGAGCGCAAAGGTGCTTCGTTCGGTCTTGGGGGATCGAGCGCTGCTAAAGCTGGGCACGGAACAGTTCGAGAGGACGGCGAAACGGAGCGCGTTTGCCGCGTTTGCAGTTTTGCTTAGCTTCACGCTGTTTATAGGGATTGAGCTGATCCTAAAGAGCTTTCAAGGGAGCGTGTACAACTGGGCCGTGTACACGATCCGGAACGACCTGACCGTTCTCCCAAAGGGGGCGATGCCTGGCAGGCCCACGTTTCCGCTTCCGCAGGGCTTGAGGGGGCGTATTGCACGCGTCCCTTCCGTGGAATCGGTCGGCAGGTACAGGGCAATCCAAGTTCGGCTTCCGGAGAAAAACTACGAATGCACGCTCCAAGCCTACGATTTCGACGTGTTTTACCGCTATTCCAAGGATATCCTGATCAAAGGACGTCCCCCGGCGCCGAACGCACCGAACGAGGTGGTCGTTTCCTACACGCTTTCGAGGAGGCTTGGGCTTGACACGGGCGACACCTTTCTTCTGGCGGGGAAAACGAACGCGCGCCGGGTCAAGGTCGCCGGGGTCATTCAGGATTACTCGAGCGAGCGTGGGGTCGTAGGGTTGGATTACGCATCCTACCAAGAGATGTTCCAAGACGGCACTGTCGAGAGCTTTTCGGTGTACCTCAAACCTGGAACCGGCCTTGAAGCTGCAAGAGCCGAGATCTACCGCGTGCTCGAGCCTGCTACCCCAGTGTCGATCCTGAGCAACAAGGAGTTCAAGGCCGAAGTTCTTTCGATCATGGACCGCTTCTTCATGATTCTTTCGTTGATTGCCTACACGGCGTTGGGGATCGGCGCCTTTTCCATGGCCTCGATCTTGATTTCCCAGATTCGCGAAAGGCAAAGCCAGCTTTCTTTCCTTCGCGCCATCGGGGCCAGCAGGGGGCAGGTCAAGGGGCTTATTTATTTAGAGACGTTCTACTTGGCCGCGTTCGGCTGGCTTTTTGGCAGCGTGCTGGGTTGGATTATGGCAAGGCTTGGTGTGATCTTGATAGGGGAGGGGACGGGGTTTTTCATCGGCCTTCGGTTCGATCTGCAGCCATTCGCCATGGCCTTGGCAGCCGGGGGGACGCTTGCACTCCTGACGTCGATGATTCCAGCAAGGCAGGCCGCGGGCCTGGAGATCGTCAAGGGGCTGCAGTACGAATGAACGACGCGTTCAGCCGCCCTGCTTCGTTTCGCTTCGCTCGGCCAGCCAGCCGATAAGCGGCGGGACCCAGCAAAGGTTGGCGACGATCGTCTCGAGTGCCGTATAGACTTGGGTTGTTGGGCTGAACCCCAAAAGCCTTGCAGAAAGGAGCCCTAAGGGGACCAATACCACCACCGTAAGGCTTGCCATCATGACGCTCGAGCGTACGTAGGCTCGAAGCGCGCGGCTCCAGCCATTCTCTTGACGCTTGAGGAATAAAAAGCCCGATACATTACCCCCTATCTGGTCGGAGAGCGCGTAGAAGTAAGGAATATAGAACCCTTCGATACCGTAGACGTCCACCCCGGCAAGACGGCTGCCGAAATCAACGACCCATGGCACCGCCATCCCAAAGAGCTTGCCCCACCCGTAGGCCTCGGCCATGCCGGCCTTGGCCCCAGAAAGACGCTGCCGTACGGCAAAAAGCCCCTCGAATAGGCTCTCTCCCTCACCCGACAGCGTTCGGACGAGCACTTGGCCTAGAGCGCTGCGCCCTAGATCTTTGGCATCGAGCAGGAAGCCGGCCAGTAGCCCCGCTCCGTACCCCAAAAATGTGAACTGGATGAGCTCAGAAAACCTTCCCTCTTCGTTGGGCTCTTTGTGCTCCACGACGGAAACGGGCTTTT
>WOZJ01000066.1 GCA_011620345.1 Nitrospirota bacterium
CCTTGGAAGGGGAGTAAACCTTTCAACGCATCGATAGAATGGATCTAGAAGGGCTAGGTTTCTCGGAACGGTATTTTCTGGTTGTTAAGCGATTCTGCAAGAAAAGGGCTTTACCGATTAATTCAGCGCAAAAAACTTGCTCAGCTATTCCTTGGTGAAGTGCCGGTGTAGCGCTTTGACCCATGGATCGGCCTTTGGGAGGCTAATCAGACCCGCAACAAGCACCCCTTTCAGACTGAGCGATGGAGGCTTGAAGCGAATGCAAGACGGCGTTTACCGTTCCGTATGCCCTTTGGATTGTCCCGATGCCTGCGGCCTCATGGTGCGGGTGGAGGGGTGCCTAGTGACTCAGGTTAGAGGAGACCCGGATCATCCCTTCACCAAGGGGTTTATCTGCGCCAAAATGGGCCACTACCCAGACTTGATCAATTCCCCCGCACGAATTTTGACCCCTTTGAAGCGTACTGGGCCCAAGGGCGCAGGACAGTTTGCCCCCATCACCTGGGAAGATGCCGTGAACGAGATTGTCACCCGCTGGGGCGGCATCATCACCACCCGTGGTGCCGAGGCCATCTTACCCTACTCTTATGGCGGGGTGATGGGGCTTGTACAGCGCAACGCCGGTCATCCCTTTTTCCACCGCCTGGGTGCTTCCCGCTTGAAGCGGACAATCTGCTCCCCCGCCAGTACTGCCGGCTGGCAAATGGTCATGGGGAATAGCCTAGGGACCGACCCGGAGGCAGTGATTCATGCGGACCTGGTGGTCCTGTGGGGGATAGACGCCGTTGCCACAAACCTTCACTTCGCTTCCCGAGTACGGGATGCCCAGCGTCAAGGCGCACGTGTGGTCCTGGTCGAGGCCTACAAAAGCCGCACCGCCACCCTGGCCGACCAGTTGGTGCTGGTGCGGCCCGGCACCGACACTGCCCTGGCCCTGGGGATGATGCACGTCCTGGCGGGCGAGGACTTGGTGGATACCGCCTTCATCGACCGACACGTAATTGGTTTCCCGGAACTCAGGGCCAACGTTTTGCCCGCCTTCCCACCGTCGCGGGTGGAGGAACTGACCGGGGTGCCGGCGAAGACGATAAGGCAGCTCGCCCGGGATTACGGCCGCGCCCGGTCGCCCTTTATCCGCATCGGCCGTGGCCTCTCCCGACACGAACAGGGGGGCATGAGTGTGCGTGCGATTTCTTGCCTGCCTGCCCTGGTGGGGGCTTACGCAAGGGAAGGCGGCGGCGCCTTCCTGGGTACCGGTACCGGCATGGCCTTTGCCATGGATCGGGTTACCCGTCCTGACCTGCTTGCTCGCCCCACGCGGGAAATCAACATGGTGCGGCTCGGTCGCGCCCTAACCGAAGCCATGGAGCCGCCGGTGCAGAGCCTTTATGTCTATCATTCCAACCCCGCCGCCGTGGTTCCAGAACAAAACCTTGTTCTGTCTGGATTAAGTCGTGAAGACCTTTTTACCGTAGTGCACGAGCGCTTCATGACCGATACCGCTCGCTACGCCGACATCGTCTTGCCCGCCACATTCTCCGTGGAGCAGCACGACCTTTACGGCAGTTACGGTCACTTCTACGTGCAGCGGACCCGCCCGGTGGTGGCGCCGTCCGCCGCCGCCAAGAGCAACTGGCAAGCATTCACTCTCCTGGCCCGGGCCCTGGGTTGGAGCGAAGAGCCGTTCCTACGCTCCGAAGAGGAAATGGTCGACGAACTGCTGGCCCACGAAACGCCCTTCTTGGAAGGTATCGATAGGGAAGCCTTATCCCTTGGCCGGGCCGTACGTCTCAACACCGGGCACCTTAAGACGCCTCCGTTTCAGACCGCGTCGGGACGTATCGAAATGTACGTCGCAGATGACGCCAACCCCGGCCTGCCGGTATTGCCTGCATACCAGGCCAACCAAGACCCGGAATGGGAACGGCTTTATCCTTTTTGCTTGCTTACCACGCCGGCCAACTACCTGTTAAACTCAAGCTTCGCCCAGATGGCAACCCTGGGAGCCAGGGAAGGAGGGCCACGCGTCCTGCTCAACCCGGAGGACTGCCTAGCGCGGGGCTTCGCAGACGGGGAATACTTGGAGGTGTACAATCACCGGGGGTCTTGTCTCTTGCGGGCAGAGGCCGACGCCGCCGTCCCTCCTGGTGTAGCGGTGATTCCAGGGGTTTGGTGGCTCAAAGACCTTCTGGCAGGGCGCAACGTCAACAGCCTGGTGGGCGACGATCTTACCGACATGGGCGAAGGTAGTACCTTCTATGCCTATCGAGTCAATTTACGGAGGTTGCAGCCCTAATTTCGGGTTAAAACCAAACCTCTTCAACGATGGGACAAAAGAGGAGGCATGCATGCTTAGGCTTACCAAAAGACCAGGTGGGCGCTACCTTGGAGAAGGGAGGGCAGCGTTTCTTGTATGGGCACCTTTTAAGGACGAGGTGCGCATCCGTATCGCTTCCCCTCAAGAGCGCTTGATCCCGCTTGAAAAAGACCAGTTCGGGTATCATTTTGGAAAAGCCGAAGGTATAGCCCCCGGTAGCCTCTACATGGTTCAATTGGGCGATGGCGAAGAGTTTCCAGACATCGCAAGCATCAGCCAGCCTAAAGGGGTGCATGGCCCCTCCGAGGTGACAGACGAGGCGTTTTCCTGGACAGACCAATCCTGGAGGGGCTTGCCGCTCGAGGATTACGTCGTATACGAGCTCCACATCGGCACCTTCAGCAAAGAGGGCACGTTTGAAGGGGCCATTCCTTACCTTGCCGAACTAAAAGAGCTTGGAGTCAGCGCGATCGAGGTCATGCCAGTGGCCCAGTTTCCTGGCAAGCGAAACTGGGGCTACGACGGTGTGTTCCCGTTTGCCGCGCAGACGAGCTACGGCGGTCTAGCTGGCCTCAAAACGCTGGTCAACGCATGCCACAGTGCGGGTCTGGCGGTCATCTTGGACGTCATCTACAACCACTTAGGCCCGGAGGGCAACTTCTTCAAGGCCTTTGGGCCGTACTTTACCGACCGCTACGCGACCCCTTGGGGCGAGGCGATCAATTTTGACGGGGCTTATAGCTTCGGCGTTCGGGAATACTTCATCCAGAACGCGCTGTTTTGGCTGGATAATTGCCATATCGATGCCTTGAGGCTCGATGCGATCCATGCCATCCTCGACGCCTCCGCCGCCGAGCCTTTTTTGGCTGAGCTGTCCGATCGAGTTAATGAGCGCGCAAAAACGCTCGGCAGGCGTATTTATTTGATCGGCGAGACGTTTATGGATGACAACCGGGTTATCCGAAAAAGAGCGTTTGGCGGGTTAGGGCTGGATGCGCTATGGAACGACGACTTTCACCACGCCGCCCATGCGTACCTGACAAAAGAACGCGTTGGCTACTATGAGGATTATGGCGATCTTCAAGCCCTGAAAGCGACCATGAAGGATGCCTTCGTCTACCAAGGCCAATACTCGAGCTACTTCAAGCGTGCGCACGGGACGTCAAGCAAAGGCTTTAGCGGAAAACATTTCGTCGTGTTCTCACAAAACCACGACCAAGTAGGAAACCGCATGCTCGGCGAAAGGCTCGTTTCGCTTGCCGGGTTTGAAAAGGCGAAGCTTGCCGCCGCGTTCGCCGTCTTTTCCCCCTACGTGCCGCTTTTTTTCATGGGCGAAGAGTACGCCGAGAAAGCCCCATTCCTGTACTTTATCGACCATGAAGACCCTAAGCTTATCGAAGCGGTGAGGAAAGGCAGAAAAGAGGAGTTTGCTTCGTTCGCTTGGCAAGGAGAGCCGCCGGACCCTTACGCCTTGGAGACGTTCGAAGCCTCGCGGTTGAACCACGCGCTCAAGCAAGAAGGCCCGCACAAGGCGATGCTTGCCTTTTACAAAGAGATCCTTGCCTTAAGGCGCCGCCTTCTATTTCTTTCTACACTCGACAAGGAAGCGCAGGAGCTCGTCTTGTTCGAAAAAAGCCAGACGCTTTTTATTGCGAGGGGCAGCCAGCCTGACATGGGATACCTTATTTTTCATTTTGGTCAAGAACGCGCAAGCCTGCTGCTTCCATTTGCAAAGGGCGAGTATCAAAAGGCGCTCGATTCCGCAGAGCCCAAGTGGAACGGCCAAGGAAGCGGCCTTCCAGAGCGCTTCTGTTGCGAGGGCGAAACAGAGCTTTCCCTATCGCCCTTATCTGTCGCACTGTACGTTAGGCAATCCCCATGAACGGGATCGTTTCCGCATACCGGCTTCAAGCGTTCAAGGACTTTCCTTTTGAGCGGGCCGAGGCGATCCTTCCTTACTTGAAAAAGCTTGGTATCTCCACGCTCTACCTCTCCCCCATCACGAAGGCAAGGGAGGGCTCGAACCACGGCTACGACGTCGTCGATCCTACGCAGGTTAACCCGGAGCTCGGAGGGCGGGATGGTTTCGAGCGCCTCTACCAGGCGGCCAAGGAGTTGGGGCTGAACATCTTGGTCGACATCGTCCCAAACCACATGGCTGTCAGCCTAGAGAACCCGTGGTGGATGGATATTCTAGAGCACGGGCCCTCTTCGCCCTACGCGCATTTTTTTGATATCGACTGGAACCCCTCTTTTGGCCCTGTCGAGAATCGGGTGCTCTTGCCGGTTTTAGGCATGCCGTTTGGCGAGGCTATCGAAAATGGAGAGCTCTCGGTAATTTTCGAAGCGGGGTCTTTTTGGCTGGAATACTCTGGCAACCGGCTTCCAATCGAGCCTAAGTCGTACGGCGCCATTTTAAATAAAGACCTTACATCCTTTAAAGATCGTTCCCAGCCCGACCCAGGGGCGTTTAAGGAGCTCATGTCGATCCTCGATACCCTCGAAGAGCTTCCTTTGCATACGGACAAGGCGCAGACGGCCATTCAAAAGCGAAGAGCCCTTACTGCCGAGGTCAAGCAAAGGCTCTCAAGCCTCCATGAAACATCCCAGGCGTTCCAAGGATTCCTTCAAGAAGGCTTGGAACGCCTATCTGGCACCAAGAACGACCCGGAGAGCTTTCTTGAGCTTGAATCCCTCCTTTTAAAGCAGCCCTACCAGCTCGTTTTCTGGCAGGCGGGGCTTAAGGAGATCAACTTTAGGCGTTTTTTCGACGTCAACGAGCTCGTCGGGGTTTGCGTCGAAAAAGAGGACGTGCTCGTTGCAACCCATGCGCTGATCTTCGATTTGGCCGCCCAAGGAAAGATTGCAGGCGTTAGGATTGACCATATTGACGGGCTTTTCGACCCCGAAGGGTACTTGAAAAGCCTCGTTTCTGGCCTCCAAGCAAGAGGGAACCCCTGCCCTATCGTGGTCGAAAAAATTCTTGCCCGTGGAGAGTGGCTGCCAGAGTCGTGGCCCGTCAGGGCCACGACGGGCTATGACTTCCTGAACGCAACGACTAGGCTCTTTGTTGACCCAGAGGGCAAACAGGCCCTAGAGGGCCTAAATGCCGATCTGAACCCAAAATCTCTACCCTTTCGTCAGGTCGTACAGAAAAGCAAGCGTTTGGTCATCGGAGCGTCTTTTCAAAGCGAGGTTACCGCGCTATGGTACCGGCTGTCGATTCTGGCTAAGGCCTACCGCTACGCCCTTGATTTGCCGCTTAGGGAGCTAAGAAAGCTTCTTGAAGAGGTAAGCGCCGAGCTTGACGTCTACCGTACCTACGTTCGCGACCCAAACCCCTCTAAAGAGGATAAAGAACGAATCTTCGAGGCAATCGAGAGGGCGAAGGGGCTTAACAAAACGCTCGAAGAAAGGGGCTTTCGCTTCCTAGGCGACCTTCTTACGCTGCAAATTCCAAAACACCTTGAAGAGAGCTACGGCAAGGATTGGCTTGCGTTTGTTATGAACTGGCAGCAGTTTAGCTCTCCTGTGATGGCCAAGGGCTACGAGGATACCGCGCTGTACAACTACCCCAGGCTTGTCTCGCTTAACGAGGTAGGCGGCGATCCAGAAAGGTTTGGGGATGACCCGCGGGCATTCCATGCCTTTATTCAGGATCGGGGTAAAAGCGCCCCTGGCAGCCTTTCGGCCAGCTCTACGCACGACACCAAGCGGAGCGAGGATGTGCGGGCTAGGATCAGCGTCCTTTCGGAGCTGCCCTCTGAGTTTCGCAGGCATGTCAAAGCATGGAGGCGGCTCTTGGCGCCCGCAAGAACGCGCGTTGGAAGAGAGTCCTACCCAGACCCGAATGCAGAGCTTTTGTTTTACCAAACTCTCCTCGGCGCCTGGCCGCTCGACAAATCAGAGCTTGAAGGGTTGCCAGACCGAATGGCGGCGTATATGCTCAAAACCGCCAAAGAGGCCAAGGCCAAAACGAGCTGGATCGAGCCGAACGAAGCTTACGAGCGCGCGCTCGAAGCGTTTGTCAGGAACGCACTCGACCAAAAAACTTCCGAGGGGTTCCTTAAGGCTTTTTTGGGTTTTCAACCAGCCGTTGCCTTCTATGGGGCGTTAAACGGCCTTTCTCAGGCCACGCTCAAGCTTATGGCCCCAGGGGTTCCAGATACCTACCAGGGCACGGAGCTCTGGGATTTCAGCCTAGTCGACCCGGACAACCGAAGGCCAGTAGATTACTGCAAGCGAAAAACCATGTTAGATGGGCTCCAAGTAAGGGCCGCCAAGGGGCTAGACGAGCTTTTAAGGGATTTGCTGGCCTCTTGGGAGGACGGGCGCGTCAAGCTTTACGTCACCTGGAGGCTTTTAACGCTCAGGCAGGAAAATCCAGACCTGTTCCTTGAAGGGGATTACCTCCCACTCGAAGTTGTAGGCAAAAAAAAGGACCACGCCGTCGCGTTTCAAAGAAGGCTCAAGGACCGTTCCGTGATCGTCGTCATTCCAAGGCTTACGAGCGCGCTTACCAAACCGGGCATCTTTCCTTTAGGAAAGGCCGTCTGGGAAAAGACGACCCTCGAAATGCCTAAGGACTCTCCAAAGCGCTTTAGAAGCGTTTTTACCGCGCAAGATATCGAAAGTTCGCAAGGGAAGCTGCCTCTGGCAAACGTGTTTTCAGGCTTTCCCATCGGAGTCTTTCTTGGCAATGAGGCAAAGGAGGAAGAACGGGCATGATGGAAACCCAAGGGGGCCTTTCGATCGTTCTTACGACGCTTCCTAGCCAAGAAGACGCCCAAAAGATCGCCGAGACGCTCGTTAAGGAGCATCTCGTTGCCTGCGCAAGCTTTCTTGATGGCGTTTTTTCGGCCTACTTCTGGAATGACAACTTAGAAAAGGCCCTCGAGGTGCTTTTGTGGCTTAAAGTACCCGACAAAACGCTCGCTGCCGCCAAAGAAAGGCTTCAAGCCCTCCACCCCTACGAGGTACCGGAGATTCTTACGCTACGTGCCTTAGAAGTCAACCAAGCCTACCTTGCGTGGGCCATCAAAGCCACGAGGCAAGAATAAGCAGCGCGGCCTTTTGCTCGTTCAAAAGCATCGCCAAGCCTTAGGAGAGGGCGAGACTTCGTCTGAGGGGTCGGGCACTCGGCTTTGGCTGAATCGGTTTTCTTGGAAGTACTTGGACGGCGTTTTCTCGATCGGCCGGAAACCATAAAGGAAAGACAGTATGGAAGCGAAAGAGCTAAAAGAACGGGTGGCCCGGTCCCAGAATTCCCTCATCGAGGCGCAAATCAAACTTACCCAGACCAAGGCGATCGGGCCTGACAACGGGGGCGAGGGAGAGATGGACAGGGCAAGACTGATCAAAGGCTGGCTTGGGTTTGCCGATGCGCTAGAGGAGTATTTCGCGCCCGATTCGAGGGCCAAGGAGGGAGTTCGTCCGAACCTTTTGGCCCGCGTGTTTGGCAAGGACCGCTCCAGGGCGCTTTGGGTCGTCTCGCACCTCGATACCGTTCCCGAGGGCGATCTTGGGCTTTGGCGGAGCGATCCGTTCCAGGCTTACGTGAAGGACGGAAGCGTGTTCGGGAGAGGAGTTGAGGACAACCAGCAGGCGATCGTATGCAGCCTGTTTGCATCAAAGCTTATCCTAGACGCTGGCCTCCTTCCGGAAATGGACGTCAATTTGCTCTTTTTGGCCGACGAGGAGACGGGCAACGCTTACGGAATCGAATACCTTTTCAAGGAGCACGCGGCACTCTTTGGCCAAGACGACCTCTATGTCGTATCCGACTGGGGATCCAACGAGGGCGATGTCATCGAGGTTGCCGAAAAGTCGCTGCTTTGGGTACGAGTGCTCGTAGAAGGAAGGCAAACGCACGCCTCCACGCCGCATCTTGGGAACAACGCTCACCGTGCCGGGGCGCATTTGCTCGTCAGCCTAGATCGTGCTCTGCATGCGCGCTTTCCTTTGGAAGACCCGATTTTCAGCCCGTCTACCTCGACGTTCGAGCCTACCAAGAAAGAGGCGAACGTGGGCAACGTGAACACCATCCCAGGAAGGGACGCGTTCTGCTTCGATTGTCGCGTCCTCCCGTCCGTGTCCTTGGAAGAGATTCTTGGCGTGTTCGAGGAGGAAAAAAGACGTGTCGAGCAGGCTTACGGCGTTTCTGCCGCCGTGGAAATTCTCCAGAGGGTAGACGCGCCAAAGCCCACGAGTTCGGAGGCTCCCGTGATTCTTGGCCTTTCGCGCGCCCTCGAGACGATGCTCGGGGTACACCCAAGGCTTGTGGGAATCGGCGGCGGGACGATTGCCGCGCCCCTTCGCAGGGTGGGGCTCCAAGCGGCCGTTTGGAGCAAGCTCGAAGGAACGGCCCACCAGCCGAACGAGTCGTGTCCGGTCGCGAACATGCTCGACACGACGGCAGTTCTTGCATACATGATGCTACAAAGACTCTAACACGGCCTCAAGACATTTGGCTTCGGCCTTCTGGAAAGGCTCCGAGAAAAAGCCGATCTCATGGGTGGCCAGGTTGTCCGAAACGACCAAGGCTGCGGCCGAGTGAGCGTGAAAGGCGTGGCTCAAGGCAAAAAAGACGCTCGTGACCATGTCGACGCCAACGACGTTCCAGGCCTGCATTTGTGCGACAAACTCTGGCGTTTCCCTAAGGAAGGCATCGAGAGAGCATACAAGGCCGGCATGGAGCCCAAGACCCTTTTGGCCAAGCGCGCTTTCTGTGTCCGCTAAGAGCTTTGGGCAGGCCACGTAGGGGACCTCTTTTGACAGATATGCCTCGCTCGTGCCTTCCTTACTGATGGCGCCGGTAGCCAAGATGACGTCTCCGATGGAAACGTGCTCATCAAGCGCCCCGCAGCTTCCTACGCGAACGACGCGCCTTACGCCCAGCGCAAACGCCATTTCGAGCGCGAGCGCCGCCTGAGGGGCGAAAAGGCCTGACAATCCCACAATCCAGTCTCCTGCGGGCGCCTTTGCTTCGTAGAGCTCTACCCCTAAAAACGAAACGATCGGCCGGACCTCGCTTAGCCTCTCGAAGAGCACATCCAGCCGTTCTTTTTGACCCACGAACAGTGCTTTTGCCGGATAGGCCCTCTCAAAGTCGGCTCCGAAGGCCATAAGGAGCCCCTTTGCCGTAATGTGCGCATCCATGCCCTGGATCTCCTAGGGTTAGTTTTTCAAACCATCATAGTCGAATGTTTGCTGCTTGCAAAGTTTACATCTAAAGCATATACTGCTAAAAAAGTAAGCGGGAAAGAACCGATGGCAAACGCATCTCCCGAGCGAGAGCTTTTTGAACTTTTGGAACTATGCCTGGATTGTCAAGTGTGTCAAGGAAAATGCGCCTTGTTCGATGTGTTGTTCGACGAGCCCAACGGGATGGAACCGCTACTGCTTAGAATATCGCATCTTGCCTCTTTGTGCTCGCTCTGCGGGCGCTGCACGCTTGTTTGTCCCTACCAAAACGGCAAGCTTGGGACCAAAAGCCTGATTCGGCCAGTCCTTGCGCTCAAGGGGGCCGCACTTCGGGAAGAACAAAAGGGCCTTGGGCGCTCTTTGGAGCGGCTTTTCTGGAGAGAGCTCCCGTTGTTTCTCGATCTGGCCAGGCGATTCGGCTCGATTAGCGATGCCCTTCTATCTCGGCCTTTTTTGCGTGGGCTCCTTGGCCGAATGTTAGATCTTGACCCCAAGGCAAGCCTGCCCTCGTTCTCTAGGGCAAGCCGTTTCCAACGCAATCCGGGCCAACGGGGCCTCAAGCGGTCGTCCAAGCTCACCGGCCAAAAGTTTGTCGTGTTTGATTCGTGCCTGACGCGCGCCTTTTTCCCGGACGAAGCGCAAAAGGCATGCGCGTTGATCGAAGGGTTCGGCGGAGAGGCCACGCGGATCCAAAAAGGTTGTTGCGGCATGGTTGCCCTCGAGCGCGGGCTCGAGTCTTTTGCCAGGAAGCGCTACCAAAGGCCACTGCTGAAACGATTCCAAAGGGCAAAAGAAGGCGGGTTCCAGAAGGTCTTGTTCCTCGAGCCGACCTGCCTTTTCGCGCTTCTTGCTTTTCCGGAGGAGCTTCAAGCGTTCGGGATAGAAAAAACCGACCTGCTTCTAGCATCGGATTTTCTTTCTCTGGTTGCTGGGAACGAACATCCATACGGAGATCCCCAATCAAAGGTCGTCTACCAGCCGCCGTGCAGCCATGACTCGCAGGTCGCATCAGGTTGGCTGAAAGGGGCCTTTGAATCCGGTTCGGTTCAAACCCTCGAGGGCACATGTTGCGGCATGCAGGGATCTTTGGGGTTTCGGAAAAGCGCAAGGGAAGACCGAGAGCGGTTTGCCAAACGTTTTTCACGGGAATTGCGGGCGCAGAAAAACGCTTTATGGGTCCACGACTGTTCGCTTTGCTTGATCCTCGCCCGTTCGATCGGAGAACAAAAAAGCATGACCAGGCTGGACATTTTATGGGATCTTTATTCCAATTCAACGCAAACCAAGGAGGCAATCTCATGAAGGTGTTGTTCTTGAACCCGCCTATGGGTAACTGGGTTACCTGGGGCAAGCATATCACCATCAACCCCCATTTAGCCCAGGTAGCCGCCTACGTGCGCGAAAATACACCCCTAGAGGTCGTAGCCCTCGATGCCAGGGTGGATGAGATGGATGCCGAAAGGACGCTCGAGGCGATCGCCAAGGAAAGGCCCGACGTCGTCTATCAGGGCAACGTGGTCGTTACGGCCGGCGGGGCGGCCACCGTGGCCAGGACAAACGCAATGTTCCAAAAGATCAAAGCACGCTTCCCGGGAATTTTGACCGTTGGTGGCGGTTTGATGTATTCGGCCATCCCCGTTGAAGCGCTCCAGAAGGTACCCTCGATAGATTTTTTGACCATTGGGGAAACGGAAGAAACGCTTGCCGAGCTTTTGGAGGCCCTTCTGAAGGGCTCTCAAGGCTTTGGCGCAATCCGGGGGCTTGCCTGGAGGGAAGACGGTGAAGTCCGGCTGAACGCGCCCAGGCCGCTTATACGGGACCTCGATTCGCTGCCCATGCCCGCCTACGACTTGTTCCCGATGGAGCGTTACCGGGGGTTCTCCACGCTCGAGCACTTTTCCGAGGCGCTGACGTCTCGAGGGTGCATGGGAGGGTGCGGTTTTTGCTACGAATGGTGGCTTTACGACCCAAGAAGGCCCGAGGATTTCTTGAGCTACAGGTCACGCTCTGGCAAGAAGGTGGCCGAAGAGCTCGAGCTGCTCTCGAAAGAATACGGCATCCGTACCGTGAATTTTTTGGATGACGATTTTAATGCATCCAGGGAAAAGATTGTCGAGCTCTCACAAGAGCTCATTAGGCGCAACATCAAGATAGACTGGTTCTTCATGGGAAGGGCGGGCAACTTTGTCAGGGATATGGACCTTGTTTCGCTGATGAAACAGGCAGGCTGCTATTTTGTCCTTATGGGTATCGAGGGCTCGCAAGACGAGGAGAGATTCCGGATGCTCAAGGGCACTTCCTTTGAACAGATCCGCCAGGCAGTCCAGGCGTTCCGGGCCCACGACATAGGGACGGTCGGTACGTTCATGGTAGGGTTCTGGGAAGACGACGAAGAGGCAATCAAAAGACGCGTCGAGACGATGGACATGGTTGACCCGGACGTTGCCGCGCTGCAGGTCCTCACGCCCGTCCCAGGATCGCCCGTATACAAGAAGGCGATGGCCAACGGGCTCATCGAGGTCACGGACTGGGAGCTTTGGGACATCCAGCATGCAATCATGCCGACCAAACACTTGACACGAGAACGCTTGCGAGAGTTGGCCGCCTGGGCTCAGGCCGAGTTTTTCAAAAAGCCAGAGCGAATCGAAAGGCTTATGAACGCGAAGCACCCTTGCATCAAGGCTTCCTGCGCAACCTACATGGAAAACGCCGCCAGGTTTGCCCAGGATAAGGCCTACGTGTAGAGCAGCATGCCAAGGCAAAAGCCTTGCAGCCTTAAAGGTCAACAGCCGGGGATACAACACCCCGGCTGTTGACCTTTGTATGGGCTAGTAAGGGCTGTAGGGCAAGAATTTGGAATCGATAGTGACGATGGCCCGGTCTCCTTTCCGCTCAAAATGAACCTTCACGTCCACAGCGGAAAGAATGCCGTCCCCGAAGTTTTCGTAAGTCAGCTCTTTGATCGCCTCGCCGTAGAGGTCTACCAGTTCGTTTAGCCTGGCCATGAACGTATCGGTGGAACGGATAGGAATGGTCGAGAGGTATTCGGCAAGGCCCGTCTCGATCTCGAGCAGCGCTGCAAGCTTTTCGGCAGCCTCGAAGGGAAGGCGCTGCTGGCCGAATAGCGTTGAGACGAAGAATACGGGGTCGACCCCGATGTGCTCGGCGACGTCTTTGAATTCCAGCCCCTTTTGGTCCATTTTGGACCGTACTACATCACGGACGTCGTCGATATAAACCTCTTCGGACGTGTGGTTTCCGTTCATTGCGAAATTCTCCTTACAGGTTCGTTAGCTTTGCAAGATAGCGGCGGCGCTTTTCCAGCGCTCTGGTTCTTGTGTGGGAAGGCTTGGCGTGTAAAAGCTTATCCTGTTCAGCACGCCTTCGTACTTCGAGCGAACTTTATAGGCAACCTCTTCGAGAGCGCCTTGTTCTACCATCATCTCGACCAGCGCCCCGGGAAGCTGGGCAGGCATGGCGTCCCAATTGCCTTCGGCGGCAAGGCGGGTCAGCCTATCGCCAACATCCTCCCAGCCGTGGTGGGAAAGGACCCTCCTGTATGCCTTGGTCGATGCATAGAAAGAAATCTGCATCTTGGCGAATTCTAGCTGGGATCGAACCTCTTCTTTCGTATCTCCGATGGCGACGAACGCGGAGCTGGCAAGGGTGATCTCGTCAATGCTACGGCCAGCCTTTTTGGCCCCCTCTTGGACCTCTGGCAGGACGAGTTCCTTGAGGAACGATACCGTATGCAACGGGTGGATGTGGAACCCGCCGCAGAGTTCTCCTGCCAGTTTGCATATGTAGGGGTTGACGCCGGCGACGTAGAGTGGGATGTTAGGGTGCTGAATCGGGCCCGGGTTGAAAAACGGGGTCATAAGCGTGAAGGTGTAAAACTCCCCTCGAAAATCGAGCGGATCGCCGTTCTGCCAGCACCCCCAAATCGCACGGAGCGCAAGGATCAATTCCCTCAACCTTGGCCCAGGCCTGTCCCAGGGGACGCTAAACCGCCTTTCGTTGTGGCCTTTGACCTGGGTGCCGAGCCCCAGGATAAACCGACCGTTCGAAAAGTTCGCCAGATCCCATGCGGTGTAGGCGAGTACCATGGGCGAACGGACGAAAGCGATCGCAACCCCCGTCCCAAGCTCTAGCCTTTTGGTGTGCTCCGCGGCCAATACCAGCGGCAAAAAGGGCTCGTGGCTCGATTCGACGCTAAAGAGCCCGCTTATTCCTGCCTCTTCCGCAGTTTTGGCGAATACATCCGCCCCTTGAATGCCAAAGGGAGGAAGTCCAACGTCGAACTTCATCGAAACCCCCTGTTCGCTATTTGGTAGACCTCGCATTCCACGCCAAGCCATTCTAGCACGTATGGAATCCGATCCCCAGAGTTAAAAAAAAGCAACGCCGGGGCGTGCTTTCGAGGTTCTGGCCGTATGAGTACAGATTGCCGCCGAATCAGGCTAACAGGGCCCAATGAGCCCCGCTAGCCAAGCAGCAAGCGCGAGCAGCGGCTAGGCTGCTCGAGGGGTTCGCCCCGCCCTCATTGGTTTCAGAGCAAACACGCTAAGGCTTACGAGCAGAAGAATCAGGCCGAACACCGAAAGTGTTTTGCCGACACCGATGGCGTCTAGCAGGTAGCCCGCGGTCAGCATACCGATGGGGGTCGCAGCCTGTGTGGTGGTGCTAAACGTCGTGAACACCCGGCCCAAAAGGCGCATAGGCGCCTGCGTTTGGAGGGTCGTTACGAACATGACGTTCATCGTCGTCGTACAGCTTCCCATCATCATCGAGAGTACTAGCGCAAGCGATAGCGAGTGCAGATGCGTGAGCGAGATGAGCACAAGGCCAGCTATTCCTAGCGCCAACCCCATGGCCAGGCCCTCTTTAAGGTTCTTTCTCAGGTTTGCTAAAAGAAGCGAGGTCGCAAGCGCACCCGCGCCTAGCCCAGACATCATCAAACCCATCGCCTTCGGCCCAGCCTGCAGGATTCGCTCGGAGAAGACGGAGAACATCAAAGGAAGGGGGTTTAAAGAGAAGTTGTACACGAGCGCAACCGCCATAACGCCAAGGACCACCCGGTTGTCGAAGAACACGAAGCGCGCGCCCTCCTTAATGTCTTCGAAGACGCTCTGGCTGGAATCCCTTTCGCGTGCTTCCTTAGGAATCCGATCTTGAATCTTGAGCGGCAGGATGCAAAGCGCCGAGATCAAGAATGTGAGTCCGTCAATATAAAGGACGTTTTGAGCGCCTAGAATCGGGATCAAAACGCCCGAGATGGCAGGGCCCATCAGTACGCCCGTGTATGTAGTCGACTGGATGAGCGAATTGGCCTCGCGAAGGCGCTCTTTTTCGACAAGGAACGGGATTGAAGTGATCAGCGCAGGCCCGAACACGGTCGAGACGCAAGAAAACAAGAAGACGCTAAGGCATAGGGTTGGGAAGTTGAGCCATCCGACGTAATAAAGACTTGGAATGCCCATCATAAGGACGAAACGGACAATGTCCGTTACAATCATCGTCTTCTTCCTGCTGTGTCGGTCTAAGTAGGCTCCAGCGACCATGCCCAGCGCAATGGCGGGCAACGTCTGAAGAATGCCTATCATGGCCATTTTAGCGGCTGATCCGGTCAATTCGTACACAAACCACAGCAAGGCCACACGGTTTAAGCCGTCCCCGATCTGGGAAATGACCTGGCCGAGCCACAGAGAGAAGAAGGGGGGGTTGAGGAGTAGAGGGCGCTTTTTGCCATCTTCTATGGTTTGCCGTCTTCGTGCGAGAGCGGGCTGATCGAGTAAGGGGGCCTTGGCCATCGCCATGAAAATCTCCTTGATTGCCAATTTATTGAGATTATGTCCTGCTTCCTGTCTTTAAAAAAGAAGCAAATTTTATGCCAATTTAGGAGAAGCATGACGATGCATAGCCTACGGCGCTTACCATGACGGCTGTATCGCCATGATGCACTCTTTTGCGATGGATGGCGCGTAGTAGGCTTGTAACCGGACAAAGGTCTAAGGCAGGGTATGCATCATTGTGATGCATACCCTGCCTTAGTTAGTCTACAGAAGGGCCAGTTGAGGCTTTAGGCAGGCGCGGAAGGATTGGCGCACTTCTTGATAGAGGGCTTCATGTTCGTCGATAAAGCGGGTTGCGCTGAAACGTTCCCGTGCCCGTTCGGCACATCTCACCCTGTCGAAGTCTGTCAGTTTCTGGCTTTTGATCAGCTCGGCCATTTCTTTGAGGTTCCGAACAACAAAGCCCGTAACGCCCTCCTCGACGAGTTCGCTCACGGAACCTTTTGGAAAAGCGATGACGGGCGTTCCGCAAAGCATGGACTCTATCATGACCAAACCGAACGGTTCGTCCCATTCTATCGGGAAGAGCGTTGCCTTGGCCTTCCTTAGGAGACCGACCTTTTCTTTGAAGTTTAAATCGCCCAAGTGCGTTACGTCGCCAAGTCTCATGAGAGGCTTAATTTCTTCTTTGAAGTAGGGTTCATCCACCCAATGGACCGGCCCCCCGATGCGGAGCGGAACTCCGGCCATGGCCGCCGCCCGTATCGCTGTATGGAGGCCCTTGACTTTCGTGATACGGCCAAGAAAGGCTACGTAGGCCTCAGGCTTGGAACTCGAAGAAAAGAGAGATATATCAAGGCCATGGTAGATAGTGCGGACGTTGGCGAGGGGGATTTCTTGGCTTTTTTGGTATTCGGAGATAGAGACGTAGTGCACGTCCGGGAAGTGGGTATAGAGGCTTGAAAGGGTTTCGTTTTTTACGTGATGGAGCGTGTAGATGCAGGGAATGTCCGGGAGGAACCGCGTAAAGGGAAGCGCGTTTGCTCCGTGCAGATGAACCAAGTCAAAATCACCCTCTCTTACAATATCCGTGAACGCGAAGCTGTAGTGGTTAATTTCCCGGTGGACATCCGGAGGCCAGGTGCTCTCTTGATAAATATATCGCAAAAAACCGGAAGTCTTCGAATCTCCCGTGGCGTACAAATGAACTTCATGACCCTTATCGGTAAGTCCTTCGCAAAGGACATGCACGATCTGTTCGATTCCCCCGTACCGTTTTGGCGGAACGCTGACATGCGGGTTGCAAACCATGGCGATCTTCATGAAACATGCTCCTGTTGTTGTGGTGTAAGGCACCCTAGGATGCTAACTAACTAACACACTTCGCCCTATCCTTATTCTTATAGCTAAGCAAAACTCATGCCAATGCGTCCTTAAGGTTGTCCGGGGCAGCTCCATACTGCAATTCGTATGCTTTTGATACACAAAGACTAAGGCCGGCTATCCTCGTGCGGCCGGAAATCCGGAAGAATGCCCGCGGGGTGTTTGTGGCTGAATGAATCAAAATGATTCACTCGTATGCGTACAGCTGTTTGAAAAGCCTGTAGGGGTCCTTTTTTTGAGAGTGGCACCGATATTGCATCCGTTTGTTATTACGAAAAACTATACGGGAAGGAGGACTCGGGTGAGGCAAGCGTTATTTCTGAAGGCCCTCCGCGTCACGCTTTCCGGGCTCGGTGCCGGAGGGAAGAGCGCGAATGCATCGGTGGATCGCCTCATGGAGATGAGAAAACCTATCCAGAAGAGGGTTGCCCTCAAAGGTGAGACTCCCGTTTCTTGGAATGCATTCATTAGAAATTATCAGGAATTAAAGGAAGGAAAAAGGTTATGAAACAATCGATCGTCGTTGGAAGCCTAGGAGTTGCCATGGTAGCTTTGGGCCTTGGGTTTGCACCACCCAGCAATGCTCAAGGATTGATGGATGGCCTTACGGGGCTGCTTGGGGCGCAGGCCCAAACCAGCACAACCGAGCCTACGGCTATGCCATCACCGTACCCGCTGCCGGAAAGTTTTTCGGACGGCGAAGAAGAATTGGCCGGAACCGCTCCCTTCGGTCCAGCGTTGGATACCGGCATGGCGACAACGCCCGATACTGGAACGCCGCAAGGAGCGACGGGCTCGAGCCCAGAGAGCCCAGAAGAAGGCATGACGCCACAACAGTTGCCGGCAATGCCCGTACAGCCAGGGTTCTAGGATAGCCTGCAATCTAAAAAACAGGAGGGCTACCCATGAAAAAGAAGCTAATATTTCCCGCCGCAACTCTTCAAGCGGTCATTTTGTTTGGAGTACCGGCGTTTGAGGCTCTTGCGCAAACGCCGGCGAACGAGCCCTCTATAGCTGCTTGCACTTCCTCAGGACTGTCTGAAGAACAGTGTCAGCAGTGTTTTTCTGCGGGGATGACGATGGAAGAGTGCCTTGCGCAGCAAGCGCAGCTACAGCCATCCGTGCTAGAGGATGCAGAAGAAGGGGCTGCGCCTGGCGGAGTTCCAGAGGCCCCAAGCGCACCGTCCCCATCCATGGGCTATTAGAGTTTTTTAAACCCAATAACCCATACCCCCTCGGGCCTGCCAGCCCGAGGGGGTGTTTCATTTTAACATGCAGCATGGACTGCGAAAAAAGAGAGCTACCGGCGCTTTAGCGTGGTTTGGTAGAGAAGCTCTCTTGAAATCTTATGTGCCGTATCCTGCAAGGAGGCGGCGAAGTGAGGAATCGTGCTCGAAGTGAGCTGGGCGCTCGTTCCAGTAAGCCCGATGGCCGCCTCGATTCGTTGGGAGCTGTTGAATAACGGAACGGCAAGACATACGACGCCCTCGCTTACCTCCTCTAAGTCGGTAGCGTATCCCCTCGATCGAACAAGCTCGAGTTCTTTGAGGAACCTGTCCTTTGATACGATCGTTTTCGGCGTAAGACGCTTGAATACATAGCCATCAAGAAGGTCTTCCACCTCAACCCTTGGCAAAAACGCCGCGATGGCCTTTCCGACCGCGCTTGCGTGGGCTTCTACCCCTTTCCCTGCGTTCGTGTTGACCCTGATGAGCGTCGGAGCCTCTGCTTTTTCAATGTACACCGCCTCTTTGCCTTCCAGAACTGCCAAATGGGCCGTAAGCCGGGTTTGTTTGGCCAAAACCCCCAAATGGGGCAAGACCACCTCGCGGATATCGAACCCGGAAAGCAGTCCTGTGGAAAGGCTAAGAAGCTTGAGTCCAAGGCTGTATCGGGCGCTCAGAGCGTCTTTTTTGATATAGCCGGTCTTTAGCAGCGTGGAGAGGATGTACGTTGCCGAACTTTTGGGAATCTTTAGCCGCCTTGTGAGTTCGGCGTGCGTCATTCCCCCTTTTTTCCTGGAAAGCGCTTCCAGTACGGCAAGGGCTCGAAGGATCGCCCTCGAGGAGCCGAGTGTGTCTTTCGGCGATTGCATGCTGGGTCTTTCAACGTTAAAAAGGCTTGCCTTGCGCGCCTACCCTTTGCACGTTCCGCAGCCTGTGGCGCTGCAACCAGAGCATGAAGCCCCGGACGACGCACTCCCTTGGATTCCGGACCCTTGGAAGGCGAAGACGGAAACCTTACGATCGAGCTCTACGCTTTGGCAGTACTTGCATGCAGGCGTCTCTTTCTTGTTCCTCAAAAAAAGTTCGAAGCTTTTCCCGCATGCAGCGCATGTATACTCGAAAATCGGCATGGACAACTCCTTCAGTACTTTTTAGTCCTTATTTATAGCATAGCTCTTTGGCGTGGCTCGTGGAATCCTTCGGGGCAGGGCAATCGTGCTATGAAGGCTTGCAGGAGATGGGTTCAAAGCGGTAGTCGCCGTTAAGGGCTTCACGGAACTTACGGAAGCGAAGGCTTTGTAACGCCTAGAGGTTCCGCCCTTCTTTTCTGAGGCCGGCCAGCTTTTTTAGCACCCCTAAAACCCTCGGGTCGGTTTTTATCTGCTCGAGGCTCAAGGCGGCTTTCCTGCGCCAGTTGGGCCGTTCATCGCCCGTGCCCGGCATGTTCTGGAAGGCCCGCTCGAGCCAGAGGTCTTCTAGGTTGACCAACAGGATCCTGGCCTGGCTTTGAGCCAAGAATTTGAGTGCGGCCAAAAGGAACGTTTCAAGGCCATCTCCTTGCAAAAGCCCTCTGGCCTCCAGAAAATTCCTTAGGGATTGCGTGAGCCTTTGTCTCGATTCGAGCTCTTCGGGTGCTTTTTCTTTGGAGAGGTAGCCAAGTGCCACGCGCTCTTGGATGTCGAGCGCTTCGAGGAACGAAGCGAACGTGGGCATGTCGTGTGTGCCCAGGCTGGCTAGGGCATCCTCGATCGGGTCGGGCAGTGCGTGTTCGGGGTCGGGCCGGATTTCGGCCAGGAGGCAGTACATCCGCTGGAGGCCCGTTCGTTCCATAGCCTTACGCATGTACCCGGACACCGTGCCCAGGTCTTCGCCCACCAGCATGGATTTTGCCCTGTGCGATTCGATCGCCAAAATGGGGTATAGCTCTTCGTAAGGGTAGCGGAGGTACATCCCATCTTTGGCCTCGAACCCAGATGGAATCACGAAGAGCCGGTGCAAACCCATGACGTGGTCAAGCCTGAGCACGCCCGCGAGTTCGAGGTTTGTGCGAATCGTTTCGATGAAATCTAGATGGCCGAGCTCGCGGGTTTTTTCCGGGTGGGGCGGCATGAACCCCCAGTTCTGGCCGAGCATAAAGAACGTATCGGGGGGGGCCCCGATAGAAAGCCCCTCGACAAAGCACCCTTGGTAGGCCCAGGCATCGAACCCGTCCGGGTTGACGCCGACGGGAAGGTCTAGGTAAATCGCCCCGTTTTTGGCCTTTGTTTGCTCGCAAAGCGCCCTCAACTGACGGAATGCTTGCCACTGGGAGAAAAGATGGTAGCGAAATGCCTTGGGCGGGACATCCCCGGGGCAAAGCCTTCCTGATTTCATCCGCTCCGGCCATCGTCGAAAGCCTAGCCCCAATGCCTCGAGTGCAGCCATAAAAAGGGCGAACTCATTGGCCCTTGGGCGCTCCCTAAGGAACGTCTCGATGCCTGCTAAGTCGCCCCTTTGAAAGTATGCCTCGGCGAGCGGCTCCAAAACCGAGCGTTTGAGCGCCATGGCTCTTCTGTAGTCTACGAGAGGGTCTTCGTTTAGCGCTTGCACGCTCGCCCAGAAGGCCGGGTCTTGAAACCTCTTCATGGCCTCTTTGCTGGCGTTGAGCTCTTGGATTTGAGCGATATCGATGAAAGCTGGGTTCAAAAACTGCCGGCTTACGGGTGAGTAAGGGCTTGGGCTGAAAAGCGGCCCTTCGACAAAGCTCGATGTAAGGGGCAGCAACCCGATCACGTTTGCGCCGTGATCCATTGCAAATTGAACAAATTGCTCGAGGTCTCCAAAATCACCCACGCCCATGCTCTTTTTGGAATGGAGCGCGTACAGCGGGAGAAACAGCCCGAGCTCTCGCCACGCCTCGTGGACAAACGCCCTCTTTGGGCTGCAAAAAAGATGGGCGGTGTATTCTTGGTCGCCAAGCTCGAGCTTGAGTGTATGGTAGCCGGCTGAAAGCCTTAAGGGGAGCGTGATCGCATACAATGGAGGAGCGTAAGGAGTTTGCTCGGCACTAAGCGGCCTTAGGGCTTCATAGGAAAGCTCTATCTTTCTTGATGCGCCCGTTTCTTCTTGGACCTCGAACACCAAGGATCCCTTGGGGAGGCCTTTGGGCAGCCGAATCCGGATGCGGACGGACTCGTTCTCCAAGCAGGGGATTCCGGGTTCCAAGGGGCGGCCCCATAAGGCTTCTTGCTTAGCTTTGAGAGCGTTCGGCACATCCTCGATGCGTTCCAGCCCTGACCCCAGCGCCTTGAGGGTGGCGAGGATCGCCTCTTGGGAGGGCTCACGCCATACTCTTTGGATGTCGTAGTAACCGATTTGAAGCCCCCAGGCAGCGGCGAGACGTCTAAGCGGCCTTGGAATTGCTTGGTTCATCCTTGGGGCTCCTGTTGCTTGAGGACCTCCAAAAGCCCGCTAAGGGGCACTCCAACCCAATCGGGACGGCTCATCAGCTCGTACTCGATCTCGTACAGCGCCTTTTCGACGAGGAAAAAATTGAGGAGCTCCCGAAGGACCCCTTGGTCTTCCGGGACAAGCCGGGTTTGCGAGGCTTCAAGGAGGTGAAAGTAGGAATCGAGAAAGGTTTTGGCGACCACGAAATACCAAACCATGGCCCACCCGCGGGTCTTTTCGATGTCCTCCGACCTTAGCTCCGTAGGAATCCGGCCTCCGAGCCCAAAATGGACGGCGTAGTGAAAAGACCTGAGCATACCGGCCACGTCCCGCAAGCAGGAACGCTTGAGCCGCCTTTCGCCGAGCGGCCTTAAGGGTTCGCCCTCGAAATCGATGATAACGAAATCTTTGCCCGTGTAGAGCACCTGGCCTAAGTGGAAATCTCCGTGGATGCGGATCCGCATGGCCTGCATTTTTTTAGTAAACAGCGGTTGGAAGCGCGCCTCGATCTTGGCTTTCATGGATAGCAGCCGTTCGGCCTGGAGTTTTTCTTCTTGTGGTAGGTTCTTGAGGGAGCCTTTTAAAAGATCAAACGTGCGGGCTGAAAGGCTTCTGAAGGCGTGGTAGACGCCTCTTTGGTAGACGAGTGTGAAGGGTTCCGGAATGAAGGCCGGGTTCTCCTTCTCTACGCTAAGCGCGGTATGAAGCTCCGCCGTCCTTTGGCCAAGCAGTCTCGCGGATTCAAGATAGGGGCCGATCACGCTGGGGACTTCCTCAGGGAGAGAGGCTATATCCAAAAAGAGGGGGTCCTTTGGCATTCCAAGCTCGCCGGGGGCGGTATCGGCGGCCATGGCCCTCTCGAAGAACTGACCCAAGGAGTGGAGCGTATAGCTCCAGGCATCTCCTTGGTTGGGAACGTAATCGACAAGAACACCCACGGACCAAGGCTCTTCGCCTTTACCGCGCCGATACTCGAGCGAGCCCATCAAGGGCGGGGTTTTTGTGGGCATTCCTTTGCGCGTAAGAAAGCTCAAGACCTCGAGCTCTGGGTTGATCCCGTCTTCTACATGCCTGAAGAGCTTCAAAATCAGCTTGTCCCCGAACGCGGCGGAGGTGTTGCTCTGTTCGGCAGAAAGCACCCTTGGCTCCAAGCCGCCCGATACCTCCTCTTCGTAAAACTTCCTCAATGTCCCCATCGGGAGGGCGAGCAGATTTCCGCGCTTGCCTTTGAAGCGCCTGCGTTTGGCGATTGCCTCGAGGAGGGAAGCGAGCACTTCTTTGAGCCCAGTGGCATCGCACAAAAGAAAGTCCTCTTTTGATCTTGTCTGGATCTTGGCCAGGACGGGGATTTTGGAGTTAGCCTCCTCGCCCGGAATGAGCCCAAGGGCCATCAGGTAAGTGTTCGGGGCTCCTTCGTTGAAATCAACCCGAAGGAGCGTAAGCCAGGTTAAAAAAGGCTCATGCCCCAAGGGGATCGTCTCGGTAAGGTTGACGCTACGGATTGTCCTTGCCTTGGCCGCAAACCACCGGCATGTTTTCAGGTAGTCAGGCAAAAGCTCTAAAAGCTTCGAAAGCGGCCTTGGTTTATCAAAGAGGTCGTCTGGGTTCCCCACGCCAATGACGGGGAAAGCGAAAAGCTTCGGGGCTACGCTAACGGCGGGTTCGGGTAGCTTTGCGGGCTCGAGCGTGAAGAAGTAAAAAGAATGAGGGCCTAACGTAAGCGCGTAGGGCTCTTGGGTGATTTCGGGGAACTCCACCTTGCCGAACATCTCGACAGGCCTTCTTCCGATGCAATCCGACAAATCGAGCCTGCAGTACTGGACGAATCTGGAGAGGTTGGATACGACAAGCACCTGCTGGCCTTCGTAGCCTCTAAGAAATGCAAAAATCTTGCTGTTTTCCGGCCTTAAGAAGGTTATATCCCCCCGGCTGAACGCCTTGCAGCCCTTCCTTAGCGCGATTAGGCGTTTCGTGAACCAAAGAAGTGAACCCGGGTTCGCCTTCTGGGCCTCGACGTTGATCGTTTCATAGTGGTACTCGGGGTCCGTGATGGGGGGCAGGTAGAGCCTCTGGGGATTGGCCTTCGAGAACCCCGCGTTCCTGTCAGGGCCCCATTGCATGGGGGTGCGTACGCCGTTCCTGTCGCCCAAGTAAATATTGTCGCCCATTCCAATCTCATCGCCATAGTAAAGGATGGGAGTGCCGGGCAACGAGAACAAAAGCGCGTTCATCAACTCGATCCTTCGTCGGTTGTTGCCAAGGAGCGGGGCAAGCCTGCGGCGTATTCCTAAGTTGATACGGGCCTGAGGGTCCTTGGCGTAAACCCTGTACATGTAATCGCGCTCCTCGTCCGTCACCATCTCGAGCGTGAGTTCGTCGTGGTTCCGTAAAAACAGTCCCCACTGGCAGGTTTCTGGAATCTGTGGAGTTTGCACGAGGATGTCCACGATGGGAAATCGGTCTTCAGTGTATAGCGCCATGAAGAGCCTTGGCATCAAGGGAAAGTGGAATGCCATGTGGCATTCATCGCCGTCGCCAAAGTAGGCGACGGCGTCCTCCGGCCATTGGTTGGCCTCGGCCAAAAGCATTCGCGCGTGGAAGTGTTCGTCGATGTATCTCCTTAGCTCTTGCAAGAACGCGTGCGTCTCGGGGAGGTTCTCGCAGTTCGTCCCTTCGCGCTCGAAGAGATAGGGGACAGCATCCAGCCTCAACCCCGACACGCCCATGGCCAGCCAGAAATCCACCGCCTTGAGCATGGCAGCCCGGACGGCCGGGTTGTCGAAGTTTAAATCAGGCTGGTGGGAGTAGAACCGATGCCAGTAGTAGGCCCTGGCGATCGGGTCCCAAGCCCAGTTGGACGTCTCGAAGTCTTTGAAAATGATCCTTGCGTCCTTGTAAGGCTCGGCCGTCTCGCTCCATACGTAGAAGTTTCTCTTCCTAGAGGCCGGGCTCGCCCTGCGCGCTTGCTGGAACCAAGGGTGCTGGTCGGAGGTATGGTTTAAAACGAGCTCCGTGATGACCCGAATCCCCCTCTTCGTCGCCTCCTTCATAAAATGCTCGAAGTCCTTGAGCGTCCCGTAGGAGGGATGAACCCCGGTATAATCCGCGATGTCGTAGCCGTCATCTTTCAATGGTGATGGGTAAAACGGCAAGAGCCAAACGGCGGTAACCCCCAGGTCTTCCAGGTAATCGAGCTTTTCGGCAAGCCCGCGGAAATCGCCGATCCCGTCGCCGTCGGAATCGTAAAAGGCGCGGACGTGCAATTCGTACAGGATGGCATCTTTGAACCATAAGGGGTCGTCGCCTTCGAGTACGCCTTGGAATTTACGTTTGACCGGCATGGTTCGCTCCTAATTCTGTGGCATCGTGTGGGGGGCCAGCGTGGCGCTCAAGGGCGGCTTTTTTGGAGAGCCCTTGCCCAAAATCAAAGAGTTGATCATGTGAAGAGTCTACAAAGCCAGAATACAGGGTGTCAACCGAAAGGGTTTGCGCAATTTTTGGTCCTCAATTAAGCTTGGAGGAAATAACGCAACTCATCCAAGGGGGCGTATGGAGATCAAGGCCTATCGACGGAAAACGAAGATCGTTTGCACGATCGGGCCGGGAAGCTCGAGTCAAAACATGGTTGAAAGGCTTCTCGATGCCGGGATGGACTTAGCAAGGCTCAACCTTTCGCACGGAAGTCACGAAGAGCACGCAAAGACCATGCAGACGCTGCGCGAGACAGCGAAGGCGCGTCAGAAGAACTTGGCGATCCTTCTGGACCTGCCTGGGCCAAAGATCCGGACGGGGGACGTCAAAGACGACGGGGTTTTGCTCAAGGAAGGCGAGGCGTTCGTTTTGAAAACCGAGGATATGGTTGGCGACGAGAGGCGGGTTTCGGTAAGCCTAAAAACGCTCCCGGACGACGTCGAGCCCGGGGTTATGGTCCTTTTATCTGATGGGACGATCCGGCTTTTGGTCGAACGGGTCGAAAAAAGGGAGATCTTTTGCAGGGTCGTGTCCGGAGGGGTCCTGCGATCTAGGCAAGGCATCAACGTTCCAGGCGTAAGGCTTTCTGTCGAGGCGCTGACCGAGGATGACGAGAAACACCTTGCGTTCGGCCTACGAGAGGGCGTCGATTTCGTGGCCATGTCGTTCGTTCGCGACCAAGGCGACATTCTAAAGCTTAAGCGCCTTATCGGGGAGCGGGGGAAAGACGTGCCCGTCGTGGCAAAGATCGAAAAGCACGAGGCCGCGGAGGCGATTTTTGGCATTCTCGAAGCGACGGACGCCGTAATGGTCGCAAGGGGAGACTTAGGCCTGGAGACCCCATTAGAACGTGTTCCCGTCCTTCAGAAGGCCATCATCCAGGCGGCGAATCACCTGGGCAAGCCCGTGATCGTGGCTACCCAAATGCTCGAATCGATGGTTCAATCCCCCATGCCAACCCGGGCGGAGGTTTCGGACGTGGCAAACGCCATCTTCGACGGGGCCGATGCGGTGATGCTCTCGGAAGAGACGGCCATCGGCCGTTACCCGGACTTGGCGGCCGCCATGATGGCCAAGATTGCCCATGAGGTCGAGCGGGCGCTGCCCTACGAGTCGCTCCTTGCTGCACGCGAGCATTTTCAGCTTCCCCAGGTGGACGATGCGATCGCACACCAGGCATGCCACGCGGCGCTGCAGTTGGGGGCTAAGGTGATCGTGGCCTACACCTCGACAGGCTCGACCGCAAGAAGGCTTGCAAAGTACCGCCCAAAGGCTCCCATCCTGGCCATCACTCCATCCATGCAAACGGCCAGGGAGCTTTGCTTGAACTGGGGGGTTATTCCTTTCTTCGTCCCCGACCTTGGCCAGGTGGAAGAGGTCTTTACGATGGCGGAAGCGGTCTCGAAACAAACGGGCCTGGCCAACTCGGGCGATTTGATCGTCATTACGGCGGGCCTGCCTTGGAAGGTGCCAGGCAACACGAACCTCATCAAGGTGCAGCAGCTTGTTTGAAATAGAAGAGACCGTAACCCTAAGGTCACGGTCTCTTGATAAAGATGCCCGTAAATGTTTTAGGAGAGAACCTTCTGGATGACCTCCTCGATCTGAGCCTTGGGGACGGCACCCACGATTTGGTCGGCAACCTGGCCTTCTTTGAACAGAATCAGCGTAGGAATGCCCCGGATGCCGTACGTGGAAGGGGTTTTTGGGTTGTCGTCGACGTTCATCTTGGCCACTTTGAGCTTGCCCGTATGCTGGGCGGCCAGCTCTTCCACGATCGGCGAGACGATTCGGCAGGGGCCGCACCAAGGGGCCCAAAAATCCACGAGGACGGGTACGCTGTTTTCTTGGAGCACCTCTTTGTCGAACGTATCGTCGGTTAGTTCAATCGGAGCTTGCGCCATTCTTTGACCCTCTTGTATAGTTAAAGGTTCATGGGGGTACTTCAACTATCCTAGGAGAACTCTTTGAGGGGTGTCAAGCGAACGCCTACGGCGGAAGAGCTTTGTGCTGCGCTGAAAATGAGCGTCCTGGCAAAAGAGCGTTTCGTCGAAACACACGGAACGGCGCTTCTTGAGCTGGGCGGAGGGCTCGCAAACCGGCTGGCGGACGGGGCCAAGCTGTTGGTTGCGGGCAACGGGGGCTCGGCCTCGGACGCCCAGCACTTCGCCGCCGAGCTTGTCGGCAGGTTTTCTAAGCCGCGAGGGCCGCTTCCCTGCCTTGCGCTTCCTGCCAACATAGGGCTATTAACGGCGATCGGCAATGATTTCGGGTTTGAGCGGGTGTTCGAGCGCCAAATCGAGGCGTTTGGCCGTAAGGGGGACGCTTTCCTTGCGATCAGCACGTCTGGCAATTCTCCCAACGTCGTGCTGGCAGCGAAAAAAGCAAAAGAGCTCGGCCTGTTCGTTATCGGCCTGACGGGCTTTGGCGGCGGCTCGCTCAAAGAGCACGTCCACGTGCTGCTGGATCTACCCTTCGAGGCCGAAACCCCAAGGGTACAGGAAGCCCACATCTTCGCCCTCCATGCGCTTGCCTGGATCATCGAAGAATCGCTCGCCACTTAAGCCCATGCCCATCTTGCCGCTCGACCCAAGAAAGGTCCATACCCGGAGCATCTTCGAAAGGACCTCCAAGCTCAAAGAAGGCGAGATGGCCGCCACGTATGCCAGGGGCATGACGGTTTCGGATTTTTTTCAATGTCTGCCCGATCAGCTGAGCGCAAAGGGGTTGAAAGACCTGGCTTGCTCAATCCTCGAGGCCAAGAGGCGTGGGGCCCCCGTGCTTTTGGGGATCGGCGGCCACGTCATCAAGGTGGGCCTTGCCCCTCTCCTTTGTCAATGGCTCGATTCTGGGCTTGTGGACGCCATCTTAGTGAACGGATCCGTAATCGTCCACGATACGGAGATGGCGCTAATGGGGGCAACCTCCGAAGAGGTTCAGGCCGAGCTCGAGGCTGGGCTGTTCGGTATGGGCGCGGAGACAGCCGCTTTCGTCCACAGCGCCCTTTCTAGGCTCAAGGATCAAGACGTAGGGTTCGGAGAGGCCATCGGCGAAGGGCTCGTTACGCAAGCCCCCGCCCATTGTGACCTAAGCCTTGTTGCGAGGGCCTACAGGCGGCATGTCCCCGTTTTCGTGGCGCTAGCCGTAGGGACGGACATCTTGCACATGCATCCTAGCTTCGACCCGGCGCTCGCGGCAAAAAAATCCTACCAGGATTTCCTTACGTTTGCCGCCTACGTGGCAAGGCTTGAAGGCGGCGTATACATGAACGTCGGCTCTGCCGTAATTCTTCCCGAGGTGTTTCTCAAGGCGCTCGCGTTGGCCAGGAACTTAGGCGCGGAAATCAAGCACATCACGACGGCCAACCTGGATTTCTTGGAGCACTACAGGCCTAGGATGAACGTCCTTTCGAGGCCGACTTCCCAAGGGGGGCAGGCGATCTCGATAAGGGGCGCGCACGAGCTCACGATTCCGCTGCTGACGGCCCTATTGATCGAGGGGCTGAAATGACGAAGGGCCTTACTCGAGACGGCTTAATGGCGCTCTACCGGGCGATGACGGCGCACTTTGGACCAAGCGGCTGGTGGCCCGCGAACAGCCCGTTCGAGGTGATGGTCGGTGCGATCCTTACCCAAAACACGGCCTGGGCAAACGCGGCCAAGGCCATCGAGAACCTAAAGGCCAACGGGCTTCTTTCGCTAGAGGCAATCGAGCGCTCGAGCGAAGAAGGGCTTGCCCGCGTGATCCGCTCCTCGGGGGCCTTCAACCAGAAGGCCAAAAGGCTCAAAACCTTCGTTTCTTACCTGATCCAGCGCTTTGGCGGGAGCCTAGAGGAGATGAGGCAGGTAGAAACGGCGAAACTGCGAGAGGAACTGCTCAAAACCCACGGAATCGGGCCCGAGACGGCCGACACGATCTTGCTGTACGCCGTAGGCAAGCCCGTTTTTGTGATCGATGCCTACACCAAGCGAATCCTGGCCAACCATGGCCTCGTTACGCAGGATGTGCCATACGAAGCGCTCCGGGGGTGCTTCGAGTGCAACCTTGAGCCCGAAGTGGCACTCTTTCGGGAGTTCCATGCCCAGATCGTCTTGACGGGCAAGCATTTTTGCAGGAAACGCCCGCTTTGCTTCTCTTGCCCCCTAGAGCCGTTCTTGGAGCAACGCAGGGCCGGCGTAGACGAACCAGAAACAAGGAAGCAGACATGCCTTTCGTTGCCCTGTTGAGCGATTTCGGCTCGAAAGGGCCCTACGTTGGCCTCATGAAGGCCGAGGTGGTAAGGCGCGCCAAGGATGCATGCCTGATCGACATCACCCACGAGGTAAGCCCTTTTTGCATTCTCGAGGGGGCGTTCTTGCTGATGCGCGCAATGGAGTATTTCCCCCAAGGAACGGTGTTTTTGGCCGTTGTAGACCCAGGAGTCGGCACGCCAAGGCCCGCTTTGGTCCTCAAAGCCAACAAGAAGACCTTTATCGGACCGGACAACGGCCTGCTTGCCGGCGTGGCGCAAAAAGCCGGCTTGGAGGCGCTCTACGAAATCGATTTAGAGAAGCTCAAGGCCTACGGCCCCATTTCCAACACCTTCCACGGAAGGGACGTGTTTGCGAGGGTGGCGGGGCTTTTGTTGGCCGGGGAAGAGTCGTTCCTTACCCCCCGCAACGCCCCGCCCGAACCTTTGCCGGAGCTTTTCTGGATGGAAACCGAAGGAGGCATTGCGGGCAAGATCGCCCACATCGACCGTTTCGGTAACCTCGTTACGACGATCCCTTGGCCGTCCTCCGAAGACGAAGGCCGTTCTTTGGCCTGGGTCGTCCGGATGGGCGGCCATACCATAACTCAAAAGGTCGAAACCTACTTGCAAGGGAACGGGAGCTTTCCGTTCTTCTTGGAGTCCAGCTTCGGAACGCTCGAGATTGCCATGCGCGAGCGTTCCGCCAAGGATTTCTTGGGCGCGGACTTGGGCGAGGAGGTGACGCTTGCAAGCGCGTGAGCGTACGCTAGCGCTTTCTTTGTTCGTGCTCACGCTTGTGACGACCACGCTCGCGGGGGCTATTCAGCAGGGCGTAAACCCTCTTTCCGACCCAAAGGGGGTGCTAGCCGGACTTCCCTTTGCGATTACGCTCATGGCCATACTGGGCTGCCACGAGATGGGGCATTTCTTGGCCTCCAAATGGCACAGGGTGAGTACCTCGTACCCCATGTTCATCCCGGCCCCCACGCTTCTTGGGACCTTTGGGGCGTTCATCCGGATGCGTGGCATCCCCCCAAGCAGGTCTGCTCTCCTGGATATCGGCGCCGCCGGTCCTTTAAGCGGCCTTGCCGTCGCCTTGCCCATCTGGCTGGTCGAGCTTCATAAAGCCACCCCGCCCGCTTTGCTGGGCCGGCTTCCGGGGGGCTATGGAATCGAGCTGGGAAGCTCGCTTTTGGTTTGGATGACCTCACACAACGCCCATGGGTACTCGGGCGAGCTCGTCTTGACGAGCGTCGGGTTTGCCGCATGGATCGGGTTCTTCGTGACCTGCCTGAACCTCTTGCCCATCGGCCAGCTAGACGGCGGCCATATCCTCTATGCGCTCCTTGGGGGACGCGCACGGAAGCTTAGCCTCGTGTTCTGGGCGGGTCTTATCGGATGCGGGATGTTTTGGGATGGATGGTTGGTTTGGGCGTTCTTGTTGGCGATTCTTGGCATCCGTCACCCACAGAGCGTGTGGCTCGAGCAAAGCAGGCTTGGGACAGGACGCAAGCTTCTTGGCCTGTTTGTCCTTTTGGTGTTTGTCCTATGCTTTGTCCCCGTACCCTTCCGTTAGGGCTCAAGCTCGCCAAGCTTAAGGCCGGCCTCTTGAAGCCTTTCGAAGAGCTCCGGTTGTTTCCCTCGGTCGATCTCCACCCGAAACTTGTAACTTGGCCTTTTTGCCCCTTCGAGCCCTTCAACGGCAACGCTCAATACCTTGCCTCCAAGGCCCGAAACGGCCCCGAAGGCGGTGGCGAGCGCCTTGTGGCCTTCGTCCTCTTCGAGGAGGAACGTCGTCCCTTCTTTTAGCATCCCTAAAATGCCGATCAAAAGGAGCAAAAGGTCCGAACGGGTGAGGATGCCCATGATTCTCCGGTCTTCGAGGACGACCAGCGCGCCAATCTTTTTGGTAAACATCAAATAAGCCGCCCGCTCTACGTCCGTATCCGGCCGGACGAACAAAGGCTCTTGCGTCATGACGTCTTTGACAAACACGAGGTTCTTGAAGTAAAAGTAGCGTTTTTCCTCGCCCATCCGGTTGGCCGGAACGAGCGCTTGCCTTAGGTCTTTGTCCGAGATGATACCAATGAGGCGGTCCTGATCGTCGACGACTGGCAGGTGTCGGATGCCTTTTTTTCTTAGGATTTCGAAGGCCTCTTCGATGGGGAGGGCTGGCGTGACCGTAATGACGGGCGCCTTCATGATCTCTGAGACTTTCATGGCCTTTCACCACACATTAAGTAAAGAATAAACTTTCATTCATAGTATACGATAGGATGGCCTAAATCGGCAACATACAGGTTGACTTGAGGTTTAGCCGGGACTACCATTAGGAGATGGACGGAGAGCAAACCTTCAAAAGAGCGGGAAGCCCATGGGAAGCCTGAATAAAGTTCTTTTGATCGGGCGGCTGGGCGCCGACCCGGAAATTCGTTATGCCC
This sequence comes from Nitrospirota bacterium, assembly GCA_011620345.1. Lineage (GTDB taxonomy): Bacteria > UBA2233 > UBA2233 > UBA2233 > UBA2233 > UBA2233. Next base: position 31,494 of record WOZJ01000066.1, read on the forward strand.
AGGACGGTAGCCCGATTGCGACGCTGCGCCTGGCCACCTCCGAGTTCGGGCCGAGCAAGGACGGTAGGCGCGAAGAGCGCACCGAATGGCACCGGGTTGTATGCTTCGGAAGGCTGGCCAAGGTCTGCGAAGATTACCTCCGGAAAGGCCGTCAAGCCTTTATCGAAGGCAGGATCCAAACCAGGCAGTGGGAATCTCCCCAAGGGAAACGCTTTATGACGGAGATCATCGCCTTGAACCTTCAGATGCTCGATTCCAGGACGGCTCACGAGGCCCCCAACGTTCAGCTTCCGGGCAAAGAAGGCCAGGAGGGGTCGTTTGCCGATTACGGGTTTGGGGCTCCAGTCGATGTCGATGAGCCGGCCACTAGCCTGGACAAGGGTTCGCCTTTGCAAAACCCGGATGACGAGCTCCCCTTTTAAGGGGATGGATGCGCTCGCCCTTCCGATTCAGCACGACCTCGAGGCGTTGGAGGCGTGCCTTGATAGCCTGACGGAATCCAGGTTTCGGCAGGTTCCGGAGGTTAGCCGCTACCTCATTCATGCAGGGGGTAAGCGCATTCGGCCCGTGGCGTGTTTTCTGGCCTGCAGGCTGTTCGACCCGCCCCATCCCGGGCGGATCCATGTGGCCGCCGCGATCGAGTTGCTGCACACGGCCACCCTTTTGCATGACGACATCGTCGATCAAGCGACGCTCAGGCGGGGAAGGCCCTCTGCCAACGCCCGGTTCGGAAACCAACTTACCGTCCTGGTTGGAGACTACCTGCTTTCAAGGGCGACGCTTACGCTGATAGGGCTCAAAAACTTTCCCACTCTTGAGGTGTTTGCCCAAACGGCAAAGGCGATGGCCGAAGGAGAGGTTCTCCAGCTTGGCTATCAAGGGCTATCCAATTTGAGCCCTAAGGGTTATCTGACGCTGATTTTCAGAAAAACGGCCTCGCTTATGGGCACTTCTACCGGCGCCGCGGCCCTGTTGCACACCAGCGACCCCAAGGCCTTCAAGGCGCTGAAGGCTTACGGCGTGTACGTAGGATATGCCTTTCAGATCATGGACGACGTGCTCGATTACGTAGCCAGGAGCGACGGGTTTGGAAAGGAGCGTTTCAAGGACATCAAAGAAGGCAAGGTTACACTCCCGTTGCTCTTAGCGCTCAAAAAGGCGAAGGCCTCCGAGAGGCGATTTTTGGAAAATCTGCTTGCCGAGCGTGCCGTCCCGGATGGGGCCGAGCAGGACTTGCTCGATGTTTTAGAGCGTACGAAGAGCATCTCCAGGGCCAAGCGTACGGCCGAGGCGTTTATCGAGAAGGCGTCGGATGCGCTCCTTCCTTTCGAGGGCCATTCCGCGGTATCCTCTCTAAAGGCGCTCGGCCGGTTCGTGATCGAGCGTACGCGCTAATAGCAGGCGAATTTAGGATAGAACAATGGGGACAATGGAACAGACAGACCAAGTAGTCTCCAGGCTAAGCAAGCTTGAGGCGTTCAAGGAGCGTTTCGGGTTTGACTATCCTTCAGGGCCCAAGCCTGAAAGGACTGCCCGCCAGGCAGCCCTTTTTGCCCTCGAGCACGAGCAAGAGCTCAAAGAAAACCCGAGAGCCTTCGAACACGAGGTGTTTTCGTTGGCGGGCCGAATTCTTGGGATGCGCAGGTTCGGCAAGGCCGCCTTTTTCCACCTCCAGGACCAATCGGGCAAGTTACAAGCCTTCATCGAGTTTTCGGGCGTTGAGCCCGAAACGTTCGAGAAGTTCAAACTGCTCGATATCGGGGATATTGTCTGGGTCTTGGGCCCCCTTTTTTTTACTCGTACGGGAGAAATTACGCTTCGAGTATCGAAGGTTGAGCTGCTTTCCAAGGCGCTTCATCCGCTGCCCGAGAAATGGCACGGTCTTCAGGACAAAGAGCTACGGCTTCGAAAGCGCTACTTAGATTTCATCATCAACAACGATGCCAAGGAGAGGGTACGGAAGCGTGCCCAGGCGCTTAGCTACCTCCGGGAATTCATGAACTCTAGGGGATTCCTGGAGGTCCAGACGCCTATTTTCCATCCGATCCCCGGCGGAGCCGCCGCAAAGCCCTTTGAAACCCACCACAACGCCTTGGACAAGGACCTGTATTTGCGGGTGGCCCCGGAGCTTTACCTGAAGCGCATGCTTGTGGGCGGGTTTGAGAGGATCTACGAGCTAGGGCCCTGTTTTCGGAACGAGGGGCTTTCAACAGAGCACAACCCAGAGTTCACGATGCTCGAGAGCTACCAGGCCTACGCCACGTTTGAGGACGCGATGGAGCTTTTGGAGGCGCTGTTGCCTGGGCTGGCAAAAAGTCTTGGGCTAAGCCAAGAAGTCGTCTGGCAAGGGGAAACAGTAAGGCTCGAAGCACCCTTTCGGCGCCTTGCTTTCCACGATGCGCTCAAAACGGCAACGGGCCTGGACCAAAAGAGCCTTGAAAGCAAGGAAGCTCTCCTTAGGCTTATCAAAGAGCGGCTTGAGGCCAACGTGCCACAAGACTCTTCTGTGGTTGCCTTGCAGGTGGAGCTTTTTGAGGAGCTTGTCGAGCCAACCTTGACCCAGCCTACGTTCGTTACGCACTTTCCTGTCGAGGTATCCCCGCTTGCCAAACGCTCCAAAGAAAACCCGATGCTGACAGACCGCTTCGAGCTGTATTTGTTCGGCAAGGAGATCGCCAACGCCTTTAGTGAGTTGAACGACCCTGTAGACCAAAGAGGACGTTTCCAAAAAGAGATGCAAAAACGGGATCTGGGCGACGAGGAAGCGCTTTATCTAGACGAAGATTTCCTCCATGCGCTCGAGTTCGGCATGCCTCCGGCTGCCGGGCTTGGCGTAGGGATCGATAGGCTCGTAATGCTCCTTACGGACACCCCTAGCATTCGTGACGTCATCGCATTCCCTACCCTAAGGTAAAGACCCCGCACGATGCCGCTTACACTCCTGATGGGCCTAAGGCACCTAAGGGCCCGTCGTCACCAGGCGTTTATCTCGTTCATCACGACCGTTTCCATCGCGGGGATTGCGATCGGTGTAATGGCCATGATCGTCGTTCTTGCCGTGATGACGGGGTTCGAGGAGGACCTAAAAGAGAAGATTTTAGGCTTCAACGCGCACGTTCTAGTCCAGACGCCAGGGCCAAGTACGGTAGACCCTGCCGCGGCATTGTCGAAACTTGCTCAAGTCAAGGGCGTTACGTTTGCCGCCCCGTTTGTCCTTAGCCAGGTGATGGTCAGGGGAGGCGGGGAGAACGTCTCGGGCGTCGTGCTCAAAGGCATGGACCCAAAAGACTTAAAAAGGCTGCCCTCGCTCCAAAAAGCCCTCGCAGGCGGGGGAGTCGAAGGGCTCGAACCCGTGGGCGGCCCCCCTGGAGTGCTTCTCGGGAAGGAGCTTGCAGGCCAGCTAGGCGTGCTTCCGGGAGACGAGGTGGAGCTAATCTCTCCTTTTGGAACCCCCACGCCGATGGGGATGGTTCCAAAGGTGCGGAAATTCCGTGTTGCGGGCGTTTTTGGACTCGGGCTCTACGAGGTGGATGCCGCTGTCGTGCTGGCGGGGCTTAAAACGGCCCAGGGCTTTTTGGACATGCAAGGCGAAATGACGGGTATCGAGCTCCGCATTTCCGATATTTACAGGGCACGAACGATCGCGCGGCAAGTCCAGGAGACGCTCGGGTTTCCCTACCTCGTCCGGGACTGGATGGACATGAACCAAGGCATTCTAAGGGCGCTAAGGGTGGAAAAAACGGCGATGTTCGTCATTCTCATGCTGATCGTTCTTGTCGCTGCCTTCGACATCGTGACGACGCTCGTGATGGTGGTTATGGAAAAGCGCAAGGATATCGCGATTCTCAAGGTGATGGGGGCAAGAGACGGCCAAATTCTGGGAGTGTTTATCTTCCAGGGGTTCGTGATCGGCCTAGCGGGTATTCTCTTGGGCGTAGCGGCCGGTATCTTGCTCGCGATGAACGTCGAGGTAGTCGTCCGGTTCTTTGAGCGCGTCTTTTCGCTCGAGCTGTTTCCCAAGGAGATCTACTCGCTCGATCGTTTTCCTTCGAAGCTGGAGGTAGGGGACATGCTCCGGGTATGCGCCATGACGGCGCTGGCTTGCCTTGCGGCAACGCTTTACCCTGCGCTTATGGCTCTTAAGGTCGAGCCGACCGAGATTCTCAGGTATGAATAGCGAGGAAACCCCCCGCTTCCTTTCGGTTGAGGGCTTGAGCAAACGCTTCAAAACGCCCGCAGGCGAGGTGAAGGTTCTAGAAGACGTCAGCTTTGAGGTGCAAAGGGGCGAGGCGCTGGCGATCGTCGGACCTTCGGGCGCGGGGAAGACCACGCTCTTGCATATCCTGGGGACTATTGAAAACCCAAGCGTGGGTCGTGTAAGATTTGGAGGTCTTGACCCTTTTTGCTTGAGCAGGAAGGCGCTCGCGCGGTTCCGGAATACGCGGATAGGGTTCGTGTTCCAAATGCACCACCTACTGCCGGAGTTTAGCGCCTTGGAGAACGTCATGATGCCGGCAGTCATTCAAGGAATGCCGGATAAAAGGGCAAGGCAGCGTGCGATGGAGCTTCTTTCGGAAGTAGGAATTGGACACAGGGCACGCCACAGGCCGGGCGAGCTCTCTGGCGGGGAGGCACAAAGGGTGGCGATTGCCAGGGCTATCGTCAACGCGCCCGACCTCGTTTTGGCCGATGAGCCGACGGGCTCGTTGGACGAGGAAACGGGCGGGCGGGTTTTTGATCTTCTTTTGGGGCTCAACCGTGACAAGAACATGACGCTCGTCGTCGTGACGCACAACCATGAGTTTTGGGGCTTGATGGATCGTTGCCTTAAGCTAAGCCAAGGGAGAATCCGTGAAGAGGTCTAGGCCTTGGACGCTCGGGCTTGTTTTGGGATGGCTGGGTTGTTTGGTTGTCCTGCCTTTGGGGGGCGCGCTGGATACGCTTGCCGAGCAGACGCCGCTCGAGGGCGAGCCGATTCAGGAGGTTCGGGTCGAAGGCAACCAGCGGATTGACGCCGCGGCCATCCTAGAGAACCTGGAGACGAAGACCAAAGGGCAGCTTCGGTCGTCTTCGATCGATCAGGACATCCGTTCGATCTATGCCATGGGGTACTTTGACGACGTTCGGGTCTACACAGAAGCCGCACCCCAGGGCGTACGGGTGACGTTCCAGGTCAAAGAACGACCCATGATCCTATCCATCCGCTTTGAGGGCAACAAGAAGCTCAAAGAGGACAAACTTAAAGAAGCCCTTCTCGTGAAAGAGCACACGATCCTTGACCCCGCCAAGGTTCAAGAGGGCATTACGGCGATTCGAAAGCGTTACCGGGAAGAGGGTTACTTCTTCGCGACGGTGAGCTCCAGGATTGAACCCAAAGAGGGCAACACGGCCGATGTCGTGTACAAAATCAACGAGAACAAGGCCGTGAAGGTCGTCGAGATCACGTTCCAAGGCAACGAGCACTTTAAGGAAAAAGAGCTGAAATCTGCGCTGGCCATCAAGGAGAAAGGGTTTTTTTCTTGGATTACGAGCTCGGGCAAATTTACGGAGGAGATGCTTGAGACCGAACCCATGCGCTTGAGCAGCTTTTACATGGACCACGGGTTCATTAACGTTCAAGTGAGCCGTCCCGAAGTCAAGCTTACCGAAGAAGGCGTAACACTGCATTTTAGCGTTCGGGAGGGGGATCGCTACAATGTGGGCAGTCTCGACATTGAAGGAGACCTGATCGAGCCCAAAGAAAAACTGATGTCCCTTCTGACGCTCAAAACGGGGAACGTGTTCTCGGCCTCCGAACTCAGAGCCAACATTGCCAAGCTTTCGGATGCCTACGCAGACAAGGGCTACGCTTACGTCAACGTTGACCCGGGTACCCAAGTGGACGACCAAAACAAGCTTGTTCATGTTCGCTTTATCATCGACAAGGGCAACCTCGTCCAAATCCGGCGGATCGACATCACGGGCAACTCCAAGACCCTAGACAAGGTCATAAGGAGGGAGCTCAAGGTTGAGGAAGGCGATACCTATTCGCGTTCTTTGATCGAACGGTCCCGTGAACGGGTCAACTTCTTAGGCTTTTTTGATGACGTGAAGGTCGCGACGAAGCGTGTCGACGAGACCCACTCCGACGTCGATGTCCAGGTAAAGGAGGGGCAGACGGGGACGATTTCCGCGGGCGCAGGCTATTCGAGCTACGATAAAATGGTGTTCCAAGGGCAGGTCACCGAGCGTAACTTCAGGGGACGGGGAGAAATCCTTTCGTTCGCTACGGCGATCGGCTCTAGACGCGAAGAGTTTGATATTGGTTTTACCGAACCCTATTTTCTCGACACGAACTTGTCGCTCGGCGTCAACCTATTCATCAACGAGCGTGAGTTTGATGAGTATGGAAGAAGGGACATGGGGGGGTCTGTCCGGGTTGGGATGCCGGTCGGTGAGTACACGCGGATCGGGCTCGGCTATACCTACCAAGACGTCAAGATTTCGGACATCCCGTACTTTTTCGGGCGCTACCTGGTCGATTCTGGTATTCGGGACTGGGGGGACCAGTACCGGACGAAAGTCGACCAGCCGGACAAGTCCTCTACGAGCTCCGTAGCGTTTACGATCTCCCGAAACACTACCGACCATCCGATCGATCCCACAAGGGGCAACGTCCAAGGGGTGGCGATCGAGTACGCGGGAGATTTTATGGGCGGAACGAACGATTTTGTCCGCTACATGGGGCAGAGCGCTTGGTTTTGGCCTACGTTCATCAAAAACGTGGTCTTCTCGCTCAGGGGTCAGATGGGCTTCATCCAGTCGAACTCGGACGATCCTTTACCCTACTATGAACGATTCTGGGCGGGCGGGATTGACACGCTTAGGGGATTCGACTATAGGGCCGTTTCTCCTAGGGACAGGGCCGGCCACAACGTGCATATCGGGGGCGATAAGCTGCTCGTGTTCAACGCAGAGGTCATTTTCCCCTTGATCAAGCGGATGGGGATCAAGGGGGTAGTGTTTGGAGACGCGGGGAACGTGTATTCCTACGGCAACAGCTTCGACCCCGGCAACATGCGCAAGGATGTGGGGTTCGGAATTCGGTGGCGATCGCCTCTTGGGCCGTTGCGCGTGGAGATCGGCTTCCCGATCGACAAGCGTTACTCGAACGACGACTCGTTCAAGGTCAACTTCTCGATGGGCGCCCCGTACAGAGGGTTCGGGTTTTAACATTTCAAACGCGATGAAGGTGGTTCCATGAAAGCCAGAAGGCTCGAAGGTCGAGTGTTTGTTTTTTTGATGATGCTGGTGTTCCTGTCGGCAGGACTTTTTCCTAAGGGCGCATCGGCCAAGGAGGTCCGTATCGGCGTGGTGGACCTGCAAAAAGCGCTCAACGAATCTACAAGAGGGGCGCAGGCGAGGGCCACATTCTCAAAGAGGGCTACCGAGCTCCAAAAACAGATTGAGCAGCGGCAAAAGGAGCTCGAGACGATGAAAAACGAGCTGGCCAGCAAAGCGAGCGTCCTTTCTGAAAAGGCGCGTGCGGAGAAAGAGCGGGTTTACCAAGAAAAACTCAAGGATTTTCAGCGGTTCTACAGGGATGCTCAGGACGAACTCCGGAGTAAGGATCAGGAGCTTACGAGCGGGCTTTTAAGGGAGATTCAGTCGATCATCGCCTCGATCGGGCAAAAGGGCGGGTACAGCGTGATCCTTGAGAGGGGGGAAAGTTCTGTTCTTTTTGCGGACAAAGAGGTCGACATCACGCAGGCAGTCATCGACGCCTTTAACAAGTCTCCCAAATAAAGCATGCCCGAACAAGCCCGGCCTATCCTAGCCCATGACCTGGCAAGGAGCCTAGGCGGAGTATACCAGGGGCCGGAAGGACTTGTGCTGAGTGGGGTTGCAACGCTCGAGGAGGCTTCGAAAGAAGACCTATCGTTTCTGACGAACGCAAAGTACATAGGCCTTGCGAAGGAATCCAAGACGGGCTGCCTGTTGATTGCGCCCGAGCATAGGGATACCTTTGAAGGTCCGAAGATCGTCGTTCAAACACCCTATCTTGCGCTTGCGAGGGCTGTCAGGCTGTTTTATCCAGGCCAGGAGTCCGAAGCCGGCGTGTCTTCGCTGGCCTTTGTTCATCCTAAGGCTTGGGTGGCGCCGAGCGCCTCTGTCGGGCCGTTTTGTGTCATCGAAGAAGGGGCCAGGGTTCTCGAGAGGGCCAGGCTCGTGGCTCAGGTCTTTGTGGGCCGGAACGTTATCGTTGGGAAGGCATGCCTAATCTATCCGCACGTGAGCCTTTTGGATGGGACGATTCTGGGTGACAGGGTGATCGTCCAGGCGGGCTGCGTCGTCGGCTCGGACGGGTTTGGGTTTGCCTTTGACCCGGATTCCAAGGCCTACGAGAAGATTCCGCAGGTAGGACACGTCGAGGTCGGGCCTGATGCCGAGCTTGGTGCATGCACCACGATTGACAGGGCGTTTATGGGTAGGACGTTGATCGGAGAGGGGACGAAAGTGGACAACCTCGTGCAGGTTGGCCACAACGTTCAAATAGGGAAACACTGCATATTGGTATCCCAGGTAGGCATCTCTGGCTCGACCAAGATCGGCGATCACGTAACGCTTGCGGGTCAGGTGGGCGTGGTGGGCCATATCCGTATCGAGGAAGGTGTCGTCGTGGGCGCTGGTTCCGGGGTGCATGGCGACCTCAAGGCCCACAGGACCTACTGGGGGTTCCCGGCCGTAGAATACAAACGGGCGCTCGTGCGCCACGGTGCCCTCGAGCGGCTGCCGGAGCTGCGGAAACGGGTCTTTTCGCTCAAGCAGCGCCTGGAGGCGCTCGAAAGGAGGCTTGAAGAGGGTGGGTGCGGACATTCAGAAGATCCTGGCTAGGCTTCCCCATCGTTACCCCTTCCTGTTGGTTGACAAGGTTCTAAAGATAGACAAAGATGGCGTCGTGGCATTGAAATGCGTAACGATCAACGAGCCCTACTTTGTCGGCCATTTTGAAGATTATCCCGTCATGCCTGGGGTACTGATCCTAGAGGCCGCAGCGCAGGCGGGCGCGTACTTTCTGCTTGAGACGATCGAAACGAAGCCCGACGAGATCGTGTATTTGGCCGGCGTGGACGGAGTAAGGTTCAGAAGGCCCGTGAGGCCTGGCGACCGGCTGATTTTGACTCTTAAGGTGCTCGCTCACAAAAGGAAGGTATTTAAGATGTATGCTCAAGTGAGCTGCGAAAATGAACGCGTCATGGAGGGGAAGCTGACGGCGGTTTTAGGGAAGAAGGGCTGAGGTATGGGGATTCATCCGAGTGCCGTTGTTGCCGAGGGGGCCAGGGTTGCAGAAGATGCCAGCGTTGGACCCTACTGTTGCGTAGGGCCCAACGTCGTGCTTGAGAGAGGCGTGCGGCTCGTAAGCCACGTCGTAATCGAGGGCGCGGCCCGAATCGGCGAAGGCACCGTCGTCTACCCGTTCGCTACGATCGGCCTGCCACCGCAGGATCTAAAATACCAAGGGGAAGAAACGGCCGTCGAGATCGGGAAGAACAACACGATTCGAGAGTGCGTGACAATCCACCGGGGAACGGGTGCTGGAGGGGTGACAAAGTTAGGAGACGGTGGCTTGATCATGGTAGGGGCGCATATCGCGCACGACTGCCGGGTCGGCAACGGGACGATTCTCGCGAACGTCGTCACGCTTGCAGGCCACGTCGATATTGGAGACCACGTCATCTTGGGAGGCCAGGTGGGCGTCCATCAGTTTGTCCGCGTGGGCGCGTACGCCATGATCGGGGCAGGCTCGATGGTTTCGCAGGACATCGTCCCGTTTTCCTTGGCCGTAGGAGATCGCTGCAAGCTCAAGGGGTTGAACCTCGTGGGCCTGAAACGAAGAGGGTTTTCTCCCAAAGAGATTCGCGCGCTCGAGCGGGTCTTTTATGCCTTGTTTCTTTCTAAGCGGCCTCTTAAAGAAGCCCTTCGTGAGCTAGAAGAGAGCCCGGATGTTGTCGAAACCCCCAGTGTTCAGCGGCTCGTTCGGTTTGTCCAGGACTCCAAACGAGGGATAGCCCGTGTACGGGATTGAGACGGAAGTGCTCGGAGTGATCGCCGGGAACGGCCCTTTGCCCGGCATCGTGTTAAAAAACTTGAAAGCCAAGGGTTTGAGGCTTTTCGTAGCCGCACATGTAGGCGAAACGCCTCAAGAGGCCGTTGCGTTGGCCGATGCCGCATGCTGGGTCAAGCCCGGACAGCTAGGCACGTTGCTTGATTTCTTCAATGCGCACGGCGTTCATCAGGCGTTGTTTGCGGGGGGCATGAAGAAGGCTGCGCTCGTTCGTACGTTCGAGCCGGACAAGGATGCGCTCGAGTTCATCGAAACCCTTCCCAACCTTCACGACGACACGATTTTGCGGGCTTTGGCCGTTTGGCTCGAACAAAAAGGCGTGCACGTGCTCGATACAAGGCTAGGGATGGGGGGCCTTTTGGGCCCAGAAGGGGTCCTCACGAAATTGGGGCCGAGCCTCAAGCACCAAAAGGACATTGCGCTTGGGATTCAAGCGGCAAGGGCGCTTGGTGGGCTGGACATCGGCCAGGCCGTAGTCGTGGAGGACCAGCTCGTGCTGGCGCTAGAGGCGATCGAGGGAACGGATGCGATGATCCAAAGGGCCGGAGCCTTCAGCAAGGGGGACGGTGTCTTGGCCAAGGCAAAAAAGCCCTCCCAGGACCCTAGGTTTGATTTGCCCTCCATAGGGCCGGGAACGATTGCGAACATGGCGAAGGCAGGGCTGAAGGTGCTTGCCTTTGAGGCGGGATGGACGGTCTTGTTCGAGCAAGAAAGGCTTATTGCGGAGGCGGATGCCTTAGGGATGGTCGTTGTAGGGGTGGGGCCGAATGGAAGTTAGGCCTTCTGGCGCCGCCCCGTTGAGGGCGGGGGTCGTCGGGCTCGGCTACCTAGGAAGCTTCCACGCCAAGAAGTACGTCCAGCTTGGCATGGAAGGTCTTGTGGATTTAAGGTTCCTCGTTGACACGAAGAAAGAAGCCTTCGACTCCAAGGGATGGCCCGGATCCGTCCGCTTTTCGGATAGGCTCGAGGACATGATCGGGCAAGTAGACGTTGCAAGCGTTGCGACGCCGACACTGGCGCATTTCGAGGTCGCGAAAACGTTGCTCGAGCACGGAATCCACGTGCTTATCGAAAAACCCGTTACCAAAAGCATCGAGGAGGCCTTAGAGCTCGAGCGCCTGGCCAAGGCCAAGGGCCTTGTCGTCGCAATAGGGCATATCGAGCGGTTCAACGGGGCCATCGTCGCCGTTCGAGATAGGGTGTCCGGCCCTAGGTTTATCGAGTCCTTAAGGCTTTCGCCCTTCCAGGTGCGCGGGACGGACGTAGACGTGTTGATGGACCTGATGATCCATGACCTCGATTTGTTGGGGCTGTTCGTTCAAGAGCCTTTGGAAAGCCTGGAAGCGATAGGCGTGCCCGTCCTTAGCCAAAATATCGACATCGCCAACGTTCGGCTTCGGTTTGGCTCGGGGCTTATCACCCAGTTAACGGCAAGCCGTGTTTCTCGAGAGCGTCACCGAAAAATGCGCATCTTCACCCCGGACGGGTATTATTCGATCGATTTCTTGAACCAGAGCGTCGAGATCATCGAGCGCGGGAGGCTCGAGACGACGCACGAAATACGGGCGGAACAGCTCTTGTTTCCCAAAACGGACGCGCTTTTGGCGGAAATCGAAGATTTTCTGCTGGCGGTTCTTCAAAAAAGCCCCCCAAGGGCGACGATCGAGGACGCTACCCGGACGCTCAAGCTGGTGCAAGCAATCCAATCCTACCTCGAAAACCATCCTACCTTTCCCGTATGAACGCACAGAAGACGCTTACATTGTTCGACGTCCAGGGCTCCTGGCGTCCGCTCGTCAACAAGGCAAAAGCCCGTATCGAAACGATCCTGCAAGAGGGCCGGTTTGTGCTCGGCCCATTTACCCAAGAGCTCGAGGAGGGGTTTGCTCGCTCGCTGGACGTAGGTCATGCAAGCGCCGTCAGCTCCGGAACCAGCGGGCTGTACTTAGCGCTCAAGGCGCTCGATATCGGCCCAGGAGACGAGGTCATCACAACCCCCATGAGCTTCATCGCGACCGTCCACGCGATCCTTTTGGCCGGTGCCAGGCCCGTGCTGGCCGACATTGACCCGAAGCACTTCGGCCTTAGCCCCGAGACCATCGCCCCAAAGATCACTCAAAGAACCCGAGCGGTCATCTTGGTTCACCTGTTCGGCAATCCCGCTCCGGCCGAGGAAATTGTGGAGCTTCTTGCCCCAAAAGGAATCGCACTCATCGAGGACGCCTGCCAAGCCTTCGGGGCCAAGCGAAACGGTAAAAGCCTCGGTTCGATCGGGACGCTGGGCGTGTTCAGCTTCTACCCGACGAAGAACTTGGGAGGGGCCGGAGACGGGGGGATGGTTGTAACTTCCGACGAGATTCTTCATTCGCGCATCCGAAGCTTGAAGCTGCACGGGGAGGCGGCCGAGAGGAGCTTTGGGGCGTTGGGAATCAACGGAAGAATGGACGAAATTCAGGCCGCGCTCATCCTTCTTCGCTTGGAAGAGTTCGAAAGCGAAGCAAAAAAAAGGGTAACGCTAGGAAGGTTATACCGAGAAATGCTCGAAGGTCTCGTTGGCTTGCAAACGCCGATAGAAGGGGCCGAGCCGCTCTGGCACCTTTTTAGCGTGCGGCTCCAAGAAAGAGAGCGCATTCGGGATGCGCTTGCCCTCCGGGGCATCCAAACGGGCGTGTACTACCCCTTGCCTTTCCACAAGGTTCCGCACTTGATGCCCTATTTTCCGGATGAGAGGCTTGAGACGGCAGAGGCGCTCGCAAGTTCCGTCCTCCAAATTCCCCTTCATCCGGGGATGGAGGAGGCCGATGCCGTATTTGCAGCGAGCGCGCTCCTGGCTACGCTTCGTTCATGAGCGCCGTTCTCGTTTGCGCCGGAGAGCCATCCTCCGACGCCCACGCCGCGGGAGTGATCGAACGAGTGCTTGCCAAAAGGCCCGGGCTGAACGTCGTGGGCGTCGGAGGGCGGGGGCTTAAGGCGGTTTGTGATGGCCCGATTTTGGATAACGCCCCGCTCGCCCATACCGGGCTGACCGAGGTGATCGTGCACCTTCCGGACGCCATTCGGCTTCTAAGGGGGGTTAAAAAGCTTGCTTTGGCCTACAAGCCAAGCTTTGCCCTGCTCGTGGACACACCGGACTTTAACATGCGATTGCTAAAGCCCCTTAAGCGCATTGGCGTTCCAATCGTCTACTTCATCGCTCCTCAAGCCTGGGCATGGCGAAAGGGGCGTGCAAGGACGCTAGCAAAGACGATTGATCGGTTGTTCGTCATTTTCCCCTTCGAAGAAGATTTTTTTTCACAATTAGGGGTCGAAACGCGCTACGTCGGCCACCCTGCGCCCTTAAGGCTCGAAGGCCTCCCAAGAAAAGAAGAAATCCTAGCTCGGTTGGGGTTAAACGGCGATACGCCGGTCGTGGCGCTCCTTCCTGGTTCGCGGTATAATGAGCTAAGAAAGCACTGGCCATTGTTCGCAGAGTCATTCCAGGCGCTAAAGCGCGCTTTTCCGAAGATTCAAGGGGTTTTGGCGCTTGCTCCGGGTATCGAGCGCTCCAGGCTCGAGGCCATAAGGCCGGTACCTTACGGGGTTGTGACGAGCAAGGCCGGGTCGGGAGAGGTTCTGAAGGCGGCGACGCTTGCCTTGATGAGCTCGGGTACGGTTACGCTCGAAGCCGGACTTCTTGAGTTGCCCGGTGTGATCGTGTACCGCATGTCTGGCCTGACATACCGGATTGCCAGATCGCTCGTTTCAACGGAGCATATCGGTATGGCCAACATTCTTTTGGGAGAACGGGTGTTGCCCGAACTTATCCAGCACGAGGCGAGCCCGAATCGTGTCGTGGGGGAGCTTGCAAAATTTCTAGGGGATGCCGAGCGTATGGCGCAAACGAAGGCAAAGCTCTCACGGCTTAAGGACATCTTAGGCGTCAAGGACGCCTACGGCCACGTGGCCCAAAACCTTCTCGAGGCCTACCTATGAGCCCATCGAGCACGAAGCAGGATTTTTTCAAACTGCTGAACTATGTCAAGCCCTATAAGCTCAGGCTTCTAGGGGCGCTCCTTTGCATGGTTGTCGTCGGGGGGCTAACATCGGCGTCTGCTTTCATCGTTAAACCCACGTTCGACAACATCTTCTTGAACCGGGATGCATTCATGCTGAAGCTTATCCCGCTGTTGATCGTCGGAATTTTCGCATTTAAGGGGGTCTTCTTCTACTTCAACCAGTACCTGACTGGCTACGTCGGCCACAAGATCATGATGGACATAAGGAGCGACCTGATCACCAAGCTCCTTAGCCTCTCGGCATCGTTTTTCCAGCGTGACCAGTCGGGCGTTATGATCTCCCGGGTGACCAACGACGTCAATTTGCTCAAAGATACCGTATCCGTCGTGCTTACCAGGATCGTCAAGGACAGCTTTACCGTGGTGGGGCTGCTTTTTGTAGCGCTCTACAGGGATCCAATGCTTTCGCTTATCTCGTTTACCGTGTTCCCGGCGTTTGTGTTTCCGATCGTCCAGTTTGGCAGGCGATTGAAGAGGGTGTCCCACCAAAGCCAGTATACGATCGGAGAAATCACCTCCTTTTTGCAAGAAATGCTCCTTAGCTACCCCGTCATTGCGGCATTCAGGCTTGAAGAGGTACAAAAGGCGAGGTTCAAGCAGAAAAATGAGCGCCTCTTCAAGCTGGCCCTCAAGCAAATCCGGATCTCTGGCATCTCCACGCCGATCGTGGAGGTCGTAGCGGCCACGGGAATCGCCTTTACTGTCGCCTACGGCGGCTATGTAGTCTTCAAGGGGGAGAGCACGCCGGGCAACTTCTTCTCGTTCATTGCGGCCGTTGCGATGATGTACGACCCCTTCAAGAAGCTCTCGGACGTGAACAACGTCATCCAGCAAGGCCTTGCGGCGGCAAACCGCATCTTTTCCGTTCTTGACGAGAAGCCAGACATCCAAGACGCCCCAGGCGCGGCGGCGCTCGAAACCTTTCAGGACGGGATCGAGCTCGAGAACGTATGGTTCTCTTACCAAGGGCCTGAGGGGCCGTTTGCCCTTCGGGGGGTCAGCCTGGCAATCCCGAAAGGGGCGGTTACGGCGATCGTAGGCGAGTCCGGAGCCGGCAAGTCCAGCCTAATAAGCCTTCTTCTCAGGTTTTGGGACCCTACCAAGGGCCGTATTCTTCTTGACGGGCATGATTTGCGAAGCATTACGCTCGCCTCGCTCCGCGACAAGTTTGCCATCGTTACGCAGCATACAATGCTGTTCGACGACACGATAATCAACAACATCCGCTACGGGAGACTAGGTGCATCGGACGAGGAGATTGAGCGGGCGGCCAAGGCGGCCTTTGCGCACGAGTTTATCCAGAAGCTCCCTGGAGGCTACCAAACGAATTTGGGCGAGCTAGGCATGAAGCTCTCGGGCGGCCAGCGACAAAGGATCGCGATTGCAAGGGCCCTCCTCAAAGACGCCCCCATCCTCATCCTGGACGAGGCGATGTCCTCGCTCGACGCGGAATCCGAGCACTCCATTCAGCTTGCGATGAAGAACCTGATGGCCGGCCGGACGACCATCGTCATTGCCCACAGGCTCTCGACTGTAAAGAATGCCAAAGCGATCGTGGTAATGGAGCAGGGCCGGATTATCGAGATGGGCAACCATGAATCGCTCCTTGCAAAGGAGGAGCGTTACGCCAGGCTCTTCAAGCTCCAACTTCTTGGCACCTGACCGAAGGGGACAAAGTTCCTTGCAGCGCGTATTCGAGTGGGCCTGGCTTTCGCTCTACACGCTCTTCGGCTTGATGTTCTACGCGATGTACGCTCCTTGGCTTCTTTTGAGGCATACCGTGGTGGGTCATGCGAAGGCCCAGATGTCCAACGGGTTTTTGTTTAGGCTAGGCCTGGTTCCAGGCGCTATCGGGAAGGTTGAATCGCCCGTTTGGTTCCATGCCGTTTCCGTCGGCGAAATGTTGACGATTGTCCCGCTAATCAAGGCTTTTCGATCTAGGCATCCAGGCATCCCTGCCCTCGTGACCACCGTGACCGAGGCCGGACAAAGGGCCGCAATCCAGGCGCTTGAGGGTACGGGTTGCATCGTGGCCTACTTCCCGTTGGACGTGCTGCCCGTTGTTTCCCGTGTCCTTTCCAGGGTCAACCCGAGGCTTTTTGTGTTTAGTGAAAACGAGATCTGGCCGGCGTTTCTGTTCGTGCTCGAGAAAAGGGGCGTTCCGGCCGTTATGGTCAACGGCCGGGTATCCGAGAGGTCCCTTAGGCGGTTTTCAAGGGTTCCTTTGTTTCGGCATGCGTTCAAGAGGGTAAGCGTGTTCTCTCTCCAGTCGAGGAAAGATTACGACAGGCTCGTCGGTTTTGGCATTGACCCTTCGAGGCTGCGGTTCTTCGGAAATCTAAAAGTGGACAGGGCGCTTCTTGCGGCCGCCCAGCTTCTTACACCTCCAGAGGTCTTTTCGTTGAAAGCGTGGAAGGCCAAGAAGGGGGGACTCTGGATCGTCGGCGGTTCGACCCACAAAGGGGAAGAAGAGGCCCTTCTGCGCGCCCTTGGGGTGCTTTTGGACGCCGGAGTCCAAGCCACGCTTCTCTTGGCGCCAAGGCACTTAGAGCGGCTCGCTTCGATAGAGTCTCTTTTGAAAGAAAAGCGTGCAAGATACACCCGTTTAGGCACGATTGGAGATACAGAACGTTTCGACAAGGATGTTGTGCTCATCGACAGGATGGGTACGTTATTTTCTGTGTACAGCTTGGCGGACGTCGCCTTCGTTGGTGGCTCGCTCGTTCCAAAAGGCGGGCATAACATCCTGGAGCCTCTGATGCTTGGCGTTCCGGTGCTGTTTGGAGAGCACACGGAGAACATCGGCGAGCTCGCCCAGGGTGTCTTAGAGCTTGGCCTCGGCAAGAGGCTCAAGGATACATCGGCGCTCGAAGAAGAGCTTTTGTCTTTGGCAAGACGGCCGGAATCGCTCAAGGAGGCGGCCAGCCGATGCAGGGCGTTCATCTTGGAGCACAAAGGGGCGCTGGAAGCAACGGCCGAGCTCCTTTTTGAGCTTGTACATGAGGCCGGTGGAGTGCGCATCAAGCCCGGGTCTTCTTTGGATGTTCGCTAGGCCTCTTTTTGGAATGCTGGGGCTCGGGCTGGAAAAGGCGTATTTTAGCGCGGGGATTTTAAGGCGCGCGTTCATCCACACAAAGCGCGTGGACGCATGCGTCCTTAGCGTGGGCAATCTCGTGTTCGGAGGCTCGGGCAAGACTCCGCTCGTAGGATTTCTTGCAAGGGCTCTCAAGGAGCGGGGAGAGGCCGTAGGGGTCGTTCTCAAGGGCTATAAAGGAAAACGGAGCCGAGACCCGCTGATCGTATCGGACGGCAAAAACCTCCTTGCAAGAGTTGCGGAATCGGGGGATGAGGCCTTTGCGCTCGCTTTGAGTCTCCCCGGCGTGCCTGTTGTGGTGGGAAAAAACAGGTTTCAAGCCGCGCTTGTCCTGACAGAGCGCTTTTTACCCGGGTGGGTGCTTTTAGACGACGGCTTCTCTCAACCCTACCTTGCAAAAGACCTCGAGCTTGTCTTGTTGACCGGAGAGGAGTTTGACAGAAGGCTTGCCGGAATAGGAGTTAAGTCTCTCCTTCGGGAGCCGATTGGGGCGCTCAAGCGGGCGAATGCGTTGATCGTGCCGGAGTGCCTTCCCCCCAAAGGACAGGAGGCGATCGAAGCTTTTGTTGCCAACGAGGGTGTTGCCGCGCCCATTCTTCGACTCGTTCGCTCCCCTAGGGCGCTTTTGGACCTAGTCACGGGAAAGGAGCTGCCCTTGGATGTCGTTGAGGGCAAAAAAATTGTCGGGCTGGCGGGGATCGCAAGGCCAGAGCGATTTTTTCGCCTCCTAGATGGGTTATACGGTCCTATCGCTGGACGGTTGGCCTTCGAAGACCACGCACCGTATACTGCAAATAGGGTTCGGGGTCTGATGGAAGCCGTCAAAGGGGCGAGCGTGGTTTGTACGTTCAAAGATTACGTAAAGCTCGTGGCGTTCCGTGCCTCTTTTTCGGAAAAGGACGTGCTCGCCTTGATGGAAGACGTTCGGCTTGAGCCTAGAGAAACGCTCGAGCGGCTGCTCTTTGGGGGGGGTGAGTGAATCATCCCGCGGTGTTCCTGGATCGTGACGGGACGCTGTCCGAAGAGATTGGCTACATGACAGACCCAAGCAAGCTTGTGCTTATCCAAGGTGCGGCAGAGGCGCTTAAGCGACTGGCCGATGCAGGGTTTAGGCTGGTCGTCGTAACGAACCAGTCTGGGGTATCGAGGGGCTACTTTGGGCTAAAGGATCTCCTTTTGGCCAACGAGCGCCTTGAGAGGCTTTTTTTTGAGCATGGCGTCGCGCTCGATGGGATCTATGCCTGTCCGCATGTCCCTGCGTTTGGTTGTTCGTGCAGAAAGCCCATGCCCGCGCTCTTGATAGAGGCGGCCATAGAGCACGGGCTCGATCTTCGAAGGAGTTTTGTCGTGGGCGATAAGCTTACCGACGTAGAGCTTGGAAAGCGCCTTGCGATCCCCTCCGTTCTTCTTTTGACAGGGTTTGGAAGGGCTGAGCTCGTCAAAATGCAAACGGACGGCCCGATACGCTTCAAGCCAGACCTGGTGGCGGCCGATATCCTCGAGGCAAGCAAGTGGATCTTGAGCCGAGGCATTTAGAAGAGTGCCTTTTAGCCGTTCGCCGGTTTAGCTCACTCAGGTTAGCCGTCGTGGGCGACCTGGTGGTGGACGAGCACGTCTACGGCCAGACCTCTAGGGTCTCCAGGGAGGCGCCCGTTTTGATCCTGAAGGAAACGAAGCGTTTGCTTGCCGCAGGCGGAGCAGGCAACGCCTTCCTCAACGCCAAGGAGCTAGGGGCGTCGGCAAAGCTGTTTGGGGCGGTAGGGGCCGATTGGGAGGCTAAAGCGCTCGTTGAGTCGTTTGCGGGGAAGGGGTTTGAAGTGGACGGGATCGTCTCTTGCCAGTCCTACCTTACCCCTCGCCTTACGAGAATCTGGGCAGGGTCACACCATACGAGCCATCAGCAGGTCATCCGTCTGGATCGGGAAGGACAGGAGCATATCGATCGTGCCGCATTCGATGCGCTTCTAGAGGCCCTTTGCAAGGATTTTGAGAAGGGCTTCGATGGCGTTCTTCTCTCGGATTACGCAAGGGGCTCGATCCCAAAGGCTTGGAGGGGGGACCTTATTTCTTTGTTGATAAAAGCCAAGGTCCCAGTGTTCGTCGATGCCAGAAAGGCGTTTACGGAATACAAAGGGGCATCCTATTTCTTACCTTCCGAGTCGGAAGTCGAGGAGTGCTTAGGGGTCAGGCTAAACAGCGACCCTGCCGCCATCGAGCAGGCGGGGTTTACGCTGCTCCGAGCGCTAGGCAAAAAGACCAAGGCGCTCGTCATGACGCTTGGGTCGATGGGAATGGCCGTCTTCGAGCCCGGAAACAAAGCGGTTTTCCTAAAGGCCGTCGGGGCGACAGAGGTGACCGACGTGACTGGGGCCGGCGATACGGTGACGGCCGTGTTTTCCCTGGCGTGCTTGGCGGGGTTAGCCCCCGTGAAGGCCGCCATTCTGGCCAATATCGCGGGCGGGATCGTGGTGATGAAGCGCGGATGCGCCCAAGTTACCCAAGAGGAGCTCGCCCAAGGGATGATCCATGCGTTTGCCTAGCGCGCCCATCGTTTCGTTGGATGAGCTCAAGGCCCTGCTTGAAGGCCTTAACCCAAGGCCTAAGACCGTCCTTACGAACGGCGTGTTCGATATTCTGCATGCGGGACATGCAAGCTACCTGGAGGCCGCCTCGAACCTCGGCGACATCCTGATCGTCGCCTTGAACGATGATGCCTCTGCTTTGGCGCTCAAAGGAAAGGATAGGCCCGTGCTCAAGCTTGAAGACCGTCTACGGCTCGTTGCATCTTTTCGGTGGGTCGATTACGTGACTTGGTTTTCCGAGCTCAAACTGGATCGTGTCCTTGAGGCGCTTAGGCCGGATATCCATGCCAAAGGAGTGGATTACGGAGGGACCGGCGTTCCTGAGGCCCGCCTTGCCAAGTCTTTAGGGGTTCAAGTGGCGCTTGTAGGAGAGCCAAAGAGGCTATCCACAACGGGCTTGATTGCGCATATTCGAAATACCGACCAAACGTCTTGAAAGGGAACCCATGGGAATCCAAAAAGACCTTCTCGAGATCCTTGCATGTCCCAAATGCAAAGGAGGGCTGACGCTCACCCCGCAAGAAGACGGGTTTATTTGCGAGGCTTGTCAAATTCTCTACCCGATCGAAGACGACATTCCAGTCTTGCTCGAAGAAGAGGCAAAGCCCCTTAAGAAAACGAGCTGATTCGCCTCGTCATGGAGCGCCTGCTCTTTCTCGATACGGCCTACTTGGGGGATTGTCTTCTTAGTCTGCCGCTCCTCGAGGCGTTGGCCCAATCTGGGAAAAACTTCGAAATCGGGGTGGTCACCACTCCTTTGGCCCAAGACCTGTTTGCGCGAAGGCCTGGCGTTGTAGAGGTGTTTGTCTGGGACAAAAGGAAGGACAAAACCCCTTGGGGGCTCTACAAGACGGCCAAAAGGCTCGAGGGCTTCGGGGCGGCCCTTGCCGTATCTGCCCATAAATCGGCACGCTCTGCCGTATTGCTCGCGCTTGCCAGGGTGCCTTTACGCGTGGGGTTCTCTACGGCCAAGCTTTCTTTCCTCTACCATGCGCTGGTGCCAGAGGATACGACCCTGCCTGTGGTAAAAAGAAAGCTTCGGCTCCTTTCGGCGCTCGGGCTGCCGGTGCCCGAAAGGTGCGTTCCCTTGAGCGATCCTGGCGTTGACCCGGCACAGAAGGCGCGCGTGCAGGCGATGCTGGTCCAAGTGTTCGGCTATTTGCCCTTCGAGCTCGTGGGCCTGGCGCCGGGTTCCGTCTGGCAGACAAAACGCTGGCCGGCGGGGCACTTCATCGAGCTCATCAAGATGTTCAAAGTACGGCTCGGGATGGAGTGTGTCCTCATTGGAGGACAGGAAGATCGCACGATTGCCAGGGAAATCCAAAAGGGCCTTCCTTTTCCATTGGCGGACTTTACAGGAAGGACTACGATCGCCGACCTGTTTGCAGCGATACAAGCCTTAAAACTGCTCGTTAGCAATGATTCCGCCCCGATGCACGTTGCATTCCTGTTAGGCGTCCCGGTCGTAGGAATATTTGGCCCGACAACCGCGCGGTTTGGGTTCGTCCCGTTCGGAGAAAACACGCGCGTGGCCGAAATCGAGCTGTCTTGCAGGCCGTGCGCGCGCCACGGCGGAAGGCACTGCCCAAAGGGGCACTTTCTTTGCATGCGTGGGCTTGACCCTGAGAAGGTGTTTGAGATGGGTGGTTCGCTCCTTGCCCGTCCCAGGCAGTGATCGGTAAAAGGGCTTAGCCGGATGGTCCAAGGGGTTTCATTGATCATCATTACGCGAAACGAAGAGGCCAACATCGAGGCCTGCTTAAAAAGCGCCGGTTTTGCGAGCGAAACGATCGTCGTGGATGCCCTAAGCGAGGATGCGACGGCAGAAATCGCGGGAAGGCTTGGAGCCAGGGTGGTTTCGCAACCCTGGATGGGTTATGCCTATGCCAAGAGCCTGGCGCTAGATTTGGCGGCCGGTCCCTGGGTCTTGAGCCTCGATGCCGACGAGCGCGTCAGCAGTGCGCTCAAAGAGGAGATACTTAAGGTGTTCGAGCGGCCCATGCCCGGCGTAGCGGGCTATTTTATCCCTAGGCGCAGCCTTTTTTTGGGCCGGTGGATGAGAGCATCGGGCTTTTGGCCCGATTACCAGCTTAGGCTCTTTTTGAAGGCTAAGGCCCGCTTTGAAGACGTTCCCGTGCACGAGTCCGCCGTAATCGAGGGGAAAACGGCAAGGCTTTTTTCGCCGATCGAGCACTTTGCCTACGCCTCGCTCGATATGTACTTCGAAAAAATGCTCCGGTATGCAAGGCTATCATCGGGGATGATCGCCAAAAAAAAGAAGAAAGTCGGGATGGGCTCGGTCTTTGGCCATGGATTGGCCATGTTCCTTAAACGCTACCTCTTGAAGCGGGGTTTCCTGGACGGCCAGCAAGGGTTTGCGGTAGCGCTCCTTAGCGCCTTCCACGAATCTGCCAAGTACCTCTACGCTTGGGAAAAGCAAAAGAACCGCTGCGAGAATCATCCGGACGCCTTGCCAAAGCGTTTCTTACAGTGAAAGGAAAAAACGGTTGCAGAAGGATGAATCGAGGCTTAGGGTGATCCATATAGGCTCTTCCTTTGCCAAAGGCGGGCTTGAACGTTTCCCGGTACGTCTTGCTAAGGCCCAAGCGCGCCTAGGGGTTGAAACAAGCGTGCTGACGCACAAAGAGGCCTACATCTACCAATGTGCAAGAAAGTTGGGCGTCGATGTGTTCGGGGCGGAATCGAGAGCCCAGATGTTTTCCTGGCTTTGGCGCCAAAGAAAGCATGATGGCCCAACGGTGCTCCAGGTCAATGCCAACAAGGACCTTCCGATGGCCGTTCTAGCCAAGCGGTTCTTCGCAAAAGACAAGGTCAGGCTTATCTACAGGCGGGGAACCAGGGCAATGAAACCAAAAACCGACCCCTACCACAGGCTGCTCTTTCGCGAGGTTGACTTGTTCATCGTCGTTTCGAGGTTCATTCATGACAACACGCTTCAAACCTACAAGGTTCCAGAGTCTCGCGTGCTATGCATCCATAACGGTGTGGATCCTGATTTTTTCGGAACAAAATCTGAGGGGAAGGCCTCTCTGCGTCAAGAGCTTGGCATTCCTGAAGAGGCGTTTGTCTTCGGCCAGGTTGCCAATTACGGGACTGGCAAATGCCCCGATGTATTCTTGAAGGGCGCGGAGCGGTTGGTCCTTCAGCAAGCCCAGGCCCTCCCGGTGTTTTTTTTGCTGGCCGGAGACGGGCCCCAGGACTACAGGCGTGAGCTCGATCGTCTCGCTAAAGACTTAAAGGTCTCCCCTTACGTACGCTTTCTTGACTATCAAGAAGACTTAAGGCGTCTGTACGACGCCATTGATTGCGTGGTGCTTTGCTCGAGGGCCGAGCCCTTTGGCAACGTCCTTTTGGAGGCCATGTCCCTTAAGAAGCCCATCATTGCGGCAAGGAGCGGGGGGAACCCCGAAATCGTCGAAGAAGGGGTTACTGGGCTTCTCTTCGATCCTTTCGATGTTGAGGCCCTTGCCGAAGCGATGCGGCGCCTTCTTGAGGAAGAAGGCCATGCCCAGAGGTTTGGCGAGGCCGGTTTTCGGCGCTACTTGGAGCATTTTAGGATGGATTCCTGTACGCGCTCTTATCTTGAGGCCTACAAAAGGCTCTTTCAAAAAGAGCCGTATCTTTAGGAGTTCAAAATGAGATCCAACGAGACCCCCAAAGTATTCCACGTCCTTAGTTCTGTATCCAAGGGGGGGATGGAGCTTTTTCCCGTGATGCTGGCCAAAGCCCAGATTGCCTCCAAGATACATGCGAGCCTCGTGGCCCATGAATCCGGGTTTGTCCTTAAGCACGCCAGAGAATCTCACGTGCCCGTCTTTGACATTAAAGGCCAGGGCTCGCTCTTTAAGCGGCTTTTTGAGCTCTCAGGCCCATGCACGGTGTTCCATGTCCACTACCCCAAGGATCTCTTTGTCGCATCGCTCGTAAGGCGACTTAAGCCCCAAGTTCGGCTTGTGTTCACCAAACACAGCGCCTCCAAGGGAACAAAGACGGACCCTTACCACAGGTTTTTGGTTTCCTCGATCGATGCCTTCGTGGCGAACTCTCGGTTCCTTGCCCAAAACTCCGCCGCGGTTTATGGGATCCCTGAAGAACGCATCCCGGTCGTGTATTACGGATTAGACGAAGGAAGAATTCCTAAAAGGCCTGACGAGGCCAGGGTGGCCTTTCGCGCCAAGCATGCCATTCCTCAAGAGGCGTTTGTGTTCGGGCTCGTCGCGCAGTACTCTAGGTCCAAATGTCAAGATGTTTTTCTCAAGGCCATCGCCCTTTTGCTTTCTTCGCTTCCCAAAGGCCGTCCCCTTCCCCACTTCCTCATGGCCGGACCCGAGGCCGATGCGGGCTTCTTGGACGAACTCAAGGCGCTCGCGGCCTCCTTGGGGATCCAGGACCAAGTTCGCTTCCTGGACTTTCAGCCCAACGTGGGCCCGGTGTTTGCCTCGCTCGATTGCCTTGTGTTGCCGAGCAAAGAGGAGGCGTTCGGAATCGTGCTCTTGGAGGCGATGGCGCTCGGAAAGCCTTGCATCGTCACCCGGGCGGGCGGTGCGATCGAGGCCGTCGAGGATGGTAAGGCAGGCCTCTGGGTGGAGCCCATGGACAAGAAAGGCCTGGCGGGGGCGATGCTTCGCTTGCTTCAAGAACCAAAGCTTTCAGAAAGCCTGGGCGCTTTTGCTACACTATGGGTACGCGAACGTTTCTCGATGGCACGCTGCGTTGAGGAGTATCAAAGGGTATATGAAAACCTCTTTGCCTGATCAGGCTAATGATGGTTCGGCTCAGACGAAGGCCGAAGCGCTCAAGGAGCGGCTTCGGGCGATCGCCCGCGGTCTGGGGCGCGCGAGCGTCTTGGTTGTCGGCGATGTCATGCTCGACCGCTACCTGATGGGTGCAATCCAACGGATCTCGCCGGAAGCGCCCGTTCCCATCCTGGAGGTTGGACAGGAGACGCTCAAGCTTGGCGGAGCGGGCAACGTGGCCAAGAACATCCGCAGCCTTGGCGGAAACGTGCGCGTCTTCGGCATTATCGGCCAGGACGAAACGGGCGTCCGGCTTAAAGAGCTGGCCTCTTCGCTCGGGATCGACCCGGAAGGGTTGATTTTTGAGCCAGGCCGGCCGACTACGCTCAAAACCAGGCTGATCGCCCACAACCAACAGCTCGTCCGGTTCGACATCGAGACCAGGAGACCGATCGCGAAGCGCGCGGAGGAAAGGCTCAAAGGTCTTGTCGAAAAGGCGCTTCGCTCGGCGGACGCGGTGGTCCTATCGGATTACCGCAAAGGGACCCTGACACTCAAGATTTGCAGGTTTGTGCTGGAAATGGCCAAGGTTTTTGGTGTTCCCGTGTTCGTTGACCCCAAGCTAAGGTCGCCCGCGTTTTACAAAGGGGCGTTTTGCATTACCCCCAACATCAAGGAGGCCCTCGAGCTTGCGAGGGTAGCGCCAGGCTTGAACGGGACGCAACGCTCGCTCGAGCTTGCGGGCAGAGGGCTTCTTAAGAGGTTTGCCTGCGAGTATGCGCTCGTGACCCGCTCGGAGGAGGGCATGAGCCTTTTTTCCAAGGAGGGGGGCCATTACCATATCCCCACGCAAGCAAGGGCGGTGCACGACGTAACGGGTGCGGGCGATACGGCCGTGGCCACGCTTGCCTTGAGCGTAGCCGCCGGCGCCGGCATGCTCGAAGCGACGCTCATGGCCAACCTAGCCGCCGGGGCCGTGGTCGGCAAGCTAGGGACGGAAGCGGTATCCCTTGAGGAATTGGCCGGGTTGATCGAAGGGGGGCGCTTCTTGGACGACGCCCCCTCGGTGATATTTTAAGTAGGATTTATGGCCTGGCATTCGATGACCGGCTTCGGGACAGCCTTTAAGAATCTTCCTCGGGGGAGGCTTGCGATTTCCTTGAAATCCCTCAACCTCAAAGGCTTGAGCGTGGTGTGTAGGGGGAATGTCCGCGACCTTGGCTTAGAGGCCGAGCTGGAGAAGCGCATCCGGCAAAAGATCCTCCGTGGCCGTGTCGAAGTGGAGATTATCGAAGAGCGATTGGGGGTGCTTGGGAATTTCGATGAAGAAAGGCTAAAAGAGCTGCATGCCGGCTTGGAACCCCTTTCTTTCAAGCTTGGGCTTCCGTTGGCGCTGTCGCTGGCCGAGTTGCTTACGTTTGGCATTAAGTCTGCGCAAGCCGACGGCAAGGGATTTTTTTCCAAGGAAGAGGTCATGGATGTGTTTGAGCGGGCGCTCGAAGCGCTCGTTGCCTCCCAACAGGCCGAGGGCCGTTCGCTTCTAAACGAGATAGGCCCAGCGCTCGAGGACATTCGATCCAGGCTGGAAGGCATCCTCAGGCTTTACGAAGCCGGCAGGGAGCATCTTGCCAAACAGCTTGTCCAGAAAATTCAAGAGCTCTTACGACCGGACGTTTCAAGAAACGAAATGCTGACCTTGGCGCTCGGCTACGTAGACCGCCATGCGATCGAAGAGGAGCTAGCCCGCGCTAAGGCTCACACCCTGCGAATCGCCCAAATCCTTCAATCGGAAAGCTCCCAGGGCTTGGCGCTGGGCTTTTTTTGTCAAGAGCTTTTGAGGGAGGCAAACACGATGGCTGCAAAGTCTGTATCGGCCGAGATCACCGAGCATGTTGTGGCCATAAAGTGTCGAATCGAACAGATAAAGGAGCAGGCCCAAAACCTGGCCTAAGGAGGTATCGATGCTGTTTGTCCTGTCCGGCCCTTCGGGAACGGGAAAGACCACGCTCTGCAGAATGCTGACCCAAGCCTGCCCAAAAGAGTTCTGGTTCTCTGTTTCCCATACGACCCGCCCGAGACGGCATATGGAGGAAGACGGGAAAGACTACCATTTTGCTTCCGAAGAGGCATTCCAGGACATGATCGCCAAGGACGCGTTCCTCGAATGGGCGAAAGTTTACGACGCTTACTACGGGACAGCCTTGTTTCCGGTGGAAGAAGCCCTGGAAAGGGGCTATAATGTTTTATTGGATATCGACGTACAAGGGGGCCTGGCCGTAAAAAAGGGGCGTGATGATGTTACGCTTATTTTTATCGTGCCTCCCTCGCTTGCAGCGCTCGAAGCAAGGCTCAAGGGCCGTGGTCGGGACGAGCCGGATGCGCTACGCAAGCGGCTTCAGGCCGTGATGGGCGAGATAGAGCGGGCCTTTGCCGCGTATGAGTACATCGTCGTGAACGACGAGCTTGGAAAGGCCCTTCAAGACGTGCTCGCCATCACTCAAAGCGCCCCGCTTAAGCTCAACAAGCGCAAGCAGGCCGTTTTAGAGGGCTTTCGGCAAGAGTGGGACCAAAAACAACCACGCTTAAAATAATTAAGACGAGGCAAAACCTATGGCCCGTATTACCGTTGAGGATTGTTTGGCGAGAGAGCCTTCGATCTACGCGCTCGTCCACCTTACGATCAGGCGCGCAAGGCAGCTTCAAGAGGGCGATACGAGCGTCGTTCCTTCCCCTCACAAGCCGGTTGTTACCGCCTTGAGGGAGATCGCGGCAGGAAAGGTTCGTTTTCGTACCGCGTAAGGTTCGAAAGTTTTCGCCATGGTCCGCCTAGACGACATTATCGAATTGGCCAAGGCCAACAGCAAATCGATCGACGTCGACTTGATCAGGAAGGCTTACGTCTTCTCGGCCAAGGTGCACAGGAACCAACTCAGACTTTCGGGTGAACCCTACCTAGTCCATCCGCTGGACGTGGCCTATATCTTGGCGCACTTGCGTGGCGATGCCGCGACGATTGCAGCGGGTCTTCTTCACGACACGGTCGAGGACACGCTCACTACGCTAAGCGAAGTGGAGACGATCTTCGGCGAGGATGTCGCCCATCTCGTGGACGGCGTGACGAAACTTTCCAAAATCTCCTTTTCATCAAAGCAGCAAGGCCAGCTCGAGAGCCTAAGAAAGCTGGTCCTTGCCATGGCCAAGGATATCCGGGTCGTGCTCATCAAGCTGGCCGATAGGCTGCACAACATGAGGACGCTGGGTTTTCTTCCCGGGGAGCGTCAATTGGCCATTGCACAGGAGACGCTCGACATCTACGCGCCTCTTGCGAACCGGCTCGGGATTTAT
Source organism: Nitrospirota bacterium (assembly GCA_011620345.1). Classification (GTDB taxonomy): domain Bacteria; phylum UBA2233; class UBA2233; order UBA2233; family UBA2233; genus UBA2233. Next base: position 59,432 of record WOZJ01000066.1, read on the forward strand.
TGGGTCAAGGCCGAGCTTGAAGATTTGGCTCTACGCTACCTGGACCCGGAGGCTTACTACGAGTTGGCCATGCAGGTCGGCAAAAAGCGTGGAGAGCGGGAGGAGTATATCGCCAAGGTGTGCAAGGTCTTGAAGGATGAACTGACCAAGAACGGCATTCTTTGCGAGGTGATGGGGAGGCCCAAGCATTTCTACTCGATTTACAACAAGATGACCGCGAGGAATGTAGGGTTCGACCAGGTTTACGACGCGTTTGCCTTCAGGGTGATCGTCCCGACGATCAAAGATTGCTACGCGGCAATCGGGATCACCCACGCCATGTGGAAGCCTATACCCGGCCGGTTCAAAGACTACATCGCGTTCCCGAAGGCCAACGGATACCAATCGCTCCACACCACCGTGTTCGGCCCCGAAAAAGACCGGATCGAGATCCAGGTTCGGACTGAGCAGATGCACCAGGTCGCGGAGGAAGGGATCGCCGCACACTGGCAGTACAAAGAGGGTCAGCCAGAGCTTGCCGAAGAAGAGCGCAGGCAGTTTACCTGGCTTCGTCAAACGCTCGAGAACTACCAAGACTTAAAAGACCCGGCCGATTTTTTGGAGAACCTAAAGTTAGACCTCTTCCCGGAAGAGGTCTACGTATTCACGCCCAAAGGGGACATCAAAGAATTGCCCAAAGGCGCTTGCCCGATCGATTTCGCGTTTGCCGTCCATACCGAGGTAGGCATGCATTGCATCGGGGCAAAGGTAGACGGCCGGCTCGTTCCTTTGGACTATCCCCTCAAAAACGGCGACGTCGTCGACATCATGACCTCCACGCACGCCCACCCGAGCAGGGACTGGCTTACCTACGTAAAAACCTCCAAGGCGAAGTCCAAGGTCAAGGCGTTCGTAAACCTCCAGCAGCTTGCCCGTCAGGCGGGCCTAGGAAGGGAAATTCTCGAAAAAGAGATGCGAAAGCTTGGGTTTGCCTTGAGCCTGCTTTCCAACTCGGACGTGATCGAACAGGTTCTTTCGTCGTTTCGCATCAAGGAGCTCGATACGCTGTTCGCCCAAATTGCCCAAGGCAATGTCTCCGTCCGGGCCGTGATCGAGAAGATCGCGGAGATCAAGAAGCTGGAGATCGCGCCTTCCAAAGAAGAGGGAGTCCAAGGCAGACAAAGCCCCGTCGTAAAGCCTTCGTTGAGGCAAGGCTCTCCTGTGAGGGTTGACGGGATCGACAACGTCCTGGTTCGTTTTGGGAGTTGCTGCGGGCCCGTCGTGGGCGATACGATCGTCGGGTTTGTCACGCGAGGCCGCGGGGTTACGATTCACGCGCACGATTGTTCAAGGATTGCCGGCGCCGACCCCTCCAGGCTGATTCAGGCGAACTGGAGCCTTGCCGGGCCGCTCAGGACGTCCGTTGAGGTCCGAGTGACTTCCAAGGACAAGCAAGGCCTTTTGGCCGAAATCTCCAAAACGATCTCGCTTGCCAAGGTGAACATCTCCAAGGCCCAAGTCTACACCACCCCACAAAAGGTTGCGGTCCAGCATTTTACGCTGGACGTCGAAAGCCTAGATCAGCTCAACCGCGTTCTAGAGGCCATCCGCCAGGTAAAAGGAGTGATTGAGGTCGAGCGTCTCAAGCGTGGATACGCCCAGGCGCTGAACCGATGAGCGTCGCGTGGCGCAAGGCGTTTCTCGCTCCTGTATCGGCGTTTTTTCTGACCTGGATGCTTGCCTTGAGCTCAGCCAACGCCCAAGCCCCGGAGGATCCCGCCAACAAGGAGGCGGTGGCCTGCGGGGCGATGGTGGCCAGCTCTCATTCCTTGGCTACCCAAGCCGGGCTCGAAATTCTCAAGGCCGGCGGGAACGCCTTTGACGCGGCCGTAGCCGTCCAGTTTGCGTTGAACGTCGTCGAGCCGATGATGTCTGGCATCGGCGGCGGAGCTTTTTTTCTTGCCTACGAGGCAAAAACGAGGAAGGTGTTCGTGATCGATGCCAGAGAGCTTGCCCCGAAGAGCGCCCTTCCTCGCATGTTCTTGGATAAGGCAAAAAAACCCATTCCGTTTGCAACGCGCCATACATTGGGGACCGCCGTGGGCGTTCCCGGGACACTCAAAGGCCTTGCCCTGCTGCACTCCAAGCTTGGCTCCATGCCATGGGCCGAACTGCTTACCCCCGCCCTTAGGCTTAGCCAAGAAGGCTTTGCAGCGGGAAGGACTCTAGGCAGGTATGCTGCGCTGTCGCGGGAGAAGGTCTGCTCCAAAGAGGCGGGCGGGGTCTTTTGCCCGGGCGATAGCCCCCTGAAGGCCGGAGGCTGGCTCGTTTTGCCCGCGCTCACCAAGACGCTCGAGGCCATCCAACGAAAGAAAGACGCCGCCCTTTACGAAGGCGAAATCGCTCGTGCGATCGTGGAGGCCGTACAAGCGAAGGGCGGAAGCATGACTCTAGAAGACTTAAAGGCATATAAACCAGAGGTTCGGCCCCCTTTGTGGGGGCGCTACAGGAATTACAGGGTTGCAAGCGTCGGCCCCCCGGGGGGCGGGCTTGCCGTCCTCGAGGCGCTCGGCATCTTGGAGGGCACGGATTTTCATGCAACACCCATCCGCTCGGCCAAAAAATATCACCTGCTTTTGGAGGCGATGCGTCTCGTGTTCGCCGACCGCTCCGCTTTCATGGGCGACCCTGCCTTTGTCGATGTGCCCGTGCGTGGGCTTTTGGACGAGAATTACCTTGCCGGCCGGCGTGCTTTGATCCGTATGGACAAAGCAAACGACAACGTGCATCCCGGAAAGCCTGCGTATTTTGGCGAGACAACCCACTTCGTCGTGGCTGACGCGTGCGGCAACATCGCTTGCGTGACGTCTACGATCGAACAGCCGTTTGGGTCTGGAATTTACCTGAAGGAGCACGGCTTTTTCTTGAATAACGAGCTGACCGACTTCGATGCCACACCGGGAGGTCCCAACGAGCCAGGGCCATTTAAGCGCCCGATGAGCGCGATGGCCCCGACGCTTGTGCTTGAGCGCGGCGTTCCCGTCTTGGCGCTCGGTTCCCCCGGCGGGCCGACGATTATCGCGAGCGTCCTTCAGGTACTCATCCATCGGCTCGATTACGGGCTCGGGCTCAAAGATGCGATCGAGGAGCCAAGGGTGTTCACTAGCGCCTACCCGTCGTTTGCCTATGAAAGAGGGGTTCCCAAGGACGCGATGGAAAGACTCCGTGCTCTCGGCCATGCCCCAAACCCACTCCCTACGGAGATCGGAAACGTCCAGGCGATTGAGCGCGACCCAAAATGGCATCGCTATACCGGGGCTTGCGATTCTACGCGCGAGGGCATGGCCGCAGGGCTCTCGAGACTTGACGATGCCCTTCCGGACGCCAAAGAAAGAAGGGGGCGTTGAAAATGACTCTAAGATCGTCTAAGCTTCCCTCGTATGGCGCTTAGAGGGTCGCTCGAGGAAATGTCGTTTGGTGAATTGCTCGGCTGGATCTCCCTGGCTGGAAGGACGGGGACGCTTGTCGTTCGCGAAGGAAAGGCCGAAAAGCTCTTCACGTTCGAAAAGAAGCGCCTGATCGCCGCCACTTCCAACCTTGAGTGGGAACGTCTTGGTTCAATTCTGGTTCGAAAGAGGCTTGCCGACCCTCCAAGGCTCAAAGAAGCGCTCGCGTCCTCCGGCAAGCGGGGGGTGCGGCTAGGCAAGGCGCTGGTGGACCTCGGGGTGCTCAGCGGAGAAGAGCTCTACTACCTTTTGATTCTCCAGGCGGACACGGTTGTTTTCGATATGTTCTTTTGGGAAACAGGACGTTTTGTGTTTTATTCAGAGATCAAAGCGTTCGAGCACCTGCACGACCTCCCCTTTACCCTAGACTATCTTCTGCTTGAAGGTGCCAGAAGGATGGACGAGGCTTTGGTGATCCGCAGCATGCTACCCTCTCCGTTTGTTACATTTCGAGTCGATCCCGCTCGTGTCGCCGATGATCCCTTCAAGCGGCGCATTCTCCTTGCTGCCAAGGAAGGGCTTTCGTTGGTCGAGATGATGGTTTCGATACCTCAGGCGGAGTTCTCCGTCCTAAGGGCCGCGTTTGAGCTCTTTAAAGAAGGAGCGGTTGTTCCCGGGCCGGAAAAAACGTTAGCCAACCTCCGAGACCCCCAGTTTTTCCTGGAGTTTTTAGAGCACGGCTGCAACGTGTGGAGGGCCAAGCGCCCCGAAGCGCCTTTCTTAAGGCCTCAAGAGGGGGGAGAGGTTCCGGACGACATCAAGCGCTACCAAAATTACTACGCAAGGCTTGCCTTAGAAGGGGCCAACGACTAAGGAGGTCGCATGCGGAAAAAGGGCAAAGAGATTGTTTTTGGGGTGCTATTTCTTGTTGTGTTTGGGGTCCGGGCCTTCGGGATGCAAACGCTTGGCCTCGAGACGACCCCCGTCTCTGTCCCATGGCCGACGTACGTGGGCTACTTAAACCAGGACGTCCAGAATGAGCAGGGTGCCTACTGGGGGTTTGTATGGCTTAGCCGGGTCTATTCCGATCCTGACCTTAGGCCCTCGATCGACCCAAACTTCGACCCTAATTTCCAAATGGTCGTTAATGCCTGCCTGGATATCCTAAGGGTGAACACGGCGACGATTGAAGCGGCGCTCGTGGCTGCGGGGCTCGAGCCCCCTGCAAGGGGCGATGCTATAGCGCCATGCACGAGCAACCCAAGGCCGGTGGATTGTCTGTATAGGTTCGCGCGCTCGAGCATCGGCAGGTACCGGGACAGGAGGCTGCTGCTCGAACAAAACGTCGACAAGGCCGCCGTTGACGGTGCAACGCGGCAAACGCTCCTTCAGGCGTGGGAAACGCTCATGAAGAACTGGACGGACATCTCGGACCTCCTGTTCGAGTATACGGACGTTGGAAGGCCGGGAAGGCCGGGTGTTAGCGACTGACGGCCAGTAACCCTAAAGAAAGGCTAATTAAGCATGGGTCATCGTTTCCGAAAGGGCTCTAAGCGGGTTCTCCCAGGAATTCCGGCAATTTGGCTCCTGGCATCCATGGCCTTTGCCCAGGCATCCCTCGGTCCGCTCGATGGCGGCCTGCAAGGGTTGGGGGCGACGTTCCAGGGGGCGTTCGGCCAGAGCTCGCAAACCATCGAAGTCTTGCTCGGCCAAAGCGAGGGGCTGTTGGGGGTTGGGGGCAACCCTGCGGCTGAGGCTCAAACCCAGGGTACGCCCCCACCCGAACAACAAGAAGCCTTGGACCAGATTGCCCAAGGGATTGCACACGCGAACGCCTGGGACAGGACTCTATTGGAGCAACTCCCAGGGATAGTTGGCAAGCTCGAGGGCCGCTCGAGCCCGGGCGTGGAAGATTACTGGTTTTTTGTGGCGCTTGATGATCAACTCTCGGTCCTTATGCAAAGGCTCTCTGCGCTTGCATCTGTCCTAGGGGTAGAGACGGGTGAAGTATCTACGTGCGAGCTAAACCCCGCTTCGCGCTTTTTGTGCGACGAGGCGGCATGGAAGGATTTTCGCCGGTCGTTCACTCTGGAAAACTACGGTGCGCCCGCGCTCAATGACCCCAAAGTGAACGACGATTATGCCTGGGAGCTTGTCTACCTCTCGGGCGTGGTCCTACGCCAGGCGCTGGGTGACTTGCAGCGTGTTGCAAGCAGCTTGCCCTCGGGCAGCCCCTTATTGCCGCTCCTTACAGAAAACCTTTCGGTTTTAAATTCTGCAGATGCGTTCGTTTCTGGAAGGCTGAAGGGATACCGCTACATTCCGGCCAACAAAGCCATCGAACGGGCAGATACGCCTTTAGGCGACCAAGGGGGCGGCGATGGCGCCTAGGGAGGGCTGGCCCAAATGGTTCAATCAAAGCGTCCACTTCATCAAGGAACGCGTCGAAATCCCCAAAGTCGCGATCGTAGCCGGCTCCGGGCTTGGGTCTACGTTTCAAGGGGCAAGGTTTCTCCGCTCGCTTTCGTTTAGCGCTATTCCTCATTTTCCCGTTCCGAGCGTCGAGGGGCATAAGGGCGTTCTCCATGCCGCCTTATGGGAGGGCGTGCCCTGCTTGCTACTTGAGGGTCGGCTGCACCTGTACGAAGGCTACAGTCCGGCAGAGGTTGTCTACCCCATCCGCGTTGCGGTGGGAATGGGGGCAAAGATTGTCGTTTTGACGAACGCGGCGGGCTCGCTAGAGCTGGAGCGTAAGCCCGGTTCTTTTATGGCCCTTTCCGACCACATCAACTTAACTGGCCATAACCCGCTCGCCAACCCTGATGCGCTTTTCTTCGGCGAGCGGTTCCTCGACCTAAATGGCTTGTATGACCCCCTGCTCCGTGGGCTGTTCCTTGGGCAGGCTCAAGCGCTCGGTATTCCAGCTTGCGAGGGCATCTATGCTGGCCTTCTTGGCCCTTCGCTCGAGACACCGGCGGAGATTCGTATGCTTCAAGGCATGGGCGCTTCTGCGGTCGGGATGAGTACCGTGCTCGAGGCGATTGCTGCAAGGCAGATGGGGGCCAGTGTCCTCGGGGTTTCTTGCCTGACCAACTACGGCTGCGGGCTTGCCGATGAGCCGCTATCCCACGAAGACGTCCTAAAGGCGGCCAAGGAGGGCGCGGTAGCGCTCTCTAGCCTGCTTACGGGCTGGCTTGGCTCGCTAGGGGCTAAGGCGGCATGAACCAAGAGCCCTTGGACCTCGCCCTTAGGGCTTCCCACGTGTTGACGATGAATGCATCCGGCAGGTGCCTGACACCCGGGTTTGTCGGCATCCGTGATGGAAGAATTGTATCCGTGGAGCCCTACAAGCAGGGCATGGAGGCTGCATGGAACCCGAAGCATTTCCTCGCGCTAGACCGCCATATCGTTTTTCCAGGGCTGATCAACGCGCACACGCACCTTGGGATGGGCTTTTTTCGCGGAATCGAAGACGACCTTCCTTTGGAGACATGGCTAAAACAACGGGTCTTTCCGCTGGAGGCCGCGCTCGTCACCGAAGAGCTCGTGTATGCGGCAAGCCTGCTTGGCATGGTTCAGATGCTGCTTTCTGGTACGACCACGTTCGTGGATATGTACTACTTCGAGGAAGCGGCCGCGCGTGCTGCGGAAAGGCTCGGGGTTCGGGCCTTTTTGGGCCCTGGCGTGCTGGACATGCCGACTCCAGGCGTCCCCGACGCTGAAACGGGCCTTCGAAGGCTCGAGGCGTTCATCGAGCGCTACTTGGGCCATCCGCGCATTACCCCTATTCTTGCCCCGCATGCTCCCTACACCTGCTCAGACAGGACGCTGAAGGCCTTAAGGGCCCTAAAGGAGCGTTTCGGCCTAAGGGCCACCATCCACGTCCAGGAAACCAGCGGCGAGCTTCAGGAAAGCCTGCGGCGTTTTGGCAAGACCCCGCTTGAGAGACTTGAATCGCTAGGGTTTTTGGACTCTAACGTCCTGTGTGCCCACATGGTATGGCTCGGGGCTGGGGATAGAGAAGTTCTTGAGCGTGCTAGACCAGGCGTGGCTCACTGTCCAAACAGCAACCTCAAGCTTGGGTCCGGGGTTTGCAATGTGGCAGAGCTTCGCGACATGGGGCTCCTTGTCGGCATCGGGACGGACAGCGTGGCCAGCAACGACAGCCTTGATATGGTCCGCGAGATGAAGACGGCCGCGTTGCTCCAGAAGGCGCTCCATGCAGACCCAAGCCGGATGGGCGCCAAAGAAACGCTTGGCCTTGCCACGTCCGAGGCGGCCAAGGCGCTAGGGATGGGTGACCAGCTTGGATCTATAGAGGCGTGCAAGAGGGCGGACCTCGTTGCCGCAGAGATTAATACGGTACGGGACTTCCCCTGCCACGACCCCTACGCCCACCTTGTGTATACGCTTACGGGGAGCCACGTGTCTACGGTCATCCTCGCGGGTGAGGTGGCCGTTTTCGAAGGGCGCCTTGTGAACGATCCGACGGAAGAAGCGTTGGATACCTGGCAAGAGACCGCCTCGAGGGTAGGTAAGGAGCTAGAAAGGCTCAAAAAGGGCTAGCTGGCGACGGATCCCCATTGCTTGAGGAGCTCCAATAAGCCTTTGATTGGCAAAGGCTTGCTAAAGACATACCCCTGCACGCCAAAGCACGTTTGCGTCTTCAAAAAATCGAGCTGTTCGTTTGTCTCTACGCCTTCTGCGATCACTTTCAGGTTCAACGCCTGGGCAATTTGAATAATTGCCTTGACGATAGCGGCAGACGATGAGTTATCGAGCATTTGGACGATGAAGGCCCTGTCAATCTTGATCGTATCGATGGGAAAACGGTGGATGTAGCTGAGCGAGGAGTAGTCCACGCCGAAATCGTCCAAGGCGATCCGCACGCCCATTGATTTGAGCGATTGAAGGACCTTGAGCGCGTACTCCAGGTTTTTCATGGCGGTAGATTCTGTGATCTCGATCTCGAGCTCGTGCGGATCGAGGTTCGTATGCGTTAGGGCTTCTTCGACGAGCCGAACGAGATTGGCGTCCATGAATTGCCTTGGCGAGAGGTTGATGGATACGTAGAGGTGGTTTAGGCCGGCTTCCTTCTTGATAGAGCGGAGGTTGGCCAACGATTCTTTGAGCACCCACTCGCCGATGTCGATGATCAGCCCGCTCTGTTCGGCTACGGGGATAAACTCTCCGGGAGAAATGATGCCGCCCTGCGTGGGAAGCCATCGAATGAGCGCTTCCATCCCGACGATCTTTTTCTCCTGGATGGCGACCTGAGGCTGGTAGAACAGCGCGAGCTCTTTTCCTTTCATGGCGGCCCGAAGCTTGTTTTCGAGAATGAGAAAATTCGCCATCCGCATCCCGAGGTCCGAGCTGAACCGCTGAGCGGTGTTGCCGCCCAACTCTTTGGCCCGTAACATCGCAAGTTCCGCGTTTTTAAGGAGCGTTTCCGAGTCCTTCCCGTCCGTCGGGAAAAGCGCAAAGCCTATGCTTACCGCGAGGTGCACCTCTTGTTCTCCGACGCGAAAAGGTTGGAAGAAGGCATCCAAGACCTTCTTTACAACGACCTGGGCATCGTCCGGCTGCCTTAGGCCTGATAACACCAGGACGAACGTATCTTCGGGGAGCTTTGCAAGCGTGTCCGTAGGCCTCAATGATCCCTTGATGCGTTGTGCGACGGCATTGAGAAGGCCGCCGCCCGCATCAAACCCGAACACGTCCACGACGCGCTTGAACTTGTCGATGTCCATATGGACGACGGCCGCGTAGCTCGAGGCCTTGAGCGCTTGGGTAAGCCTATCGAGCAGCAGGATGCGGTTTGGGAGCCCAGTCGTCGGGTCGTAGTTGAGCAGTTTTTGAATCTCTTCCTTGGCCTTCTTCTCCCGAGTCACGTCTCTCCACACATCGACTAAGAACCGCACCTGGCCCTGCTCGTCGAGCAGCGGGATTTTGTTCACGGCGTAGCAGCGCTGGACGCCATCCGTATGCAGAATTTCGGTTTCGTAGGCGATGGGGGTTTCGTTCTTTATGGCTCGGGAATCTGCGTACCTGGATTCCAAAAAGGCCGTTTCATAAAATGGCAGAACCAAGGCCAGATCCTCGTCGGTCTTTCTGTACCATTCGACGCCTTCGAGGCTGAAGCGCTCAGTCGCGGTTTTGTTGACCACGAGCCAGTGTGCCCGTTCATCTTTTAGGACGATGGGGTCAGGCAGGGCGTTCAGGAGCGTTTTGAGCCGATCCTCGCTTTCCTTGGAGGCCTTTTGTGCCTCCTGCTCCTTGAGTCTTTCGAGCGCTCCCTTTAGGGCGCCACGCATCATGGAGAAATTCTCCTCAAGCCTCCTTAGCTCCTCGATATGGCTTTTCGGACCGGCGGGCTCGAAGTCGGCGAGCAGCTCTTCAATAGGCTTGCTAGTCAGGTCGGAGAGCCTTTCGAGCGGTCGGCCCAGCATGTTCGCCGCCAAAGAGGACAACAGTATCCCGCCGAGCGCCATAAGCGTTCCGACCCCCATCCACAAGAGGAACACACGGTAGGCCTGGTTGCTGAAAGGAGCGTTGGGCATAAAAAGGATTAACGAAAGGCCTTCTTTGGTCTTGAGTGGTTTGCGAAGGGTGTACCAGGAGCTCTCCCACTGGAAGGAGGCTTTTTTGCCCATGGCCCTTAACGCGCTCTCGTTGGGGACGAGCATACACACGGCATTCTGGAGTGGCTTGAGCTTAAACGACCCTGCACCTTGCAGGCTTGGGGCCATGGGATCATCCGGCTTGAAGGACTCGAGTAAGACCTTGCCTAAGTCATTATCGAGCTGAAACTCGACCCCTTGCGCTTTAGCCTGAAGCAAAAGCTCCCGGGCTTCCGGGATGCTGCGTGGGTTCAGAAACTCCAAGCGATACTCGAGCTTCTCGGCCTCTGCCTCGAGCTGAGATTCCGCCCTCGTTTCGATCCCTTTGACCACGGCCCGAAGGTTTACGGTAGAGCCGATGCCTATCAGTAAGAGCCAAAAGAAGCACCCTCCGACGAAATAAATTTCGCTTAGCGTGTACCGAAGGGTCAGCGCGCTCTTTCTTTGGACCTTGGCTGGAAGGGTAAGGTACAAAAGGTCGGCTAGAGAGGCATTGAACACACCGTTGAGGATCCGCTTAAACGTGTAGGCCCAAACGAGCTCGGATATGGGAAACGGCCCTACGAGCAGCGATAGGAGCGAACCAAGCGTGAGCCAGTACAGGGCGGCCGGAATGATCAAGCTTCTCTGTAAGCGCTTTGCTATCATGCCGACGATGAGCGGCTCGAGCATGAAGGCGAAGAAATCCAGTGGTTGTCCAAAGTGGAACGCCAGGTAGGTGCCTGAAACGGCCCCTATCAGCGTTGCCGGCCAAAGCCCAAACAGCCGCAAGCCGATAAGGGCGGGAATACTGCCGAAAACGATTGTAACGGCCTTGAGCGGCAGGATGTCGATGGAGGCCAAGTTGCCGACAAGGCTAAGTCCGGTAAGCGCGATGAACAACGAGACCTGCATGCGATACCCTTGTTAGCCGATTTGTTTTGCCGATTGCGTTTATCGTATCATACCGCCGGCAATGGGGCATCTCAGGATAGGCGTGCTAGAATATCACAATTTAAGAAAGCTACGAGGAGGGCGCATGAAGAACGCCGTAAAACGTCGAGAAAGACGGTTTTTTTTCACTCTTGTCTTGTTGCTAGCAGGATACGGTGCGGGGTTTTGCGGCGATTTTACGGGGAACCCTCGGATGGAAGGTTTTGTCCGCATGATGACGGATACACAAGGGGCCGACCCAGAAGAGCTCCGCGGTATTCTTGAGCAGGCAAGGAAGAAGCAGAGTATCCTTCGCGCGATGGAGGCGCCGGCCGAGGCCAAGCCTTGGTGGGCATACAAGCCCATCCTGGTCAACGCACGAAACGTTCAAGAAGGCAGGGCATTCCTTAAAAGGCACGTTAGAGCGCTCAAGCGTGCAGAGTCTATTTACGGCGTACCGGGTGCGCTCATAACGGCCATATTAGGAGTAGAGACCAGGTATGGCAAGAACATGGGCACCTTTCGCGTGCTGGATTCGCTGGCTACGCTTGCGTTTGATTACCCAAGGAGGGCGGATTTCTTCGCAAACGAGCTTAAGGAATTCTTCTTGATGACTAAAGACGACGGGCTTGCCCCGCTTTCTTTAAAGGGATCGTACGCGGGGGCTATGGGCTACCCCCAGTTCATGCCGAGCAGCTTTCGGCGCTATGCCGTCGATTTCGACAAGGACGGGAAGAAAGACATCTGGAACAGCGTAGAGGATGCCATCGGCAGCGTCGGCAATTACCTGGCAAGCTTTGGGTACAACCCGACGCAGCCGGTCTGCCTAAGGGCGGTTCCTGGTCCAAGCGAGAGCGCATTAAAAGACAAAGTGCTTGCAAATGGCGTGGAGCCTGCCTTTTCCTTTGTCATGCTGAAGGAGGCAGGGTTTGAGTTCCAGCACGACGGGCTCGATGCGAACACAACGGGCGGGGTCTTCAGCCTGGAAGGGTTTGAAGGGCCCGAGTACTGGGTGGCCCTTCCCAACTTCTGGGTAATAACCCAATATAACAAAAGTCGGCTTTATGCGATGGCCGTGTTCGAGCTTGCCCGCCATATCCAGGGGACAAAAGGCTGGACAATCCCCATGCTATCTCAGCAAGACCCCCGATAAGTGGGCTATTCCTGATGTTTTATGGGCTTGCCTAAGGTCCAGAGGGCAGCATGGCGGCCTTGTCCGTATGGCAGGTCGCGCAAAGCTTCCCATTGCTTGCGCTTTCCCATAAAAGCGGCGTCTCGGTCGAACGAAGCTTGAAGGCGATCGTCTTGTCGTCCTTTGGAAGGCCGAGCTTTTTGGCCGTGATTTCGCGCCTTTCTTCCGTCAGCCCTTGCATAAGCGCCATGTTTGGGGCTGCAGGTATGTTCGTCTCTACGGTCCGTGCGGGTCCGGTGATGCCCCATGCCGGCGAGTGGGGGTCGTGGCATGTGCCACAGGTGATCTTGCCGGAGGCATCCAAAGGAAACGCGTTTGCCCTTTTCTTTCTTGCCTGCTCGATTCCTGCCTTGGCCTCACGTGTCGGAAGGGTCAGGTGGCGCTTGGCACCGATATGCGGGCTTTCCCCGTGGCAGCCGAAACACGCCCTGAAAGGCGCGGGATGGAATCCGGAGAACTTCTCTTTTGGCATTTCCTCGGGTGTCGGCTCGAGGCTGTGGCAGACGTCACACTGCTCGCCCATAGGCCCACCGTGCGGGAAGGGGAGGTCTTTCCCGTCGTTCTGTGCAAGGCCTGCTTGAATATGAATAAGGCCAATCGTTAGAGCTCCTGCAATCAGGACGCTGAGGCGGTAAGAGCGCATTCCCATCGGCTATTCCTCCTGCGTAGAAGATCCGGTTCCGTTGTCGCCGTGGCAGAGTATGCAGCTTGCCTCACCGCGGCGCTCGACGACACCACGGACCCAACCCATATCCCAGCCCGTGAGAAACGCGCTATCATCGTCGCAATGGATGGCCCTGATAGGATGACAGGAAACGCACTGCCGCCTTCTCCAGCCCGAAGGGTGTTCTTCTTGCGTAAGCCGTACTCCTTGAGGAGAGCCGGCGAGTGGGCCGTAGTCCTGGCATTGGTAGCCGTGGGCGAAAGAGGCGAGCGCTACAAAGACGCCCCCTAAAAGGACGAACGTTTTTGTTCGCATCGTCTTTTGCTCCTTTTAGCGCCGAAGCAGTTGCCTGTGACAGCCAAGGCAGAAGTTTTGCCTGTGGCAGCTCGAGCATTTCATCGGGTTTGCCCTGGCTTCGATCGCGTGGTAGAAGAGATAATTTCCCTCGTGGACCTTGTTTTGCATCGTATCCCTGCGCATGTGGCAATCTACGCAGAACGACTGGGCATGGCAGAGCTGGCATTCCTCGCCGGAGGTCTGTGCAAGAATACGATGGTCTTTCTTGAAGCTCAACGTGTGCGTTTTCGGCTTGATCGCGGCCATGTTGTCTTTATGGCAGCTTGTGCACTTCAGGGGCCGCTTTGCCTTTCGTTCTTCGTTGTTATGGCATGCATGACAGGTCTCTTGGCCCGGTTTCAGGTAACGCGCTTCGATCTCGTCGTCAAGCTTTTCGTGCTGGCTTTCGAGCGTGGCGTTGAACGGGTGGCAGGAGATGCAGTTAAACCCATCTTTTTCGAGCAAGACGCGGTGCTTGCCGTGATCGAAGACGGAGGCCGCGGATTTAGGGGGGGCAGGGGGCTCTTCTTTGGCCATTCCGGAAAGGGCAACGCCAGCCAAGCCTGCCGCAAAGATTAAACTAAAAACGGGTATTCTTTTCATGGCAAGGTCCTTTTGCCCTAGAATTTGGTGTCGAAGTTGTAGAAGGCCATCAGGCCGCCCCGGATGTCGTCATGGTAAAAGTCGTTCGAGTTGGCCTCGAAGAAGCCCTGGAGCTTGCAGTCTCGAAACAAAAGGTAGCTGACCATCGTGCGGAAGTTGAAGGCCTGATCGCTCTGGTTGGTGGTTTTGTCGTAATGGACCATGTTAAACCAGTTTTCCCACTCGAGCCTTTGGGTGAGCTTTAGGCTATACTCTGCTCTGGGGCCTACGGCTTCCCCGCCGTAGCTCTTCAAGTAGAACATGCCTAAAGAAAGGGCATGTTCGTTCCTTTCTCCGAACGTCTTGCGAAGTCCAGGCTCGAACGAGTAGCCTTTTGTCCGTTCGCCCGGGAACGTCTCGTAGGTCTGGTAGGCGAAGTCTGTATAAACGCTCAAGCCAGGGTTTAAGGCGTAATCAAACCCAACCTTGGATTGCCAAAGCGAGCTTGCCGAAAACAGCCCGAAGATGAGGTCGTCCATCGTGTTCAGCGTGAACATGTCTGTCGTGTAGGCCTCTCGCTCCCACAGGTTGGTGTCGTAGTAGGTGCCCTCGAGCTTCATGCTGAACTTCTGCGTCAGGAACATCTGCGTTCCAAAAACGACGTCCTCGAAGCCCCCTTGAGAGTTGTTGTAGACCATCTCTTGGTAAAGGAGGCTATCGATCGGGAAGCTTAGCGGCTTTTGCCAGGTGAGGTGCAAGAGCTCGTCGTGCTCGTCTGGATAATCTAGGTCGCGCTCCATGTAGCCTACCTCGCCCGAAATTTGGAAAGGCAGGCTGAACTTTGCCGAAATGCCCCAGATTTTTTCGTCAATGTTCTCGTCTTGGTTGTACCATTCCGAAAATGTCTCGAGGTCTCTGGGTTTGCCGTAGAAGAAGTTGAGCGCAAGGCTCTTCGTAATCTCGAGGTCGCCCTGAATGGCATCGGCCAGGAAGACGTTCCCCGCCTTGTGGATAAACTGCCTTCCAAGGACCAGGCTCAACCTGTCCGCGATCCTTGGGATCTCTACGTAGCCCAAGAAGACGTCTACCTGGCCGCTTTCGTCCGGATAGCCGTTGTAGGCAAAATCGTCGCGGTAGCGAAAGTAGGCTACTGCCGAAGCGCCCTGAGGCAGGTCCTCGAGCGTGAAGCGGCTGTATAGGCTAAAGGGCATCTCGTTGCCGCCGAAGCGGTGCCCCCCGTAGACGAGCGAGCCCTTATGGTAGCGGTTCTTCCTTCCCTCGAAAAGCGCCTCGAAGTTCCCGGAGAGCGTTTCGGCAATCGCCCGGGTTTCTTGGACGAAGAAGACCCCTACAAGGCAGGCCGTGGCTAGCGCTTTGAGTGTCGTTCCCCTCATTGCCGACCCCTGCTGTTTTTTTGGTGGTTACATGCCAGGAGGCGCAAAGCTCTTCGTGTGCTCGTGACAAAGCACGCAGTTCGAGGTGAAGTGGGCCTCGCCCGTCCCATCCCGGCGGTAATGGTTCGTTTGCGTATGGCATACCTCGCAAAGCCCTTGTCCCGGCTCTTTGCCGTTCTGGCCTCCGGATGCGCTTGGGAGCTCCACGAAGCTGTCGTCCGCCTGTCCGTCCTCGTTAAGGAAGCGAATCTCTACGGGTGTGCCGTCGAGCGTCGTCAGCAGATCCCGGACCATCGAGAGGTTGGGCGTTCCGTGTGGGTTGTGGCACGCGGCGCAGTTGGCCGTTCGCTCTTCTGGCGTCCCTAACGTGGCCCAGAGTGCGGGCGGGTGGCCATGGGGCTGGCCCGTGGGCCAGGTTTCGTTGTGGCAGGTCTCGCAGTTTGCCTTGGTCATGTGGCCCGTGCCAAACCCGGTCCTTGCCCGCGTATGGCACATGAAGCAGGCCGTGCCGTGGCCCTGGAAGGTTCTTGCACGTTCTACGTACTCCGAGTGGCAAAACTCGCAGTCATCCGGGGCCTGGAAGTACTCCGGGGGAGCGGTGTATTTCTTCGCTCCAAGGAGCGCGACGCTCGCGATCAAGACCATCCCGGCCCCTAGACTCAACAGCCTTCTTCTTTGCATGGGCTCCTCCCTCGATGTTAGCTTTCCCTCTAACCCCATGCACTATACTCGATCATTTTTGTGATTTGCAAGGCTTGCGCCTAGGGCGAACGATTTCCCGCATCCTGGCAGGCGCCCAAAGCCCTTCCGGGCTGAACGTCAGCTGCTTTCTTGTTGGCGGTCTAGGCCTTGAGGCTTTTCATGTCGATGACGAAACGGTACTTGACATCGCTCTTTAGCATTCGCTCGTAGGCCTCGTTGATCGCCTGGATCGGAATCAACTCGATGTCCGAAACAATGCCATGTTTGGCGCAGAAATCGAGCATTTCTTGCGTTTCTTGAATACCGCCGATTAGCGACCCGGCAATCTGGCGCCGCTTAAAAACCAGGCTGAACACGTCGGGCGAAGGGTGGGGTTCGGACGGCGCGCCCACGAGTACCAGCGTGCCATCTCGCTTGAGGAGGTTTAGGTAATCGTCTAGCCGGTGTGGGGCGGACACGGTATTCAGCATGAAATGGAAGCTGTTCTTGTGGGCCGCCATTTCGTTTTGGTTCTTGGAAACGACCACCTCGTCTGCGCCAAGACGGCGAGCGTCTTCAGCCTTGCCTGGCGAGGTCGTGAACAGCACGACGTGGGCGCCCATCGCATGGGCAAGCTTTATCGCCATATGGCCCAAGCCACCCAAGCCTACGACCCCCACCTTCTTGCCAGGGCCGATGCTCCAGTGCCGAAGCGGGGAGTAGGTGGTGATGCCGGCGCAAACGAGCGGGGCCACCGCCGCCAAGTTCTCGGTATGGGCAACCTTGAGCACGAAGGATTCCTTGACGACGATCGTTTCGGAGTAGCCGCCGAAGGTGTTCTCGCTCCCCGGCCCACGCCCGTTGTAGGTCGCCACGAAGCCTTCCTCGCAGTACTGCTCTAGCCCGTTGAGGCAGGATTCGCAGCGCCCGCAGCTATCTACCATGCAACCGACGGCCGCGATGTCGCCCTCCTTAAATTTGTTTGCCTTGCTTCCGACGGCCACCACGCGCCCTACTATCTCGTGGCCAGGTACGCAGGGATAGATCGTATTCTTCCATTCATCGCGAGCGGTGTGGAGGTCCGAATGGCACACGCCGCAAAAGAGTACATCGATCTGCACGTCTTCCGGTCCTGGGCTACGCCGCTTGACCTGAAAAGGTCCCAAGGGGTTTGTCGGGCCGTGCGTAGCGTAGGCTTTGGCGTTGATCATCGCCTTTCCTCCTTGATTCGTGACTTGGGCTTTTTATAGGAAAGAGGCCTAACGGCTTGTCCTTAGGCCTCGAGCAGTAGGCTTTTTTCGGGCGCCAGATGTGCCATGCCCGCGTACTCGGTATAGAGTGCGAATAGCTTCAAGAAAACTTCCTGCCAGTCGAGCGCCTTCGAGTTTGCACGCATGCTTATAGGTGGAACCTCCAAGGCATCCTCTAGGCATTGGGGGGAGGGGATGAACACGGTCGTTTTGGGGTCTAGGTTTTCTCGAAGGATGGGAGAATCCACGCAGAGTACGGGAAGGCCGCAACATTGGGCCTCCATCAATGAAAGCCCGTATGTTTCCGAGGTACATGCCGTAACGTAGTAGTCTGCAAAGCTGAACAATTCGGCCAGCAGGTCTTGGTTTTCTACGAAGCCTAAGTAGAAGACGTTACGGCGCTTGGCTTGAAGTTCGAGGAGTCGCTCTTTGAGCTTGCCATCGCCCACGATAAGGAAACTCCCGGGGCTTTTGCTCGCCTCCATCGCATCCAGCAAAAGATGCACGTTTTTGTCCGAAGAAAGCCTTCCTGCATACACCCCGATAGGCCTTTTGAGTGCTTTGGGCAGCAACGGAGAAAGAGCCGAGAAGGTGCTCCTGGGGTAGAAGACGCGCTTGTTTACACCCAGTGGAATGTGGACTAGCCGCTTAACGCCCAACCCTTCGAGTTGTCTTAGGAAGGTTTGCGAGGCGACGATCGTGGACTTGCAGCGGTTGTAGAGCTTTGGGATGTAGGTACGGCTTACCCGTTCTGCAAGGGCGGACCATCGAAATAGGAGCCGGAAGCTCGAAACCAGGTCGGTATGGTAGACGCTAAGTAAAGGAATACCCTTTTGCTTAGCGTAAACGCTCGCCGCGTAGGCCATCGTCGTGGTAGAGTTAATTTCGACGATATCGGGCTGAAACTCGTCGATGGCGCGGTAGAGCTTTCGAAAGTGGGTATGGAGGAAGTAGTTGGGGGCCAACCTCTGGACGTTCATCGACTTGATCGATACGAACGTACTTCCGAACCGTTGGTGAACGCCGTCGTAGTGGGATGGAAAAACTACTCGGTGCTCGACAGGAAGGCCAAGCTCTTGGAAGATGCGGGCCTTGTTGTTGATGAAGGTGGCGATTCCGCCCGTGTGGAAGCCGTAGAAGTCGGAAATGTCGAGAAGACGAACCTTGTCCTTGTTCATGGAGCTCCAGACCTGTTTGGCTGGTTTGTTCGGTTGAGTGCAATAGCGCTTCAACGCCTTGATCTATTTATTGTAAGCGTTCGGCCCCTTGCGGGTCAATCAAGACACGCTTAAGGCCTGCAACTGCCGCAGGGGGCAAACCCTAGCTCTAGCGCCCTTTTGCGGGTCTCGAACACGATGCGTTTATCCTGATCAAGGCGTTTTGCATACACGCAGCTTGGCCTGTGAAACACCCTAGACGATAGGTTGCCAGCGTAGAAGCGCTCGTAGGCGAAATCCCTCCAGAGTCCCTTTTTGGCCTCCCTCGCCTCGGCCTCGAATGCCTTAAGCCTCTCAATCCCTGGGAACGGGTATTTGACGAAGGCGTAGCCGTAGCCTTCCTTGACGATGAGGTCGTTGACGCACCGGCCGTCCGGAAGGTAGACAAACGCGAGCGTTCTCGTGTAGGCATCCTTTTCGACGCGCTCGAGCCTTAGCGTCTTGCCCTTGATCGTTTTCCGTAAGAACGTGGAGGACTCCTTGCCGAAACGTTGGACCTTTCGCCTAGGATCTTTCGTCTCGGGAGTATCCACGCCGATGAGCCTGATTCGCTCGATCTTTTCGCCCGTCCAGACGTCCAACGTGTCGCCGTCGATCACCTTGATGCAGTAAGGAGGCTCGATGCGAGCGCAACCGAGGACCAAGACAACGGCGACAACCAATAACCGGGCCCAACCGAGGGCCTTCAGGGCGCTGTGTACGGCGTTCGTCCGTCCTGCATAGGGCATGATAAACTGGCTCTTTCAAGGGACTTTTCTTGTAAAGAGTAAAGATTAGAGCAATTCGACGGCGATTGGAAGCAGCCATGGTGATTGATCCGGAATCGCTAGCAGGCCGAATTATAGGGCTTTTGACCAAGGAGGCGGAAAGCCCAAAAACAGCCTCCCAAATCGGGCATGCGCTCGGCCTTGTCCCAAAGGAAGGCTTCATATTGAGGCGAACGCTGAAAGGCCTCGCCCAATCGGGAAAGCTCGTCCGGCTGAAAGGAGGGAGGTTTGCCCCGCCTTCCAACCTTCACCTTTCTGTCGGGACGTTCGAGCTCGCAAAGGGCAAAGGCGGCGTTGTCTTACCGGATAGCATAAAAGACCCTATCGTCGTCGTAGCGCCCAATGCACGCCAAGGCGCGTTGGACGGCGACAGGGTTGTCGTTAGGGTAGAAGGCCGGCTCGAGGCCGGGCGTTGCTTTGGAAGCATCGTAAGAATCCTGGAGCGTAGGCTTAAGGAGGCCGTCGGCACTTACCACGAGCGCGGCAGGGTTGCCTACGTGGAAGCGGTCGGGCTCAAGGAGGGGTTCGAGGTTATCATTGAGGAGCCTCCCTCAATGCATGTGCCGTTGCAGGCCATGGTGCGCGTCCGGATTACGGGCTACCCGAAAGCGGATTTCTGGGCAACAGGCGTCGTTACGGAAGTTTTAGGGGACAAGGATTCGCTCGAGCCCTACATCGAAGCGATCCTCGTAAACTCGGCCATCCCGATAGATTTCCAAGCCGGGGCGCTCGAAGAGGCCAAGGCCCTCCCAAGGACTATTCCTGGCTCCGAGCTACAAACAAGGCGAGATTTACGCTCGCTTTCGTTCGTTACGATCGACGGAGAGACGGCGAAAGATTTTGACGACGCCGTCTGTCTCGTCCAAGGCAAGGACGAATCGAGCACGCTCTACGTGGCGATTGCAGACGTGGCCCACTACGTCTCCCAAGGCGGCGCGATCGATACGGAGGCACAAGACCGCGGAACGAGCGTGTACTACCCCTCCAAGGTCGTTCCGATGCTTCCTTTTGAGCTCTCTTGGGGGCTTTGTTCGCTCAACCCAAACGAAGACCGGCTCGTCATGGTGGCGGAGCTTTGCTATGGCCCCAAAGGCGGGCTCAAGAAGGCCGATTTCTACCCTGCCGTTATCAAGAGCCGTGCAAGGCTGACCTACACGCAGGTGAACGAGCTTTTGCATGGGGATGCCTCCCCGCTTCAAGGCGACCCCGTTTTGGCGGCCATGCTCCTTGCCATGGAGCGGCTCGCCAAGATCCTCCACGGAGCGCGCGTAAGGAAAGGAAGCCTGGATTTCGACCTTCCCGAAACGCTCGTCATGCTCTCCCAAGAGGGTGCGATCGAGGGCATTCTAAGGGGGGAGCGCGGCTGGGGGGAGCGGCTGATCGAAGAGTTTATGATCGCGGCCAACGTTGCCGTTGCGCGGTTTTTGTTTAAGACGAAGACGCCATGCCTATTCAGGATCCATGAGCCCCCCGATCCCGTGAAGCTTCGGGGGTTTCTCACGTTCGTCAAGCGTCGCGGCGTGCACTTCGAGATTGACCCAAAAAAGAAGGTCTCGCCAAAAGACCTTGCCCGTTTTTTGGATGTCATCCAAGGCAGGTCCGATGCCCGCGTCCTCCACTACATGCTGTTGCGCTCGCTTATGCGCGCGCAGTATCACCCCGCCCCAAAGGGCCATTTTGGCCTGGCGCTAGGGGCCTACGCGCATTTTACCTCGCCCATCAGGCGCTATCCGGACCTATTTGTCCATAGGATGCTCAAGGCGAGACTCTCGGACGATGAGGCGAAGGTTCGCGATCAAACCCAAGAAAGGGTCCTGGAGCTTGCCCAAAAGACCTCCAAGGCCGAACAGCGGGCCACAGAGGTCGAGCGGGCGATGGTAGACCTTTACCGGGTTTATTACGGAAAAGGCAGGGTGGGCGAGACGTTCACGGGCTACATCAGCTCGGTCTTGCCCTTCGGGTTTTTCGTGGAGTTAGACGAGGCGTTCCTAGAGGGGCTCGTCCATATCTCGCAGATCGGAGATGACTACTACCTCTTTGACGAACAAAGGGCAAGGCTGATCGGCCAGCATAGAGGTAGGATCTTTGGGCTGGGCGACCGCGTGAGCGTGAAGATCGCCAGGGCCGACCTCAAAGAGCGAAAGATTGATTTTGTCCTGGCCGAAGAGCCGGAAATCCTGGCCAGGTCGAAGCGGCGAAAAAGACCCGGAATAAGAGGCCAAAAGAGAGGAAAGACGGCATGATCCTTTTGCTCGCTACGCTGAAGGCAAAGAAGGGCCAAGCGCAAGAAACACTTGAAGCGCTCGGGGCGTTTTCGGACGTCGTTAAAAGTGAGCCGGGCACGCTTGCCTGGAGGCTCTGCCAGAGCCTGACAGAGCCAGAGCAGTTTTTTGTGTTCGAGACCTACAAAGACCAAGAGGCCTTCGAGGCGCATGCACGTTCCGAAGCGTTTCAATCGCTCGTGGCGAGCCTTGCAGACCGGCTAGAAGCCCCGCTCGAGGTGACGTTTTTAAATGAAGCCGTTGCGGTCGGTCAAGGGATAAATAGATGAACCTACCCCGATAGGCGGGACATTCTTGTCTAGAATTCGCAGGGCTACTCCTGACGGGGTTAGAAAGCCTTGGGCTTCTGGATAGGTTCTAGGCTCAATCCTCGAGTGCCGAGGTATCGCCCAATGGATTTGTGGTCTCCGTCTGCTACCAGTTGTCCAAAAGCGGTATCCGGCCCTTGCCCACGTGCTCAACCATTCCCAGTCCTGTGGTTCAAGACTTCGCCCGGGCACCATTGGCATGTGTATGCAAACCCGCTCGCCTTTTTGAACGCCAAGGCCTTTGAGCCCGGCACCGAAGCGACCTACGGCATTAAAAACTAGGGTTGCACAAGTGGGCCAAGTCCGTCAAGGAGAAGCGTGCCCCTGGGGCGCCCATACCTCGGCATCAAGCCTGCCGTGCGGAGCCGAGGACGGCCTTAAGCCCTTGCGCAAGCGTGGCATGGGAAGGCGCTCCCTTTAAGTCGATTCCTAACCTTACGAGACCTTGGGCTACCCGAGGTTGGATGCCGACGAGTAACGTTATCGTGCCCAGAAGCCTAAGGGCATCGATGAGGTGGACGATTTCCGAGATCACCTGAGTGTCTACGTAGACCAATCCGGATAAATCCAAAAGCACGGCCTTTGGCTTTTGCTCGGCCGTTGCTTGGAGCAGGTTCTCGTGCAAGCGTTGCATGCGCATGCTGTCGAAATTTCCAATTAGAGGGGCAAGCAGAATCCCGCCCCATACCGGAAGGATTGGGGTGGAAAGCTCGAGGATCGTCCTTTTTTGCTCTTGGGTGACCTCGATCATTCGTTTTTGTTCCTCGATGAGTCCTTCGAGTTTCCTTTCGTACTCCACAAAAGGGGTCAAGTCTTGGACATAGCTTATGTAATGACTCAAAGTCCCGTCCTTATCGAAGATGGGCTCGGTTACAAGATAAATAGGCACCCTGTGGCCGTCTTTGTGGATGTACTCTTTTCGGTAGGTCTTGTCGGTTCCCTTGAGGGCGTTTTCTTCGTGGAGCCTGTCGGGGTCCCCTTGGTACTCGGGAGCCGTCAAGTTTTTCCAGCCCATAGCATAGACTTCCTCTACGGTGTAGCCGACCATCCTGGCATACTGCTCGTTGATGCTCAAAAGCTCTCCTCCCGGCCTCCACTCGCAGATCCCCAAAGGCGAGAGCTTCAATAGGAGCTCCGCTTTCTCCTTGGCTGCCTTGAGCTCGGTGATGTCTTTCACGTAGAAGATCACGCAAGGCGTATTGTCGTCCGGGAAACGGCTAAGTCCGTGATTGAGGACCACGTTGAATACGCGACCGTTTTTAGCATGAACGGTCGTGTCGTGACCCAAGCAAGTCCCATGGCCTTTTTGGAGGATATTCTCAATCCACTGCCTATGCTCTTGGTGTTGTTCGGGATTTATCCAGTCGAACACCGAGCCTAACTCTCGGTCGGGGAGGCCAAGCAGGTCTCGTAAAGCCCTGTTGGCCGTTCGAATGCGTCCGTCGGGCGAGGCCGTTGCTATGCCGTCTGCGCTAAGCTCGGTTATGACTTCGTAGAACGCCTGGAGCCGCTCGGCGGTTTCTTGGGCGCGCTTGATTTCGGTGATGTCGCTTAAAGTTACTAGGACCCTCCGTTTCCCCTCCCAGACGATCGGACGAAGCGTGCGCTTGGTAACGCGTCGTTGACCATCAGGCAAAAGATACACCCCCCCCGATACGACATCCTCGTCCGAGCCTTCTTCGTCTTCGAGCTTCGCAAGTTCCCTGGCGACCTTCTCCCTTTCTTCTTGGGGATAGAGCCCATGCCATCCCCCTTGAAGTAGCACTTCTTTGGGTTTATCCACGAGGGTTGCATAGCAGGGGTTGGCGTAGTGGATGCCTCCTGACGAATCGGCAACGCACACTCCCTCCGCCAAGCCGTTCAGCAGCACCTCCAGTCGGTTCTTCTGGGCGCTGATGTCGGCCGCGGAGTAAAGGATGGCACTGGGGTCGCCCCGTTCGTCCCGGATCAAAGAGGTATGGATCTGAACATGCACCCTCTCGCCGTTCTTTTTGAACCAGGTCTCAAAATTGGATATGCCTCCGCTTTGAAGCGTTTCTTGGGTAAGTGCCCTCTTGACCCGCTCTTGTTCTTCTAGGGGATAAGCAAGCTCCACGGATACGCCCAAGAGTGCCTCAAGGGGCTTGCCTAGAAGTTGGCAGAAGGCCTTGTTTGCCCACAAACGCT
>WOZJ01000026.1 GCA_011620345.1 Nitrospirota bacterium
GTACATTTCATTTGGCTTTTTTGTTATTTACTACAAATCGGGCCATACGGAAACTGTTCACCCAGCTTTCTGACGTTCAATGAGAGGCAAATAGGAACAAGTTTTGTTTGTTGCGCTGCAATTTTCATCCTCCTTGAAATGAGGCTGCTCCGTTGGCATAATAGACCGGCGTGGGATGTTTTGTTGCTTAAAGCCTTTGGAGGACAATACCAATGGAAGGGACAAAGCACGACGGCTGGGCGTCCAGGTGGGGGATGATCCTCGCCATGGCGGGATCTGCCGTCGGCCTTGGCAACTTCCTTCGTTTTCCCGTGCAGGCCAGTCAGAACGGCGGCGGGGCATTCATTATCCCCTACCTCGTATCGCTCGTGATCCTCGGCATCCCTTTAATGTGGATGGAATGGGCGATGGGGCGGTACGGAGGGGCTTTTACTCATGGCTCGCTGCCCAGCGTGTTCCACCTTCTGTGGCCAAGGCGCGCTGCTAAGTACTTAGGCGGGATCGGCATCCTGTTGACGTTTGTTGTGAGCGTATACTACCTCTACATCGAATCCTGGAGCCTGGCATACAGCTTCTTTGCGCTTACAGGCCGCTTCGAGCGGATTACCGAGCACACGCAGATGGCGAGCTTCTTGAAGGGCTTCCAGGGCCTCGAAAGAAACGAATTCTTTCAGGGCGGGGGTTGGGCTTACTTTTTTTTACTCGTAACGCTCGCTATTAACCTTTGGATCCTCTCACGCGGCATTTCAAAAGGAATCGAGTGGTTTTCAAAGCTCGCAATGCCGCTTTTATTCTTCATGGGGCTGGTTTTGGTCGTTCGGGTGTTCAGCCTTGGCTCGCCTGTCCGGCCCGATTGGAACCTGAACGCCGCACTCGGGTTTTTGTGGAACCCGGATTTCAAGGCGCTCACTAAGCCAGGAGTTTGGCTCGCTGCGGCGGGGCAGGTATTCTTCACGCTGTCGTTGGGCTGGGGTCAGATCCTAACGTACGCTACTTATTTGCACAAAAACGACGACATTGCGCTAAGCGGCCTAACCTCCGTGTCTCTAAACGAGGTGTGCGAGATAATCTTGGGTGCTTCGATCGGGATCGTTGCGGCCTACCTGTTCTTCGGGCCTCAGATGACGGTCGAGATCGCCAAGGGCGGCAGCTTCGATTTGGGGTTTGTCTCGATGCCCGCGATCTTCACGCAAATCCCGGCCGGCAGGCTCTTTGCCTTCTTTTGGTTTCTACTTTTATTCTTTGCCGGGATCACCAGCTCGATCGCCTTGACTCAGCCGAGCGTCCATTTCTTGGTCAGCGCCTTCGACATGGATTCGACCAGGGCGTCCTCGATCGTAGGGGTCGTGATGTTCGCGTGCGTCCAGCCCGTTTACTTCTTTTTGGGTAAAGGGTATTTGGACGAGCTGGACTTCATCGCTGGGACGATGGGGATTGTTTTTTTTGGGCTCATCGAGGTTGTCTTGTTCGTGTGGGTGTTTGGCCCGGGAAAGGCCTGGCAAGAAATTACGCGAGACAACGACATCGCAATCCCTTCCTTCTTCAAGCCTCTGCTCACATGGGTTACACCCGTCGCACTTCTTGTATTGTTCCTTGTGTGGTGTGTTGAGGAAGCGCCGGCGTTTTTGTTTTTCGAGGGGATTCCCAAGGAACATATCGGCACGCGCTGGGCGGCCAGGGCGTTCGTGCTCGTCATGTTCAGTATGATTTGCATGCTCATCAAGCTCAAGAAAGAACGGCTCACTCGGACGACAGCCCTGGAGGTTTCCGAATGAACGGCTATGGCCTTGTTCTAATGGTATTATCCTGGTCGGCTATCATTGTCCTCGGCGCGTCTTGTATCTGGAAGATTCTCGCCTCAAGCCAAAAGAAGAAAGGGGAAGGGCTCCAATGATCGGGTATGTCGAGGTCTTCGAGCGCTTCGAGGCGGCCCACTACTTAACGAGCTACAAGGGAAGCCCCGAGCCCATTCACGGCCATTCTTTCGGCGTTCGTGTACGCGTGTACGGAGATCCGGGAAACGAGGGAATGATCGTCGATTTCTTGGAGCTCAAGGCGCTACTAAAAAACACGATCGATCCTTTTTCCCAAAGGCTCATGAACGAGGTACCCCCCTTCGAGCGCACCAGCCCCACGGCCGAGCATATCGCTAGGTTCGTGTACGAGACGCTCAAGCCAACATTCCGCTCAGCGCCCCTTAGGGTCGAAGTCGAAGAGGCGCCCGGATGTGTTGCGGGGTATGGGGATGCCTGAGCCTGGGGGTTTGACCCCCCTTGTCGATTGCCATGCACATGTTTACCCGCCCGAGCTCGCAAAAAAAGCGCTTGCCTTTAGGGAGCAAAGGAAGCTCGAGGGCTCATCCTACTATGACGGCGATACGAATCTTGACGGGACGGCCGAGGCTTATGATGCCTGGCTAGAGCGTGAGGGCTTTGCCTTCGGCGTCATCTTGCCGCTTGCCATGAAGCCTCACCAGGCACATAAGCTCAACGACTTCACCGAAAAGGCGACGAAGCGCTTCCCCAGGCTGCTGCCGTTCGGTGCGATCCATCCCGACATTGACGATCTCAAGGCTACACTTGAGAATCTTAAGACAAGGGGGTTTCTGGGTGTAAAGATCCACCCGTTCTTCCAAAAGGGCGCGACAATGAGCCCTTTTTTTGAACCTAGCTGGCTTAGGCTCTTTGAGGCCTGCTGCGATATGGGCCTCGTGGTGCTTACCTGCACGGTCTTCTACGACGAAATCGTCCAGAAATCCACCAGGGCGGCGAATGACCTGGCCAGGCTGCCAAAAGTCTTCTCGGGGCTCAAGATCATCGCCGCGCACCTTGGAGCCATTTACAACTGGGGGGCGATTCATGAAGAGCTTGTGGGCTCGGATGTCTACCTCGATCTTTCCTACGCGCTCGGCTTTTTGAGCGATGAGGAGGTGTTGAAGATTATTCTCAAACATGGCAACAAGAAGGTGCTCTTTGGTACGGATGCGCCCTACGGCAGCGCCGAGCAGAACCTGGAGCGATTCTTGAGGCTTCCCATTTCTAGCCAGGAACGGGCGAACATCGGGGGGTTGAATACACTCACGTTATTAGGAAAACAGGAGGGCCTTACTTAGATGAACGCCGCGGATACGGGATTCATGCTGATCGCTTCCGCCATGGTCATGCTGATGACGCCGGGGCTTGCCGTTTTCTACGGCGGGCTTGTACGCGCAAAGAATATCCTTTCGGTCATCATGCATAGCTTTGCGTGCATGGGCATTGTTTCCGTGATCTGGGTGCTTTATGGTTATTCGCTCGCGTTCGGTCCGGACATGGGCGGGGTTTTAGGCAACTTTGACTGGGTGATGCTAAAAGGGGTAGGGCTTGAAGCTGGGCCCTACGCTCCAGGGATTCCACACGTGTTGTTTTGCGCGTTCCAACTGATGTTTGCGATTATTACACCCGCCCTGATTACGGGCGCGTTCGCCGAAAGAATGCGCTTTTGGCCGTTTTTTTGGTTCGTGGTCCTATGGACGACGTTCGTGTACCTGCCCGTATGCCACTGGGTCTGGGGGGGCGGATGGCTTCAGAAGTTGGGAGCGCTCGATTTTGCGGGCGGAACAGTTATTCATGTCAACTCGGGCGCGGCGGCCCTCGTGAGCTCCTGGTTCATCGGCAAACGCATGGGTTGGGGTCACGAGCCGTTCCACCCGAACAACCTCCCCCTGACGCTTTTGGGCGCCGGGCTTTTGTGGTTTGGATGGTTCGGGTTCAACGCGGGCAGCGCCCTTTCGGCAAACCCCCTGGCCGCGCTCGCATTCTTCAACACTCAGGCGGCCACGGCCGGTGCGGCGCTCTCCTGGATTTTGGCCGAGGCCGTTCATAGGGGCAAGCCCACAACCTTAGGGATCGCCTCGGGGGCACTGGCCGGGCTTGTGGCCGTTACTCCGGCGGCAGGGTTCGTCGGACCTGCCCCCGCGCTGTTCATCGGGCTTGTCGCGGGCTTGCTGTGTTACATGGGGGTGTTCGCAAAATTTAAGGGCGGCTACGACGACGCGCTCGACGTGGTCGGTATCCACGGTGTCGGCGGAGTCTGGGGGGGGTTGGCGACGGGCCTCTTTGCCGCAAAATACTGGAATCCTTCCGGCGCAGACGGGCTTTTGTTCGGCAATTTCTCCCAAATCGCGATTCAAGGAATCGGCTTGGTCGTGACCGTGGCCTATTCTCTTTTGGTGACCTTTTTGATCGTTTGGCTCTTGGATCGTTCCCTGGGGCTTCGGGTGGCCCCTGAGGCCGAACAAAGCGGGCTTGACCTGACCGAACACCTGGAGTCCGGCTACAA
>WOZJ01000004.1 GCA_011620345.1 Nitrospirota bacterium
GCAACATCCCAAGGCGCTTGATGCACCACGGAGGGTGTTTTAGAATATTGAGGCTGGGGTATGCATCTCGGCAAGAAACATTACAAAGGAGACGAGCCAATGTACGACCTAACGTATGGTTTAATCGCTCCGGTTGCACAGCCGGTTGGACAAATCATTCAAAACTTTGGTGTTGATACAAGTGCGGTTGCAGACTTTATTCAGAAATTTAGCCCTTTTCAGGATATTCCTTTCGTTGGTCCGCTTGTTTATGGGGGGATGGCTGCCATCCGGGATGGCCTAGATAAGCTGCTCTTACAATAAGCCCATTAAAGGGATAGGCCCAGCGCTGGGCCTATCCTGATCATTGCCTCTTGATCGTTTCGTTGGTTATCCCTTATAAGCTCGGGCATGCTTCAATAGTCTTTTTTCCATATTCTTGAGCCCCGTTTTCATCCATGGATAGGCTTGCCCTAAATAAAGGGCGAACAAACGCCCTGGAAAAGAATTCCCGATACAAAGGGAGCCTGGGCTTCAGGCTGAACCCCTCCTTTGAAAGCTCGAGCCCCAGCGATTCGATATGCGGCCATGGCGCCTCCGGGTTGATAAAATCCTGCGTCAAGGGCGAGATGCCGCCCAAGTCGTTGATCCCGGCCCTGAGGTAATCTTCAAGCGGACCCGAGGCCAGGTTCGGCGGGGCCTGAATGTTCATGGCTCCGCCAAGAACAACCCTTGCAAGCGCAATGGTCAAGACCATTTCCTCATGGCTTGGGGGCCTTGCCTTGGCCATGGGGGTACGGGGTTTGGGGAGGAAATTTTGAATGATGACCTCCTGGATGTGGCCGAAGCGTGCCTGAATATCTTGAATGGCCAGAAGCGCTTCGAGCCTTTCTTCGAGCGTTTCGCCGATGCCTACTAGAATGCCCGTTGTAAAGGCAATGCCAAGCTCCCCGGCGCGCTCGAGCGTCCTTAGCCTTTCTTTAGGCGCCTTGCCAGGGCTTTTGGCGTGCGGCATTTTGGGGCTCAAGAAGCGCTCCGAGGCGTTTTCGAGCATTAGCCCCATGCTAAGCGAAGTAGGGCTTAGGAGCTCAAAATCTTCTTCATCCATGACGCCCACGTTGACGTGCGGGTAAAGCCCGGATTCTTCGAAGATACGCCTTGAAAGATGGGCGACGTAGGCGTTCGTCGAGCGAAAACCAAGATCTTCGAGCATTCGCTTATAAACCGGGTAGCGCTCCTCGGGTTTTTCCCCGAGCGTAAGAAGGGCCTCGCTGCAGCCAAAGCTTAAGCCTCGCCTGGCAAGATCGAGCGCGGCGGACTCTTGCATCAAGAACGCGCCCCAATGCTTAGGGGGCCTGGCGAACGTGCAATAGTGGCAGTGGTTCCTGCAAAGCTTTGTTACGGGGAAGAACACCTTGGGCGAGTAGGTGATGATATGCCCGTGTGTGGAATCGCGAAGCCTGCCGGCCTGAGCAACCAGCCAATCGTGAGCGATAGGGCCAAACCGCTCGATGTCTTTGAAAAGCTCGCGGGCCCCTTCCGGGCTTAAGCCTTTCAAGGGAATACCGCTGCCTTTAGAGGGTCCCAAGGAAGAAGCTCCCGGGCTTTCCATCCGATACTCCATCGCCTGAAGCTGGTTTGTAGCCAGTTGCCCTGGCTATCGCCTTGATTCCCTTTCCGGCACAACACCGCAATCATCGCAAGAACTAAAAAATACTGTTATTATTTTATATGCCTCCGAGAACGATGGTCAAGAATTCGAGGAAACAGGCGATCCACAACGCGGCATCCGGGTTTTATGGGCTGCAAAGAGCCACGAGGAGGCAACCAGGCTTGACTGGAACCAGTTCATCGATAAACATGGACGCTTCTTAAAAATAAGCTTCAAGCATTTTGTAAAGCGCCAACATAGATTTATAATAGGAATTCAACGATGCCCCATACATTGCTAAAACCAAAATTAAACGGAAGCAATGCCTTCCTAGAGGCCCTGGGCCCATTAACGCGCTCTTTGGAAAAAATTCTCGAGAACGCGCTGGAAGGCAGGCCGCTAGGAGACGACGAGGCCCTTGAGCTGTTCCATGCTACAGGACCCGGCTTGAATGCGCTTGCTTGCGTGGCCGATAGGGTCAAGCGAAGGCGCGTCGGGGACACCGCCACGTTCGTGATCAACCGCAACATCAACTTTACGAACGATTGCGTCGTCGGCTGCAAGTTCTGTGGGTTTTTTAGGAGCGCCCAAGACGAAGACGTGTACCATTACACGCTCGAGGACATCCAACAAAAGACGCTCGAGGCAAAGGCCCTTGGCGCGACGGAAGTTTGTATCCAGGGCGGCCTCCCTAAAAGCTTCGATGGGTTCTTTTACAGGGACATCCTAAGGGCAGTCAAACAATCGGCGCCCGAGATGCATATCCATGCATTTTCGCCGATGGAGGTCCTCTACGGATCGCAACTTACGGGCATGGGTTTTAAAGGCTTTCTTCAAATGCTCAAAGACGAAGGTCTTGGATCGATGCCCGGCACGGCGGCCGAGGTCTTCGACGAATCCGTAAGGGCGCTTATCTCCAAGAACAAGCTCCCTTTGGAGCTATGGGCCGAAATCGTCAAAACGGCCCATAGGCTGGGTATCCCCACAACCTCTACGATCATGTACGGCCATATCGAATCGCCCCAAGACATCGTCGCCCATATGCGGGCCATCAAGGACATCCAAAAAGAAACGGGCGGGATCACGGAATTCGTACCGTTGGGGTTCATCTATCCCAACACAAAGCTCCATGCCGAAGGGAAGGTCAAATCAGGCCCGTCTGGGCTGCTCGACCTCAAGGTGCACGCAATCGCCCGGCTCTACTTTCAGGGGATGATTGACCATATTCAGGCCTCATGGGTAAAGATTGGCCCCAAGCTCGCCCAGGTGCTCCTTTTGGCGGGTGCGGACGACTTCGGCGGGACATTGATGGAAGAGCACATCGCTAAGGCGGCCGGCGGAACAGAAAGAGAATACCTCCAACCCGACACGTTCGTTGCCTTAATTCGAGAGCTTGGGCTTACGCCGATCCAGCGCAGCACGATCTACAAGCCCATTAAGGTCTACCAAAAGGCGGGCGCTTGATGGAGCGCTTCAAGAACCTCATCCAGGACGTGGTGAACTTTGGCAGCTGCTGCGAGTGCGGCGCCTGCGTGCTCGTTTGCCCCTACGGCGTCATCGAATACATCGACGGCAAGCCCAAACAAACGGCCCGTCCCAGCGCCCCGGAGGACTTCTGCGCCGTTTCGGAGGGGATCGGCTGCGATGTCTGCGCCAAGGCCTGCCCGAGGCTCGATGGGAATGAAGGGGAGTTAGGGCGCTTCCTTGATCTTCCAGAGGCGGAAGGGAGCCCTTACGGGCGTCTCGAGCCGCTCGTTGTCGTGAGAACCAAGGACCCCGGCATTCTCGGCAAGGCCCAAGACGGCGGGTTCGTGACCCAGTTCCTTATCTGGGCGCTCGAAACGGGTCGCATCGATGCGGCCGTTGCGGCGATCGCCGACCCAAACGCCCCGGCCAAGCCCATCCCCGCCCTGCTGACGACCAAAGAAGACATCCTAAAGAGCGCAAAATCTTGGTATACCTACTCGCCCAATTTGCTTGCCTTAAAGGAGGCCAAAGAAAGGGGCTTTCGGCGTGTCGGGTTTGTGGGAACCCCATGCGAGATCACCCCGTTGGTCAAGCTTCTTTCCAAGGATGCGGGTGGGCTTAGAACGCCCAAGAAGAACGAAAGGCAAGTTCTTCGCCAAGCCGAGCACTTGAAGGGGTTTGCCGAGATCGTGGCCATCCGGATCGGGCTTTTCTGCTCGGAGGTGTTCACGTTCGAGGGGCTAATGGAAGGCAAGATCGCGAAAGAGATGGGCATTCCTTTGGAGCGAATCCAGAAGTTCAACGTCAAGGGGAAGGTGCTGATTCACCTGGACTCGGGCGAGACGGTCACGCTACCCCTAAAGGAGGCGCAGGCATTCGCAAGGCCCGAGTGTGCGTTCTGCGGAGATTTTAGCGCCGAGCATGCCGACATCGTTGCCGGCGGTGTGGGGCTTACAGGGCAAACGCTGGCGGGCGCAAGAACAGCACTTGGAAAGGCTTGGATTGAAGAGGCGCTGAAAGAGGGCCTGTTCGAAATCCGGCCCGCCCAGGCCTATCCAAAATCGCTGGAAATTTTGGATAGGCTCGCTAGAAAACAGAAGGCCCGGAGTGAAAAGGCCTAC
>WOZJ01000035.1 GCA_011620345.1 Nitrospirota bacterium
GCACCCGCCGCAGCAACCTCCTGGACCGTATGGTTGGGCGTATGCGGTACCGAGCCCCACGAACCCGAGAAAGAAAGCGGTGCTTAAAAAGCTAAAAATCCTTCTGCTTTTCAAGGAAGACCCTCCTTGTTGAAGTTTTTGTTTGGGTTTTTGCAAAAAACGTGTCTTTGCTCCCTTGTTCGTAGCGGGTACAGGCATCCGCTTGCAGTCCCACCGTCTGGACATGAAGAAAGCGGGGGCGGTGATGTGTGGCGAGAGCCTTACTCATACCGGAGCGCTTCGACGGGGTCGAGCCTGGAAGCCTTGTTTGCGGGGTAAATGCCGAAGAAAATTCCGACGGCCGCGCTGAAGCCCGTGGCCAGCAGGATTGATTTAAGCGAAACGACGGATTCAATCGCCTTTGAGGTTTTCAGCGCGCTCGCCAAGCCTTTGCTTACGAAAAACCCGAGCCCAACGCCAAGAAGGATGCCGAACAATCCCCCGATGACGCTGAGGCTGACCGCCTCGATCAAGAACTGCGAAAGCACGTCTTTCCTCGAGGCCCCGATGGCCTTCCTTATGCCGATCTCACGGGTTCTTTCGGTAACCGTTACGAGCATGATGTTCATGATGCCGATTCCGCCGATCAAGAGGGAGATCAGCGCGATTCCGCCCAACAGGACCGTAAACGTACCGGTGACCCGCTCCATCGTCTTTAGAAACTCTTCTTGCGTACGAATCGTGAAATCCTCGAGGCCGTTGTGGCGTGCCTTGAGAATGCTCGTGACCAGCGCCTGGACGAGCTTGGCCTGTTTGAGCTCCTTTGTCTCAAGGTAAATGGCCTGAACCCTGTCGTTGCCCGTGAAGCGCTTCTGGATCGTCGTGATGGGCAAGAACATCTGGTCGTTAGGGTCTACGAAGATGCTTTTTTCTTTACGCTCCATGATCCCGATTACGGTCAGGCGTTCGTTGCCCACCTTGATCGTCTTCCCGAGCGGGTCTTCGGTCGTGCCAAAAAGCCTCTCTTGAACCTTCGTGCCGATGACGCAGACGTTGGCCCAGTTGTCCTCGTCGGCTTTACTGAAGAACCGTCCGCGCCCGACGTAGAACGTTCGGACGTAGGGGAAGTTCTCCGAGGTCCCCTTGACCGAGGTAAAGTACTGCTCCCCTTTGTAGCGAATCCAGCCGCCAAAGTTTGACTCCGGGCACACGCGCTTGATTTGGGGGATGCTTCGCGCAAGCGTATCGGCATCTTCGTTCGTAAGGCCTTTGGTAAGCCCGAGGGCTTTACGTTTCTCTTCCTTGGCCAGCTCGGCGATGGGCTTTGGGGAGACGATGATCAAGTTCGAGCCCAATTCCTGGATCTGGCTTGTAACCTGGCGTTTGGCCCCTTCGCCGATGCTGAGCATTCCGATGACCGCCGCTACGCCAATAATAATGCCGAGCATCGTAAGGAACGAACGGAGCTTGTTATGCAGAAGGTTGCGCATGCCGTTGTTGACGCCCTCTCTAAGGCTTGCCCGTCCCTTGTGTCCGAGGATCGTCTTTGCCTTTGCCGCGGCTCCGGATTGGGGCCTGCTGCCTGGCTCCAAGGCGCCCTGGGGCCCTACGATGCCTTCGGGGCCGCCGATCTTGGCCGCGGGAACGTGGCCCTGCCTTCCGTCAAGGTGCTCATCGCTCTGGATCTTCCCGTCTCGGATTGACAAGATCCGGTTGGCCTGTCTGGCGACTTCCGGGTCGTGCGTGACGAGAATGATCGTTCGTCCTTCGGCGTTGAGCTCCTTGAAGATCCGCATGATTTCCGCCGAAGACTTGGAATCGAGGTTTCCTGTCGGCTCGTCGGCCAAAATGAGCGCAGGGTCACCCACAAGCGCACGCGCGATCGCGACCCTTTGACGCTCCCCGCCGGAAAGCTCGTTTGGGTCGTGGTGAATCCGGTGGCTAAGCCCTACGCGTTCCAGGAGCGCAACGGATCTCTTGAGCCGAGCCTCTTTTTCGATCCCCCTGTAAAGAAGGGGGAGCTCGACGTTCGCTACGGCAGGGAGCCTCGGCAAAAGGTTGAAGTTTTGGAATACGAACCCGATCTTCGCGTTTCTTATGGCCGCAAGCTCTTCATCGTCGAGCGCGCTGACGTTGATGTCGTCCAGCTCGTAGGTGCCGTAGGTAGGGGTCGAAAGGCACCCCACGATGTCCATGAGCGTCGACTTGCCAGAGCCGGATGGGCCCA
Organism: Nitrospirota bacterium; assembly: GCA_011620345.1. Taxonomy (GTDB): domain Bacteria; phylum UBA2233; class UBA2233; order UBA2233; family UBA2233; genus UBA2233. The sequence goes on from WOZJ01000035.1 coordinate 2,207, forward strand.
TGATGGCAACCATCTCTCCCGCTTCGATCTCGAAGGAAACGTCATCGAGGGCGGCAACGAAGTTATCTTTTCCTAAGAAATAGTGCTTACTGATCCCTTCAAGCCGAATGAGCGGCACGGGCCCCTTCCTCTTGCTTCTTCTCCTCGTGCAGCTGCTCGTACCGGTACACCGCTTCGCTTGGCGAAATTCCCTTGAGGATCTCCACGTAGAGCTCGTTTTTTATCCCAGGGGTCACGATGCGCTTGGTCCTTTGCCCATTCTCTTTCACGTACACGTAGGAATCGCGCCCTTCTTTTTGAATGAACTCTACAGGAATGTACAGGGCGTTTTCTTTCGTACCCGTGATGATGTCCACGTCAGCCGTCATGCCAGGAAGCATGGCCGGGTCTTTTTGGTCGATGTCAATAATGACCTCGTAGCTCATGATGTTCTCGACGATCTGCCCCTTGGGGGTGATTTTGGATATATGGCCGGCGAATTCCTTGTTGGGAATGGCATCGAGCGATATCTTCACCTTTTGACCCAAGTTCACCTGAGCGATGTCTACCTCGTTGATGTAGGCCTTGATCTGCATCTTCGTCGTATCGGCCACCTCCATGAGGGCTGTGGTGGTAACAAAGAAGGACACGCCCGAAGCTACCTGTTCGCCTTCCTCCAGGTTAATTTTTGTAACGACCCCTTCGATCGGGGAGGTGACAATCGTCTGCTCGAGCCTCGGGACTACGAACTCGTCCACGGACTGCATCATGGCCTCCGGGTCGTAGCCAGACCCTTTCAGGAGGAGCCATAGGAGCTTTTTGTCGTTTTGGTACTGGAGAAGTGCAGTCTCATAATTTTTTTTGTAATCTTCGTACTGGTCTTTAGAAACGATCCCCATGTCGTTGAGCGCTTTGTAACGCTCATATTTGGATTTGGCGACCTGAAGGTTGGTTTCGGAAACACGAACCGAGGCGCGTGCCTGGGTCAGTTGGGTGGCAAACTGGGTTTCTTGCTCGATAATGGCGAGTTTTTGGCCTTTGCTGACCTTATCGCCCTCCTCGACGAATATTTTCCTGATCGTGCCGCCCTGTTCAGACTTCACTTCGATAAGACTGGAAGGTTCGAGGTTCCCGACATCCTTGATGGCGGCCTCCAACGGGCCCACCTGAGGCTTGGCCGTGAGTTCGAACTCGTCCGTCTTGGTCTGGCCTCCCATGCGGGTCATGTAAAACACGCCGGCAATGAGGGCCAGCAAAATAAAGAACGCGGCCCTTCTTCTTGTCTTTGCCTTGGTTCGGTCGTTTCGTTGAAGACGCGGGGGAGTGCTCTTTGGTTGTACCTCCATGGGGGAGAAGGCTTCCTTTTGGGTTGGATTGTCTTAATGTTTATCGTGAATAAGCGGGCAGGGTTTCCAGGCTAAATTTCTTCTTTCACCTTAACCTTTGGCATGCAGGTTGTCAAACCTTCGGGCTTAACGTCCCACACCGCCCCGCGGTGACGTAGAGGGGCCTTTTTCATACCAAGGGGTTCTTGGGTTTTGGATGCCCTCCGGATAGTGGGAGGGCGAACGTAGCTTTGGCAGCGGCTCAGACCTATTGGGCGGTGTCGATCTTTCAGGCCCTTGCGTTGTGGGGGATGACGGGGCATCAAACTCCCAGTTTCGCATGGGGGCGCGCTTTTGTCGGATGATGTGGCGAGGCTTGGTTTTTGCCTCCTCCCCGCCTGGCGGCGTGGACGATGTCCAAGGTACTTGAATTTCCACGCCCTCGGGGATTACGGCCTTATCTGGCTCTACAACACGCACTCCGCCGAAAGCGCCTTCTTGCTTTTTCGCTGGATTGGCCTTCATGCCTATCGAGCTCGAAAGGCTCCTATCGCGAACGTCGCCTACTCCTTGAGCATGGGCATTTTTTGCCGGCCTCAAGCTCAGGCTCGTCATGACAAAAAGCACCCCTACTACGAATGGGGCAATCCTAAAACAACGCATATC
>WOZJ01000063.1 GCA_011620345.1 Nitrospirota bacterium
TAAGCAGAGGGTCGCTGGTTCGAATCCAGCACGGCTCACCATTCTCTTTTTTCATCCTCCCCTAGCACTGGATACCCCGGCCTTTAGACCGGGGAGGAAAGCGCCTTTTAGGTTGTGATCCGTTTAGTCCTATGGTAACATATCCTATATGAGTACGAAAACGGTATCCCTCAAGTTGGTTACGTCTGCGGAGCAGGCTTCTGGGCTGTGCAGCATGGCCGAGGCCTACGCCAAGGCATGCGACATGATAGCAGCGTTCGCCAGGGAGCACCGCTGCTGGAACAGGGTAGCCCTTCACCACTTGGCTTACTACCCGGTCAGGGAAGCAATGCCTGCGCTGGGTTCGCAGATGGTGTGCCAGGCCGTGCACCGCGTGGCCGACACCTACAAAACACTCAAAGCGAACGGTAAGATCCGCAAAGACAGGCCGGTGCCATCCGTCGCTTTCCAGCCTACGTCCGTCAGCTACGACAAAAGGACATACTCGATACAAGGCGACACGCTCTCGCTGTTCACGCCGTCCGGACGAGCCAGGATTCCGTTCGTCTGCGGCAAACATCAGCGCGACCTTATGGCTTCGGGCACCCCGAAGGAAGCTAGGCTTGTCGTCAGAAAGGGCGTCTGGTACTTCAACCTTGCTCTGGACATCCCAGACGTGGCCCCAGTCCAAGGCAGCGGGGTTATTGGCGTGGACGTCGGGGAAAACAACCTCGCCGCCACCAGCACTGGCAAGGTATGGGGCGGGGGGAAGCTCAGACACGACCGAGACAAACATCTTGCCCAACGCAGCAGTCTCCAATCCAACGGTAGCCGCGCAGCTAAGCGTAAACTCAAGGCTATCTCCGGGCGCGAGGAACGGCACGTAAAGCACATCAACCACGAAACCAGCAAAGCCATAGTAACCGAAGCCCTGCGCGCAGGCACCAGCGAGATCCGTATGGAAGACTTGACCCACATCCGGGCCAGCATAAAGGCCGGGAAGCGTATTCGGGCCAGGCTGCACCGCTGGGCCTTCCGACAGCTGCAGGACTTCGTCTACTACAAGGCCAAGGCCGCTGGCCTTCGTGCAACCTACACCGACCCCGCCCACACAAGCCAGACGTGCAGCGTTTGCGGGGCCATCGGAAAGCGGGAGAGGCATCTGTTCTCCTGCGCGTGCGGAACACGGCTGCACGCGGACGTGAACGCGTCCAAGAACATTGCCGGGTTTGCCATGCCTATCGGCTTGGCGAGGGGCGTCCGTAACTCGTCCTGCATATTCGCGCATCAGGCCAGTCCTCCTGCAGCGAAAAGCCCCTCCCTTTAGGGATGGGCGTAGTTACTTCAACTCCTGTCTGCCTAGAATCTCCAAAAGCCTATCCATAGGCGTAAACCCTCGTTACGAAAGGCCGTTGATCGAGGCGGCTTAGAAAATACCTCGAGGGTATTTCCTAGTTCTCTAGGAATTCTTTCTTCGTTATAGAAGGCGTTTGCTTGAAAAGAGCGGGCCTATGGTTTAAGCTAAAAAAGTCAGGCTATACACACAACCATATTATGAAATAGGAGATTCCACGATGTCGCAGGAGGCCGGAGTGTGCAGTCGCCCTAGGGAAGAAAGGCTGAAAGGCTGCCCTGAGGCCGGTCAAAACCAATTTTTTGCCCTCAACGAAGCGCTGGACCAAGCCGAAGTGCGTCGGATTGCCAACGGCGTGACCGACTTCCTGAAATCCGGGGGGTTTTCCAACACGTTCGAAGATCAAGCGTTTGAGGCCAAGTTCCGTAACGGGATGGAGCGCTGGCTCGAAAGCCTGCTGGATGACGATCTTCCGGAAGAATCCTACGCCCAAGACCGGATCAGGATCGGGCGCTCCTACGTCAAGAGGGGGCTCGCCATGACCATCATCCTCAAATCCTACTCCTATATCCGAAACGAGCTGATGCGCCTCCTTGAAGGTTCCCCCGTTTCAATGTTTACCGCCCTCAGTCAAAGGCTCGATGACGACCTAAGCTTGGTTCTCATGGCCTACGAAAAAGAACAGGTTCGTCTTGCCGAGGAGAGCCTTTCCAGCTACCGGACGATCCAGGAGCTCTCGAGCCCGATCATTGAAGTCTCAAGGCAAACGCTGCTCGTTCCGATCGTCGGCGAGATGGACGAGCAGCGCACGGACATCCTAGAGGATAAGCTACTTCAAGAGGTCGCCTCCAAAAAGGCCAAGCAAGTGCTGATGGAGTTCAGCGGCTGCGAAATTAGGGATACCCACCTGACCAAGCGTCTTTTCGAAGTATGCAGGGCCGTAGAGCTGCTTGGGGCACGCGTCGTGTTCGTCGGCATTCGCCCCTCTTTGGCGCGTACGCTCGTTTCTATCGGGGCTGACTTCGCCGGCTTTCGTGTCGTAAGGTCGCTAGCCGACACCCGGGCTTAAGAAGGCCCAGAGTCCCAGTCCTCACGGAGCCGATGCCTTAGGAGCTTGCCAGAGGGGTTCCTGGGCAGGCTGCCAACGAACCGCACGTGGGCCGGCACGGGGAACCAATATCGCCCGTATGCAACCACCCCCTCGAAGGGCCTCTGCCGTTTCCTTTGGCCTGCCAAAGTAGTCCGCCATGACGACCGGACTACGCACGAGAATATCCCCAGCTTGTTCCGGCCCAAGGACGCGGCCGCACGTATCCACGATGGATACCTCCGTAGAAAAGAGCGGCTTTCCAGCCGTAAGGTTCAGCGTAAGCCAAGAGAGGTTTCTTTTCGAGACGATAAGGATCTTTGAAAGCCCGAGCCGCCTTGAGCGCCCGTGCGTTCAAGGTTGTACGCTCGAGGGATCTTCGCTAAACTAAAAAAACTGCTTTCTTTGGCCTTTTCGTCTTGTATGACCTTGGAAGGAGGCCGGAATGGTTTCGTTTTCACTCGTAAACCTGCTCGTTGCGTTCGGGGCCGGGGTGCTCTCGTTCCTATCGCCCTGCGTCCTGCCGCTCGTTCCAGCGCACCTTTCGTTTGTCGGCGGGTTTGCGGGTAAGGACCTCGAACAGGCCTACGGGGCCGACCCGAAGGCATTCAGGGGGCGCATCTTTGTTCGCTCCCTTATGTTCGTTTTGGGGTTTACGCTCGTGTTCCTCCTTTTGGGGCTCGTCGTCGTCGGGCTCTTGGGGCCGATCGGCCGCTATAAGGGCTGGTTCGAGCGTGCGGCCGGCGTGCTGATTTTGATCCTTGGCACGCATCTTTTAGGGCTCATCCGGCTCCCGTTTCTTTCGCGCGACGTCCGCTACCATGGGGCCATCCAGGGCTCGGGCTCACTCGTTGCGTTCCTTACGGGCGCGGCGTTCGGGTTTGGCTGGACGCCGTGCGTAGGGCCTATTTTGGCGGGCATTCTCGCGCTCGCAACGTTCCAGCATACGTTCTGGCAAGGGTTTTCCCTTTTGATCGCCTACAGCTTAGGGCTCGCGCTTCCGTTCTTCTTGGCCGGCGTGTTCGTCCCGCAGTTCTTTTCCTTATTTAAGGGGCTTCGCTCGAAAACGCTCGTGTTCGAGAAGGTGTCGGGCGTGCTGCTTATCGGTCTTGGCATCGTGCTCGTTCTTGGCAAGATGGGAACAATCTCGAGCTATCTGGTCGAAATCGGCCTTCCCACAATCTAGCCTGCCAGGCCAGGCCACCAAAACCCTTCGGGCGGAAGGCCCTTAAGCGCGTCCCCGCCCTTCAAGGTAACCCGCCTCCCTTCGAGCTCGAGCAGGCCTTTGGCGAACCAATCGAGCGCGAGCGGATAGATCTCATGTTCTTTTTGGAGAATCCTGCTGGAAAGCGCCTCTTCCGTGTCATCCTCGAGCACGGGGACAGCGGCCTGGATGATCGTTGGGCCGGAATCCACCCCCTCGTCCACGAAATGCACCGTACAGCCCGATACCTTAACGCCGTATGCAAGCGCCTGCGCTTGTGGCTTCAGCCCAGGAAATGCGGGCAAAAGGCTCGGATGGATGTTGAGGATCCGGTTCGGGCAGGCATTGAGAAGCGTAGGGCCCACGATTTGCATGAACCCCGCCAAGCATACCCCATCGATCCGCCAGGCTCTAAGAAGCTCTACCATACGGTGTTCTTGTTCGGCTTTGGAGGGGAAATCCGCCCGGGCAACGACTTCCGTGGCGACCCCTAAGTTTTTGGCCTTTTCAAGCCCCGGTGCGCTCTTGTCGTTCGAGACGACGAGCGCTACCTTGGCCTCGGCCCGCCCTTCTTTGCAGGCCTGCACGAGCGCGACCATGTTGCTTCCGCGCCCAGACAGGAACACGGCAACCCGCTTCATGCAAGCTTGCCCTCGTAGCGAATATGGGGCCCTTGGGGGTAGCGCTCCGCCAGCCGTCCGATCACGCTTGGCGTTTCACCGGCCTGGCCAAGCAGCGCCATCGCCTCTTCAAGCCTTGAAGGGCTTACGGCTACGACGAACCCCACTCCCATGTTGAACGTCCCAAAGGCGTCTTCTTCTTGGATCTGGCCTTTTTCCATCAGCCAGCGAAACAACGGTGGAACGGAAAGCGAGCCCAGCTCCACCACGGCCTGTACGTTGTTGGCCAGCATCCTTGGGACGTTTTCCGTGATTCCCCCACCCGTGATATGCGCCATCCCCTTGGGAATCCCCGCCGAAACAAGCCTTTGGACTGCATCCACGTAGATCTTTGTCGGCGCAAGGAGAACCTCTGCAAGAGGCTTGTTTTCAAGCTCGGGGAGTCTATCCCTTATGCCATAGTGGTTTTGCTCGAAAAGAACCCTCCTTACGAGCGTGAAGGCGTTGCTGTGAAGCCCGCTGGATGCAAGCCCCACGAGCACATCGCCCGGCGCGGGGTTGTCCGTCGTGATGAGTGCGCGCTTGGGAACGCTACCTATCCCAAACCCCGCAAACTCGAACAGGCCATCTTGATACATTCCCGGCATCTGGGCGGTCTCTCCGCCCACAAGGTCCATCCGTGCGGCTTCCAAGCCCTGGGCCAGCCCCTTTGTCAGCTCATCTAGGGTGTTTTCCTCGAGCGAAGAGAACGCAAGGTAGTCGAGGAAAAAAAGAGGCTTGGCCCCCGTCGTGATCAGGTCGTTGACGACCATCGCGACAAGGTCGACCCCTAAGCCCTGGTAAGCGCCGGCCATCCTGGCAACGAGGATCTTTGTGCCGATGCCGTCGCTCGAGGCAACGAGGAATGCCCCCTCTTCCATCCCGAGCACCGCCGCAAACCCTCCCATTCCGTGGCGAACCTTGTCCGCATGCAATATCTTCGTGCGAAACCGGAGCTTTTCGATGAACCTCTTGGCAACGTTACGGTCAACTCCCGCGGCCCGGTAAGCGTTCATGGCTCTCCTTTGCTGCATACGCTGTTCATCCTCCTTTCTATATATACCATCCCTGAACCCGGATGTCCTAACGGGCTGCCTTTTGAACAGGTTTTGTGGTATAATTTTTTTCTAGAAAAACACACGCTTCGGGGAGGGTGAATGGTGCTAAACCCCTACGTGTTTCCCGTTCAGGTAGGCATGCCTAAGGAAATGGCGGGGCTTTTGCAAGCGCTTGGAACGACGGCCCTGAGTGGCGTTTCCCCTTTTAGCGCAATATCGCCCATAGGCGCATACACAACCCGCGTCGTCGACCGTGTAACGCTTTCCGAGGGTATACAGCAAGGGCGGTTCCGGCGTTTCGCCAACCCGGAACTCGGGCTTGAACGTGCCTACCGAGAGGCCTGGACAGGCCTTTCTTCTACCGAACCCGGCCCCGAAGGGACGTTCGTCGCCTACGGAGCAGACCGGCTCGTACGAACCTTTGGCGGCTCTGGCAGGCCAAGAATAGACGTAGTTGTGTGACCGAGATGAGCCCCCCCCTCAAGGCGGCTCCTTCGCCAAAAAAGGCGAGCCCGGCCTCGTTCAACCAAAGAAAGAGCGCCCGGGACGAGCTTGTGTATTTTCGGATGGTCAGAGTCCTGCACGGGATCTACAACCGCCTTCAGCGCGTGCTCGTCCAGGCCGGCGTAACGGCCCCCCAGTTCGAAGTTATCTCGCTGCTCGTGCGGATGAACGACGCCAAGCTCAAAGAAATAGGCAAAAGGCTGCTGATCACCGGAGGAAACGTTACGGGCATCATGGACAGGCTAGAAAAAATTGGCCTTGTCCTTCGAGTGCGCGATACGGACGACAGGCGGATCATCAAGGCCAAGCTTACCCAAAAGGGGCTAGAAACCTTCTACAACGCGGATGCTCTCTATAAAATGGAGCTCAAGGAGGTTTTTGGGGCCTTGAACAAGCAAGAAAAACGAATCTTGGCCGGCCTCCTTCGGAGGACTGAGCTTCGGGCGAGGCGCAGGGCTGCGTCCTCCCTTTGATCCCCTAAAAAGTCGGTTTTTTCATCCTTCGCTCCCTTCCGTGCCAAACGATCTCAAGCTTCCGCTTGCAAAAACCTTTCTAGCGCGAAAATGCGAGGGGATTCACCCTTTTAGGCCATCCTGCGATGAGTTTTGCTATAATCAAGCCTAGGTGTTCGAAAATACCAAGGCGGCTTCAGGGGCGATGGCTTTTGTGCAAACGAGCGTCTATCACGATTGTCTCGCATTCCTTCGTGTCTCCGGCTCAAAGGCGGGGGGACGGATGGCTGCCGAGGCGTCTTTTTCCCTCCCAAAGGGCGGAATCCTAGGCGTTTTTGGCGCTCCAGGAACTGGCAAGAGCACGCTCACTAGGCTCGCTGCCCTAAGGGAGATGCCCTCCGATGGGTACATCGTGTGCTTTGGCCGGAACGTGCTCAAGTGCCAGTTGGCACAGCTCCAGCAGATGCGCCTTAGGATAGGAGCGGTGTTGGAAGGAAGCAGGCTAATCGAAGAGGCCAGCGTGGCGTTCAACCTCAAGTGCCTTGCCCCTTTGGCCGAGGAGTGCTCTAAGGGGACCCTTAAGGAGCGCACCGAAGCACTTTTAGAGCTTTTGGAATGCCCCGGCAGTTTGCAAGCTTTCCTGAAATCGCGGGTAAGCATCCTGCCGGAGAGCTTAAAAAGGAGGGTGCTGTTCATGAGGGAGTGCCTTCTTGCGCCGGAGCTCCTCGTCCTCGATTGTCCGTTCGAGTTGCTCGGACATCGCCTTGGCCAACGCTTCCTCTACGGCGTTCAAGGGGTGCTTCAGAAGACAGCGGGCATCCTCTTGACCGCCTCGAGTCCGGAAACGGCCAGGGCGCTGCAAGACCGCTTCCCCTGGGTCAGGCTCGAAGCGTAGACGATGGAAAGGCTCCAAGGAACCATATTCTGGGCTCGCTCTCTGGGCTGTCTTTGGTGGGCTATCGCCAAGGATACCTCAGACACCCCGAGATTTTTGGGGCGGGTAATCCTCGTCTTTTCCATGCTATGGGGGGTGCTCCTCATCGGGGAGCCGATGGGCTTCTGGATCATCCAGCCAAAAACGCTTGCCTGGGTCTTGGCGGACCCAGGCATGGCCTCCGACATGCAAACCCTCACCGGTCGCCTTGCCAACCTCCAAAAACGCCGCAAAGACCTGGCCCTCACTCCGGAACGCTTGCCCAAACATCCAGAAGCAAGAGTTTGGAGGCTTACGGTGCGAACCGTCCTTCAGCCCAATGGGCGCGTGGCTCTCGAACGTCCGCTGCTTGAAGGACTGCAAGGGGTACGGGTTCTCTGGCAAGAACCTGTCCCGCTTTTGGGGTTCGACGACTCAACGGCCGCCAAGCGTTTCCTAGCCGTTGCGTTTGCTTGGGTTGCTTCGCTCGGGTTCCTATACGGAATATTGCTCGCCTCCGGGCTCGAGCGAACCCGCCCCCTCTGGAGCGTGTGGTTTTGGCATGGGCTTGAGCCTTCCAGGCTAAAAATCCTCATGGGCGGGCATCTTGTAGCTACGGGGTTGCGCGATGGCCTACTGGCGGGCGTGGCAAGCGCTTGGCTTGCCTTTTGGTTCAAGCTCGTGGCCCTCCGGGACTTTCTCGTCGTAGGGGGCGCTTGGATGGTGCTTGTCGTCGGCCTTAGCGGGTTGATTCTTGTAAAGCGTTTTATGAGGAAAATCCTTGAAGATTCTTGTTCGGCTTAGGGCTCTTTCCTTACCGATTGCCGCGCTCATTCTTGCGACTTGTGCTGGCTTGGCATGGCTTCGAGGCGCTGTACCGTCCCTACCCTTGCAAGCCTTCCATCGCGGGCATGTCCAAATGCGTACGATGCCCCAAAGCCACCCTCAAGAGCTCACGGAAGCTTGGCTAGCGCTCCAGCGAGAGGCGAAAGAGGCGCTGGACATCGGGCTTCCATCCGAGCCGGCAGAACCTCCCAAGCCGCTGTGGGGTGGTGTTATAATAAACGCTGAGAATCCTTTGGTGCTCGCCGGAGCGTCTGGAAGGCCGATCTACATAGGGTTCGTGAACGGCCTTGGTTATGTCGTCGTACTGGACCACGGAAACAGGACATACACGATTTATGGCCTCCTCAAAGAAGTGTTGATCCACAACCTAGAGCGCGTCGCGAAGGGCCAGGCGATAGGGCTTGCCCACACGGAGCCTGGAAGGCGCCTCTATGCCGCATATTTTGCCGTGCAAAAAGAGACAACGCGCTGAAAACCCAAGCCCTGGAGCCAAGCCCCCTGTATCCAAACCCACACCAGAAAGGAGTTTTGCCTTTATGAGTGCAACGCCAAAGCAACGTCGCAAGTGGATTTTCATTCTAAGCGCGTTGAGCTGCCTAGCGGCGGTCTTTTACGGCCTGGATGGCCTGGCATTAAAGCAAGATCAAGAATCCTCAACCTTCGGGCAGTTCAAGCTTTTCACGGAGGTCATGTCCGTAGTCAGGGAAAACTACGTCCAGAACCTCGAAACCGAACAGCTGATTCAAGGCGCGATGAAGGGGATGATCAGTCAGCTCGACCCGCACTCGTCCGTCTTGACGCCCGAGGAGTTCAAAGAGATGCAGATCGAAACGAGCGGGTCGTTTGCAGGCGTTGGGATGGTCATCACACTCAAGGACGGTCTTCTTACCGTTGTTTCGCCCATAGAAGACTCGCCCGCCCAAGCAGCAGGCATACGGTCCGGCGATGTAATCTTGAAGATCGACGGGGCCGCGACGCAGGGAATGACGACAGAAGAGGCGGCAAAACGTCTTAGGGGACCCAAAGGTACCAAGGTCAAGCTCTTGGTCCTATCAGACGGCACGCAAGAACCCAGAGAGGTCGGGTTGGTACGGGACGTCATCCGCGTCAAGAGCGTAAAGACGAGCATGCTCGCCCCGGGCTACGGGTACGCGCGCGTTTCGCAATTCCAGGAAAACACGTCCAAGGAGCTTGCCAGGCAAGTTGCGCTTCTTCAAAAGCAAACCCCGCTTCGCGGGCTCATACTCGACCTTAGGAATAACCCCGGAGGGCTACTGGACCAGGCCGTTACAGTGTCGGATTTCTTCCTCAAGAAAGGCCTGATCGTCTACACCAAAGGCCGAAGGGCCGACCAGGAACTTAGCTTCAGAGCCAAAAACGACGGCAATGAACCAACCTGCCCGCTTGTCGTGCTTGTCAACGCCGGCTCGGCATCGGCCTCCGAGATCGTGGCAGGGGCGCTCCAAGATCAGCGCCGCGCCGTTGTTTTGGGATCGCAGACGTTTGGCAAAGGCAGCGTTCAGTCGGTTTTTCCTCTGGACGAGGGGTGGGCCTTAAGGCTCACGACGGCGCTATACTACACGCCCAAGGGCCGCTCCATCCAGGCGACAGGGATCGTCCCGGACATCACGGTCGCCGAGGGCGGGGAAACGGACTTCAAGCGGCTAAAAAAAGAGCCCCTTACGTTTAGGGAGCGCGACTTAGAGCGGCATTTTGAAAATGGAAGCGAGAACAAAAAAGAAGACGTACCAAAACCTGTTCTGAATGGGCCTGTCGATTTGTTGACAACAGACCCTCAAGTAGAACGCGCCTACCAAATCCTAAAGGCGCTCGAGGCGCTCGAGGCCCCTCTGCAACAGAAGAAAGGATAAATAGGAAGAGGCATGATGGACTTGCTCCATGGAATCACCGTCTTGGATTTAACGAGGCTCTTACCGGGGAACTTTTGCACGCTGTGCTTGGCGGACTTGGGCGCGGAAGTGATCAAAGTCGAAGACCCCGTGCGAGGGGACTACATTCGCTGGATGCCGCCGTTTTTTGGCGAGGAGAGCGCCTACCATCTGCTCGTGAACCGAAGCAAGAAGAGCGTTTGCTTGGACTTAAAACAACCTAAGGCCAAGGAGTCCTTCCTTAAGTGCCTCGAGCGTGCGGACGTGCTCGTCGAAAGCTTCAGGCCCGGCATAATGGCAAAACTAGGCTTGGACTACGGTACGCTCAAGGGCCTTTTCCCTAGGCTTGTCTACTGCGCCATCACGGGCTACGGGCAAGACGGCCCATTTCGAGACCGGGCGGGCCATGATTTGAACTACATCGGGTTTGCCGGGCTGCTTTCGACGACGAAGGATGGGGCCGGCAGGCCTGTCATTCCTGGCATTCAGGCGGCCGATTTGTTCGGAGGGGGGCTCATGGCCGCCCTTGGGATCGTCTCCGCCCTCATCCGGTGCCAAAGGACGGGGGCGGGGGCATTTTTGGATATCAGCATGACGGACGGGGCCGCCTTCTCCCAGCCCGTCGCCCTTGCAGAGCCAATGTTTGAACAATCCCAAGAGGGGTCAACAATCAAGGTCTTGACGGGCGGGGTCGTGTGCTACAACGTCTACGAGACGTTGGACGACAGGTTCGTAACGCTCGGCGCGATCGAGGAGAAGTTCTGGCAGAGCTTCGTTGAGGCCGTAGGCAAGCCAGAGTGGAAGTCCCGCCAGTTCGACGCGGCGGATTCCTCCGACCAGAGCTCTGTCTACGGTGATCTCTGCGTTCTTTTCCGGCAAAAATCCATGCAGGAATGGGAAGCGATGCTTTCTAAGGTCGATACCTGCTTCGGCGTCGTCCAGACGCACGCGGAGGTGCTTCGCCACCCGCTCTTTCAGGCCCGGGGGTTATTTGGAGAGATGAGCGATCCTGAGCTTGGGACGATCCCGCAGGTTATGAGCCCGATCAAGCTAGACGGCGCCCCGTTCCAGCCAAAGGCAAGGGCGCCAAAGTTCGGCGAGCATACGTTCGAGGTCCTTACAAGCTACGGGGTCGATTCCGCCACGCTCGAGGCACTAAAACGCTCGGGCGCGGCCCGCTAAGCGCATGGCAGGCATCATAGGTTCGGACGAATCGGGGAAGGGAGATTACTTCGGCCCCCTTGTCGTCGCGGCCGTGTTCGTGCCGGAAGAAAGCCTGGATGTCCTGAGCCTGCTGGGCGTCAAGGACTCCAAGCGGCTTAGCGATACAAAGGCCTTAAGGCTTGCCGATGAGCTTGGCCAGAGCTACCCAAACAGCATCGTGGCCATTTCCCCAAAACGTTACAACGAGCTATACGGGAAGTTTGGCAACTTAAACAGGCTTCTTGCGTGGGCGCACGCAAGGGCGATCGAGAACCTGCTTGTCGCCCACGAACCCAAACTGATCCTTGTAGATCAGTTTGCCGACCCCAGCGTACTCAAGCGCGCGCTGTTCGAAAAGACAAGGAAAAACGTTCTCCTCCAGCAGGTCAGGGCCGAAGAACACCCCGCTGTTGCCCTGGCGAGCATCCTGGCGAGAAGCAAGTTCCTTGTGAGTTTAAGGCAGCTTGGAGAGGAGTTTGGGCTCTCACTTCCAAAAGGTGCGTCGGCAGAGGTCGAGCAGACCGCACGATCCTTCTACCAAACCTTCGGCCTAGAAGGGCTCCACCAGGTCGCCAAGCTCCATTTCAAGACCACCCAACGGGTGGTCCCTCCGCAAGCCCCCCAGGGCGTATAACAGACAGCTGCCTCCACTCGCAAAATGCCAGCCGGGCCGCGTTGACCGTGCTTTCGCAAATGCCCGCAAACCTTCAAGGGCCTTGAGGGCATTTGCGGCATGGAAAGGGGGAAAAGCGTCGTCTTTTTCATGCTGTACTTTTCGGTGGCCGTTGAGATACGCTAAAACTTGAAAGAGTTTTGCAAAAGAACGAAGGTGCCAGGCAGCGGAATCCGTGCTCATTGTCGAAAAATCCCTTTGAGTTCTTCACTGCAGGTTCAATGTATATTTAACTATCCGTTAGAACTGGGAATGCATAAAGCGGGGAGACATGACGACCTATTTCGTAACCCGGCATCCGGGTGCAAGAGAGTGGGCTGAGACAAATGGGGTTCAGGTGGACCGGTTAGTGGAACACCTTGACGTTCGAACCATTCAGCCCGGAGATATCGTGATCGGCTCCCTTCCTGTCAACCTCGCTTGGCAGGTGTGCGCTAGGGGAGGGCGCTATTTCCACTTAAGCTTAGAAATCCCGCAAGAATGGAGGGGGAAAGAGCTGACCAAAGAGCAGATGGATGCTTTCGGGGCCACAATAGAAGAGTACGTCGTTCGACGAGCGGAGCCTTGACCCAAGGGGGTACGTCAAGCCTTTTACGCTTGCGTCTTACTTTTGGGGTTTTTCCCTTGTTGGGTTCCACAGGTTAAAGCTCCTGCGACAAAGCCGGAAAGTAAGAGCGTCCTAACGCAAAGGCTTTTTAAAGCACCGCTTTAAAAATGAGGCTGCGCCTCCTTTCCCGGTACGTGCGTGTTCTTGCCTTATTTGGTCGATGGTCATCGTTTCGCCTCTAAATTAAGCGCTACATCCCTTGACGCCCCCTTCTTAAATGCCATAATAGAGACACTATGCTGGCTCTTGGATAAGCGTTTTCAAGAAGCGCATTCTGTGGTTTGAATGAACGTTCATGAAATATGTTTCTTTTGGCAAAACAACTCTAGCAAGAGCAAGTGGGATGCTTTCCCAATGGAGGAACCATCAAGCCCGGCATGGAGGTGCCTAGATGATCGATTTTGGTTTGAATGACGAGCAAAGAGAGCTCAAGGCCTTGGCCCAGGATTTCGCCAAGGAGCGTATCCGCCCGCTTAACCGGGATGCCGAAAAAGGGGGGGTCCCCGAAGCGCTGAAACGAGAGGCGTTCGAAGTCGGTTTCTCACGAATGGCCTTACCCGAAGGGTTGGACGGGCTAAACCTGGGCTATCTGGAACAGGCGCTTGTTTTGGAAGAGCTAGCATGGGGAGATGCCGGGATCGCGCCGATGCTCCTAGGGAGCGGATTTGCCGGGCTTGCCATCAAAGAGCTTGCGAGCGAACCCCAAAAGGAGCAGTTCCTTGCACCATTCGCGAAGCCTGAAAATTTTGCGCTGCTGGGGGCGCTCGCCTGGGCCGAGCCGACGGCCGGGTTCGACCTTAAAGCCTCCGAGGTTCACGAAAAAAACGGGAAGCTCTACGGGCAAAAAGGCCTCGTTTGGCCCTGTCCGGCAGGCCTTTACGTAGTGCTGGGCAACGACGGCGCCTGGGTTCTCCAAGGAACGCCAAAAACTAAACCCTCCCAAACACGCTTGGGCCTCCTGGCTACCCCTGCAGGATGGCTAAGCTTAGACGGCGAGCAAGCCGAGCGGCTTCAAGGAGATGGCCGTATCGGACGGCTCCTTGCCGGTGTTCGCGTCTTATTGGGGGGAATGCTCTGCGGGGTCGCGAGGGCAAGCCTCGAGTACGCGCTCGAATACACCTCTCAAAGAACGGCTTTCGACCAAGTGATTGCACAATTTCAGGGGATTTCTTTCGCTGCGGCAGATATGCACATGGAAAACGACGGGGCCACTCTTGGGGTCCTCAAGGCCGCTTGGGCGCTCGATAGCGGCCTTGAGGAGGCGGAAAAGCTCTCTTTCCAAGCGCTCGTGGCCGCATCAAGGGCTGCGCTGTTCTCGAGCAACTGGGCCGTCCAAATGCTTGGCGGCCATGGCTATACTTTTGATTACCCTGTTGAAAAATGGATGCGGGATGCAAGGGCGCTGGCCACGAATGCAGGTCAAGAAGAAGCCTTTATGCACCTTGCCGACACAGCTCTTTAAGGAGGACCATGGCATGGCGCTTGAATTTCTTGAATCGCCACAGCAGCAAACCATTCGAGAGTTCGTCCACTGGGTGGCCAAAGAGAAGATGCGTCCGAACGCGCTCGAAGCGGACAGAAACCAAGAAGTCCCTATTGGGCTCTTGACCGAGCTCAAAGAGATGGGAATCACGATGGACACGGGTTCGGGCGGAGGCAGGCTAGAGGAAGGCTCCGAGAAAAAAGCGGGGAAGGCCCCAAAGGAGTTTAATCGGCTTATCGTGACGGCTGTCGAGGAGCTTGGCTGGGGGGACGCAGGCATTACGCTGAGCCTCTCTGGAGCAGGGTTGGGTGGCCCCCCCGTTTCCTCCTTCGGTACACTAGAACAAAGGGAGCGCTTTTTTGGGATCTTCAAGGACAAAGAGCCGAAATGGGGTGCTTACGCCACGACGGAGCCTCAGTGTGGCTCGGATGTCTCTGGCATCCGTACGCGCTGCGTAAAAGACGGAGACGCCTACATCTTAAACGGCACGAAGACGTTCATCACCAACGGCAATATCGCTTCGTGGGTCGTCGTGTTCGCCACGATCGACTTCTCTTTAGGTAGAGCCGGCCACAGGGCGTTCGTCGTCGAGAAGGGGATGCCCGGTTTTATTCAGGGAGAAAAGGTCCATAAAATGGGTCTTCGGGCGAACGACACGGCCGTTTTGTACTTCGAGGACTGCCGAGTACCCAAAGAAAACCTGCTTGGCGGCGAAGACCTGTACGAGGCCCGCCAAAGCGGAGGGTTTCGTGTCGCGATGGGTACGTTCGATGCAACCCGTCCGATCGTGGCCGCGATGGCGCTCGGTATCGCAAGGGCCTCCTTCGAGCATACCCGAGACTTCATCAAGGAAAACTATAACTTAGACAGGCCTATCGCTCGTTACGGAAGAATAAAAGAAAAGCTGGCTGAAATGGAGCTTAAGCTTGGGGCTGGCCGCCTCCTAATCCAAAAGGCCGCATGGATGGCCGACGTAGGCAGGCCTAACACGCTCGAAGCCTCGGCGGCCAAGGCGTACATGGGAAAGGCCGCTCTCGAGATATGCGCGGAATGCATCGATTTGATCGGCGATTCTGGCACCACGCAGGATCACCTGCTCGAAAAATGGTTTCGGGATATTAAGGTTTACGACATCTTCGAAGGGACGGGGCAGGTCAACAGGCTTGTTGTGGCACGCAGGCTCTACGAGCCCTTCGGCATCCGCGTGTAAGAGCAAAAAGGCTCAAAGTAAGAAAGCTGGGGCTCCTTAGCGGCTAAATGGCATGTGTATTGCTACAATATGTTCCTATTAGTAGAAGTCGTAGAATTACTAAAGGAGCACTGCCATGCCAGAAACCACAAAAGCAATTGCCTTCCATCAAGACGCTCGCCCCATCCAGGGCAATAAGACATCCAAGAAGTTCGAACCGGGGGAAGGCGCGCCGATCTACTGCGCCTTCCCCAAGGTCACGTTCGGAGAAGCACTGGTAGAGGAATACCAGCCGTATTGAGCAAAGACGGCAGCGCTCGTTAGGCCAAGAAGATTCCTCGATGCCAAAATCGAGGGGTCTTGAGATGGGCTGGGTATCCCCGCTGGAGAGACCTAAAAAAGGTGAAACAAAATCATACACCACCCGGAGGGGTATTTTAGCGAGTACAACGGCAATATTCGCTTGCGATTGAGCAAGCTGCGTAATATTTGATACATTCCAGCCAAGAAAAGCCCCATCCTCGCTACGCGTTTGTCAGCGGTGTGAACCACGTAGCGGAAAACGCTTCCATGAGTGAGATCAAAGGGGGGGGCTGTTCGATACCTCTGCAAAAGAAGCCTTGAGGCTCATGCAAGAGGCCCATCAAAATATGTACAACGAATGGCCGCCTGCCGACGGGCATAGGAAAAACTTCTCGGACCAAACCAGCAAAATAGGTAGAGGAATACCAGCCGTATGGAGCAAAGCCGGCAGCGCTCGTTAGGCCAAGGAAATACGGCAATCAGGCCTAGTGGACAACCTGCATCACCTCGTCCAAAAGTTCCTTTGGAAAATCCTTCCCAACGAACCTGTCTGGCACCTTGGACGTTGCCTGCCTAAAATTGGCATACTCCTCGGGGGTAAGTTTCACCACCTCCATCCCGTATTCCTGGAACGCCGCAAGTGATTTTTCCTCGACCTCTCTGGCTTTTCTGACAACAACGGGCTCGATCTCCTTGATGAGCCCGATCACCACCTCGAAGTCTTCCTTGGAAAGCTGCTTTGCAAGCGATTCATAGCCCTTCTTTGTCATGGCGACCGAGGCGATGCTAGTGTACCACTTGGGAAAGTTTACGTATTTGAGCAGCGTAAACGTCTGCGTGCCGAGAACCCATACGGCCGGTCCCGGTGTCGCATCCAGCATGCCCGAGCGAAGCGCGGGGATCGATTCAACCTCTGAAATAGGTATGGGGCGGGTCCCGATGGCCTGGAGGATCTCCCCGCCCACGTCGTCCCAGGTGCACACCTTGATGCTCGCCGCATCGTGAGGCGATCTTACTGGGGTGGTCTTCGTGTAGAGCTGGTTGTAGCCTTGCTCCAAGATGGCCAGCATTTGAAAGCCGTGCCGCTCGGCATAGGACTTGAGCCTGCCCCCGATGAGCGCCTTGGCCTTGTCGAGCTCTTCGTAGGAATCGAGCCGAAACGGCAAGACGGCCAGCACCTTGCTTTCTGGGCAGACAACGCGCGTTCCGAGCGTCGAAAAAGCACCGAGGTGAACCTGGCCAAGCTTAAGCTTCTTGATAACGTCGTGATCATTGCCCATCACCCCGCCCAGATAGGTAACGAGCTCGACCCTTCCTTGGGTGCGCTTTTTGATTTTCTCCTTCATGCCTTTAAGAATGTCGGCAAGCTCCGTTCCGTCAGGGGCAAGGGTTGCAACCTTGAGTTGTACCGTACCGGACCAGGATAGCGAAGGCAAGGCAAGATACAATGCCGCTAGAATCGTCAGGAACAAGCGCGTTGCCATAATTAAACCCCTTGGTTGTATTTTTTCCAAAGGTGCACTCTTTTTCCATATCATGAATATAACGTATATTCAAGCGCGGCGAAAAAAGAGGGTCTCTTTTAGGCGTCTATACTAGCAAAAAAGGAATCTTTAGGCTTTCTCGGATAGCGATGTCGTTATGCGCAAGACATCTTTTAGGATGGAACGAAACGCCGCCGGTGTGACCATGTTCGGACCGTCGGAGAGCGCCCTGTCCGGGTCTGGATGCACTTCGAAGAACAGCCCATCCACGCCGACGGCCGCGGCCGCCCGCGCCAGGGGGGCGACGAACTCGCGCTTTCCGCCAGAACGCTCCCCCTCCGCCCCCGGAGCTTGGACGGAATGGGTGGCATCGAAAACGACGGGAACTCCAAGCCGCTTGAGAATGTCGAGCGAGCGAAAATCGACGACCAGGTCTTGGTAGCCGAAGCTAGTCCCCCGCTCGGTCAAGAAGACCCTATCGTTTCCGGCATGCCTGGCTTTTTCAACAATCCCGCCCATTTGCTGGGGGGCCATGAACTGCCCTTTCTTGATGTTCAATGGCTTGCCCGTACGGGCCGCTTCCAGGACAAGGTCGGTCTGGCGGCACAAAAACGCGGGGATCTGGAGCACGTCTACGACTTCTGCCGCGGGTCTAGCCTGCCAAGGTTCATGGATATCGGTCAGGATCGCCACCCCGGCTTCCTTTTTGACCTTGGCGAGCACTTCCAGCCCTTCTTGGATCCCAGGCCCCCGAAAGCTTCCGTGAACACTTCTATTTGCCTTGTCGAAGGAAGCCTTGAACACGAACCCGACGCCAAGCTCCTTCGTGATTCCTTTGAGCATCTTGGCGATCTCGAGCGTCAAGGCTTCCGACTCTACCACGCAAGGGCCCGCGATTATAAGCAACGGGCTTCCAGGGCCCAAAGAGAGCCCGGGAATGATCTCGATTCGTTCCATCATCAACCCGGGATCCTCTGAGATGCATGCTTCCCTGCGGCCTCGAGGAACGAAACAAACAAAGGATGCGGGGCCAGCGGTTTGGATTCAAACTCGGGGTGGAACTGGCATCCCACAAACCAAGGATGTCCGGTAAGCTCGACTACCTCTACCAAGAGCCCGTCTGGGGAGCGGCCCATAACGCGAAGCCCCCGCTCCTCAAGAAGGCTCCGGTACTCTGGGTTGACCTCGTAGCGGTGCCTGTGGCGCTCGTAGACCTCTTCCTTGCCGTAGGCGCGAAACGAAAGCGAGCCCGAAGAGAGGCGGCAAGGATAGGCCCCAAGCCGCATCGTCCCGCCCAAGTTTTGTTTGCTTTTCTGCTCCTCCAAAAGCGCGATGACTGGGTAGGGCGTGTTTGGCTCGAACTCTTCGGAGTTGGCATCTTCGAGCCCCAGCTCGTTCCTGGCAAACTCGACAATCGCAAGCTGCATCCCCAAGCAAATCCCGAAGAAGGGCAGGCCGGAGAGCCTGGCGTTCTTGATGGCCGCGAGCATACCCAGAATGCCCCTTTGGCCAAAACCTCCGGGAACAACGATCCCGTCAAGCCCTTGGAGCATCTCCTCGGCGTTTGTTTCCTCGAGCCTTTCCGAATCGATGTAGCGGATGTCCAAATGAAAACCCGTCTGGATACCTGCATGCACAAGGGCCTCTGAAAGGCTTTTGTAAGCCTCGGTAAGTCCCATGTACTTGCCTACCATACCTATGGAGAGCGTTTTCTCGAGCCCGTAGAAGCGCTCCACGAGCCTTCTCCAGCCCTCGAGCTTGGGTGCGCGTGTCCAGATGCTCAGCTTCTCTATAATCCGTTCGTCGAGCTTCTGAGCACCAAACAAAAGGGGCACCTCGTAGATGCACTCCACGTCCTTGGCCGTGATCACGCAGCTTGCCTCGACGTTCGTAAACAGCGCGATTTTATCCTTAATGGCAGGAGGAAGATCTTGATTTGTCCGACAAAGCAAAATGTCTGGCTGGATTCCGATTTCCCGCAGCTCCTTGACGGAGTGCTGGGTTGGCTTGGTCTTGAGCTCCTTGGCCGTCTCAATGTACGGCACGAGTGTAACGTGGACAAAGAGGACGTTTTGCGCGCCCAATTCTCCTCGCATTTGTCTTGCGGCCTCCAAAAACGGGAGCGATTCGATGTCTCCCACCGTGCCCCCGATCTCGACGATTACGATGTCGGTTTCTGGGCTCATCTTGAAGAACGAGCGTTTGATCTCGTCGGTTATGTGCGGGATTACCTGAACAGTGTCGCCCAAGTAATCTCCCTTACGCTCTTTTTGAAGCACGCTGAAGTAGATCTTGCCCGAAGTGATGTTGTTGTCCTTCGTCATGCGCGCAAGCGTAAACCGCTCGTAATGACCAAGATCTAGGTCTGCCTCGGCCCCGTCACGGGTGACATACACCTCGCCGTGCTGGTATGGGTTCATCGTGCCCGGATCGACGTTGATGTAGGGGTCTAGCTTGATGAAGTTTACGTTGAGCCCCCTGGCCTCAAGGAGCGTCCCCATCGAGGCGCTGGCAAGCCCCTTGCCCAAAGAGGAAAGAACGCCGCCTGTTACAAAGATGAACTTTGGCCGCATAGGAGGAATGCCTCGGCTTTTTGTAGGTCTTCTGGGGTATCGATGCCAAAACTTTGCGTTAGGGCAACGATTACGCGGAACTCGAAACCATGCTCTAGTGCCCTTAGCTGCTCGAGACGCTCGATTTCCTCGAGCGTTGCAGGAGGCAGGCCGGAAAACAGCTCGAGCGTACGGCGAGACATCGCATAAACTCCGTTGTGAACGAAAGCCCGTTTCGGCCCCTCTTGAGTCCTTTGCTGGCAAGGAATGGGGCTTCTTGAAAAGTACAGCGCCCTTCCTTGCGTATCCATCACGACCTTGACCCGGTTTTGGTCCTCAAACTCTTCCCAACGAAGGATGGGGGCTGCAGAGGTATAAATTAGCCCATCCCTGCCTTCGTGAACAATCCCATCGCCTAGCGCCTTGAGTAGAGACGGGGCGATGAAAGGCTCGTCTGCTTGAAGGTTCATGATAAAGTCGTCTTCGACCCAAGGCAGTGCCTTGGCGATTCTGTCCGTTCCAGAGGCGCAAGGCTCGTCGACAAGCACCACTTCGGCTCCCGCCTTCTTCGCTTCGTGAAGAACCCCCGAATGGTCGGAGACCACCACGATCCTCGAAAATATCCCAGCCTCTTTGGCCCGCCCGATCGTGCGTGTGATCAAGGCCTTACCGCCTAGCAAAGCAAGCGGCTTGCCAGGAAGCCTCGTCGAGCCAAAGCGTGCAGGGATCAAACAAGCAAGGCTTGGCATGGGTACTCAACGGTTTAGGTTTCTTTCTGGAAGGCTGCCTTGCTTATCTTAACCCAAAGCCCCCCTGGAACCCAACGGCCCCGAAAGGCCGGACAATCGCGCTATATGCCATAGGAGGGTAAGAGGGAATAGGCATAGCGGTAACAGATGAAGAAAGCCATGCTCTCCGATCCGAGGCCTCATTTTTTATAATCCCCGCCCCTCGAGCTGGCCTCGTCCATTGTCGAGACGGCTCTCTATCTATAATGACGGCATTGCTGTTAACGCCGTGTCATTCTGGTGCTAAGCTAGAGGCTAAGCTAAATGGTAGAGGCTGACGAACATGAAAACATCGGTCGACGATCATCGATAACCATGGGGAGGAACCAATGCATCAGCGGACAGTCATCATGGGTTCTCTGGCTCTTGGGCTCGCTTTCGCAACATCGGTGGCGCACGGATTGACGCCCACCGAACAGCTGGGCAAATTCATCTTCTTCGACCCCAAGCTGTCGATCAACGGCAATCAGTCCTGCGCCAGCTGTCATGCGCCGGAGGTTGGCTGGACAGG